>JBATEO010000001.1:0-4965 GCA_049664045.1 Prochlorococcaceae cyanobacterium
GCGATCGCCAGGGGCCCGGCGGCGGCATCGAGGCCCAGCACCTCACCGCCCGGCCGCACCCTCGCCGCCATCAGCAGGGCGAGATCGCCGGTGCCGCAGCAGAGATCCAGCAGCCGCTGACCCGGCGCAGGGCGGATCCAGGCGATCGCCTGGCGCTTCCAGAGGCGATGCAGGCCGAAGCTGAGCAGATCGTTGAGCTGGTCGTAGCGCGGGGCGATCTGATCGAAGAGATCACTGACCGCCGACGGGTCACCGGGCCTGAAGGTTGGCATCGGGACTCAACAGCGGAGCGTCAGGCCAGAGCAGGGAATCGGGCAGGAGCACCGCGTCGAGACTCACCCCGGCATCGAGGGGCGGGGCACCGGCCAGCAGCGGCCGCGGACCGGTGAGCGTGATCACCATCACCGTGGCCAGGCCCACGGCGGAGCAGCACACCATGCAGCCCGCCAGCATCAGCGAGAACTCCTGACGGTCGGTGGCGGCCTGCATCAGCTGCAGAGCCCAGGCCACCAGGGCGATCACCGCGACCACCAGCAGCAGGGCGACGCCGGTGAGCAGAGGCTGTTGCAGGGGTGCCACAGGAAAGGGGATGGCTGAGTGAACGGCTGAGTACCAATGTAACGGCAAGTAACGACGAAGCGGGAAAGATGAGAGAACTGAAGGGTCCCGCAACAGCTCAGAGCGGCATCTCACCGCAGCGTGGCCTCCGGCTGGACCGTAGGCGCTGCCTCGGGCGGGCGAATCGGCAGGCCGCGGCCGAGCAGGTCGGCCTTGATCGCCTCCACCGTGAGAACGCCGTCGTGGAGCAGGGAAGCCAGCAGCGCGGCGGAGGCATGACCGCCTTGGGGCCCGGCGTCGAGAGCGGCGGCGATGTGATCGATGCAGCCCGCCCCGCCGGAGGCGATCACCGGCACCTCCACCGCGTCAGCCACCGCCCGGGTGAGCTCCAGGTCGTAACCCGCCTGGGTGCCGTCGCCATCCATCGAGGTGAGCAGGATCTCGCCGGCGCCGAGTTCCACCACCCGACGGGCCCAGGCCACCGCATCGAGACCCGTGTCCTCGCGCCCTCCCTTCACGTACACGTCCCAGCCACCGGTCTCCCGACGGCGGGCGTCGATCGCCACCACGATGCACTGACAGCCGAAGCGTTCAGCCCCCCGCGCCACCAGCTCCGGGTCGCGCACGGCGGAGGAGTTGAGGCTCACCTTGTCGGCACCGGCGCGCAGCAGCTCGGTGATCCCCTCCACGCCGCTGATGCCGCCGCCCACCGTGAACGGGATCGTCACGGCCTCGGCCGTGCGCTGCACCAGCTCCACCAGCGTGGCGCGGCCCTGGTGGCTGGCGGCGATGTCCAGAAACACGAGCTCATCGGCGCCGGAGGCGCTGTAGCGACAGGCCAGCTCCACCGGATCGCCGGCATCACGCAGGCCCACGAAGTTCACGCCCTTCACCACCCGGCCCTCGGCCACGTCGAGACAGGGGATGATCCGCTTGGCAACCATCAGGGGAGCCTACGGACAGGGGAGCCTGCGACAGGAAACCTCCGAACCCGAGGCGGCACGGGTCCGCCCGGCAGCGCTGGCCTGCAGCACTGGTAAGGTTGCGCCACTTTTGAACCGCGCCGCGAGCCCATGGCCCAGGCTGCCACCATCAACGTCGGCTCCCGAGTGCGTGTTGCCCGCGTGCGCGACCGCATCCCCGCCGATCTGGTGGATGCGCTCCGCAGCGACCCGAGCGGCACCGTGAAGGGCTTCCGCACCGTGGACGGCCAGGGCATCGGCGTGGTGGTGGAACTGGCCGGCGGCCAGACCGCCTGGTTCTTCGACGACGAGATCAGTCCCGCCTGAGCCCCCAGCGCCAACGGCCTTGACCAACAGCCCCAACCCCGAAGCCAGCAGCGGCTCAGCGGCCCGACAACTGCTGGGCATGAAAGGCGCCGCCGGCAGCGACAACATCTGGCGGATCCGGCTGCAGCTGATGAAGCCGGTCACCTGGATCCCCCTGATCTGGGGCGTGGTGTGCGGAGCCGCCGCCTCCGGCAACTTCCACTGGACCCTGCCGGAGGTGGGTGCCTCGATCGCCTGCATGCTGATGAGCGGGCCGTTGCTGGCTGGCTACACGCAGACGATCAACGACTACTACGACCGCGAGATCGACGCGATCAACGAGCCCTACCGGCCGATCCCGTCAGGGGCGATCCCGCTGGGGCAGGTGAAGGCCCAGATCTGGATCCTGCTGCTGGCGGGCCTCGGCGTGGCCTACGGACTCGATCGCTGGGCGGGCCACAGCACGCCGGTGCTGCTGCTGCTGGCCCTGGGCGGCTCGCTGGTGAGCTTCATCTATTCGGCTCCGCCGCTGAAGCTCAAGCAGAACGGCTGGCTGGGCAACTACGCCCTCGGCGCCAGCTACATCGCCCTGCCCTGGTGGGCCGGCCAGGCCCTGTTCGGGCAGCTCACCTGGGCCACGGCGATCCTCACGCTCGCCTACTCGCTGGCGGGGCTCGGGATTGCCGTGGTGAACGACTTCAAGAGCGTGGAGGGCGACCGGGCGCTGGGATTGCAGAGCCTTCCCGTGGTCTTCGGCATCGAGAAGGCCAGCTGGATCAGCGCCGGCATGATCGACATCTTCCAGCTGGCCATGGTTGCCGTGCTGATCGCGATCGGGCAGCATTTCGCTGCCGTGCTTCTGGTGTTGCTGATCATTCCCCAGATCACCTTCCAGGACATCTGGCTGCTGCGCGATCCGGTGGCCTTCGATGTGAAATACCAGGCCAGCGCCCAGCCATTCCTGGTGCTGGGCATGCTGGTGACAGCCCTGGCCATCGGCCACAGCGCCTTGGTGACCTGAGGTGACCCGCACCATCCCGGCCCCTGCCACCGTCCCCGCTGCCGGCCGGCGCGGAGATGGCCGGCGGCTGGTGGTCACCGCGGTGGCGGCCGCCGTGCTGGGCGGCGGCGTGGCGGTGGTGCAGTCGAGTGTGGTGGGCGGATTCGACGCCCTGCTTCCGGATGCCAGCGGCATCAGCCACTACAACCGCCCCGGCACCCTCACCATTCTCTCGGCGGACGGCCAGGTGGTGCAGAAGCTTGGTCCGGTGTCCCGCGAGAAGCTCAGCAGCGGTGCCGTGCCCCCGCTGGTGGAGAAGGCGTTCATCGCCGCCGAGGACCGCCGCTTCTACCGCCACGACGGCGTGGACCTGCAAGGCATCGCACGGGCCGCCATCCGCAACATCTCGCGGGGCTCGGTGGAGGAGGGCGCCAGCACCATCACCCAGCAGCTGGCCCGGATCGTGTTCCTGAGCCAGGACCGCACCATCATCCGCAAGGTGAAGGAAGCGGCGCTGGCCGGGAAGCTGGAGCGCCAGCTGAGCAAGCGCCAGATCCTCACCGAGTATCTGAATCTGGTGTATCTGGGCTCCAGCGCCTACGGCGTGGCCGACGCCGCCTGGATCTATTTCTCCAAGAGCCCCGAGCAGCTCACCCTGCCGGAGGCGGCGATGATCGCCGGCCTGCCTCCGGCACCGTCGGTGTATTCGCCGCTGGTGAACCCGGAGCTGGCCCTGCAGCGCCGCCGGATCGTGCTGCGGCGCATGCAGGAGGCGGGCTTCATCACGGCCAGCCAGCAGAGCGAGGCGGAGGGAGCGCCCCTGGGGCTGAAGCCGGCCGACCCCAAGTACTGGGAGAGCCGCGCCCCCTTCTTCGGCAGCTGGGTGCAGCAGGAACTGGCCACCGTGCTGAGCAAGGAGCAGCTCGAGGTGGGCGGGCTCACCGTGCGCAGCAGCATCAATCTGGCCTGGCAGGAGGAGGCCGACACAACCATCCGCACCTACGCCACCGGCTCCATGGAGGGGGCCCTGGTGGCAATGGAGCCCGGCACCGGGCTGGTGCGAGCGATGGTGGGCGGCAAGGACTTCAACAAGAGCCAGTTCAACCGCGCCACCCTGGCGATGCGCTCGCCGGGCTCCACCTTCAAGCTGTTCACCTACACCGCCGCCATCGACGCCGGGCTCAAGCCGGAGGACGCGGTGGACAACAAGGAGCGCTGCATCCTCGACGGCTGGCCGCCGAAGCGCTTCTGCATCAAGGGCGCGAAAGGGAAAAGCACCATCACGATCACCAGCGCGATCTCCCGCTCCCTGAACGCCGCCTCGGTGGATCTGGCCGAGAAGGTGGGCTACCCGAAGGTGATCGAGATCGCCCAGACCCTGGGCATGGTGGGTGACATCGGCGAGTATCCCTCGATGGTGCTCGGGGCGAACGAGCAGTACATGGTGGACATGACGGCGGCCTATGCCGCCATCAACAACCGGGGGGTGTTCGTCAAACCCACCCCGTTCGAGGAGATCTACGGACCCGACGGGGAGCTGCTCTGGAGCCGGCGGGTGGATGGCGACAAGGGGCGCCGGGCGGTGCGCAGCGAGGTGGCCGACGCGGTGCAGTGGATGCTGCAGCAGGCGGTGAAGGGCGGCACAGGCTCCGGCGCGGCCCTGCCGGACCGGCCCGTGGCCGGCAAGACCGGCACCTCCGAAGGCGCCCGCGACCTCTGGTTCGTGGGCTCGATCCCCCAGCTCACCACCGCGGTGTGGCTGGGCTACGACACCAACCGCAAGACCGGCAGCAGCAGCGCCCTGGCCACCTACGCCTGGCGGCGGTTCATGGAGGCGGTGACCAAGGGCATGCCGGTGGAGCAGTTCCCGCCCAAGCCCGTGCTCACCGGCACCTTCAAGAAGCCCGCGGCGAAGCCCAAGCCGGCCTCCCGCACCCAGGAGCAGAGCCGCAGCGAGCCTGAATCGCCCAGTTGGAGTGCTCCGGAGGAGGAGGAGCCCACGCCGATCCCCGAACCGAGCTGGGAGCCCGAGCCCGACCCCGACCCCGCCGTGCGGCCGGCACCGGCAGCCCGCCCCAGCCCAAGCCCGGCACCGGCCCCTGCCCCGGCACCAGCCCCCGCACCCCCACCGGCTCCTCC
>JBATEO010000002.1:0-2857 GCA_049664045.1 Prochlorococcaceae cyanobacterium
ACCTGGGGCCGCACCGGGATGGACGCCGCCGCCAGCAGGCTCTCCCCCAGCCGGTTGGACGCTGCCGCGCCCAGGTGCAGAGCGCGGTCGCGCAGCAGCAGCTCTGGCCGGAGGCCCCGGCCCTTCAGCGCCAGGGCAATCTCCACGGCCGCCGCCCCGCCGCCGCGGATGGCCAGGTCGGTGCCCCGCCCGCCGCGGCCACCGGCCTCGGCCAGGCGGGCTTCCGCCCAGGCCAGGAAGGGTTCCAGGGGCTTCACCCCCTGCGCCGGGCTGCTGCCAGATGGGGCGCTCACGGGGCCGCCCGGCATGGCGGTTTCGGAGCCCACGTCCAGGCTCAGCCAGTCCCAGTGCAGCGGTGGCCGGCCCTGCAACGCGAGTGTGCGGGCCCCGGGGTCGAGGCCGGTCATCTCGGCGGCGATGAAGGTCACCCCGGCCTGCCGGCAGAGCCGCCGCAGGTCGATGGCGCAGGCATCGCGGTCGTAGATCCCCGCCAGCAGGCCGGGCACCATGCCGGAATAGAGGGCCGTGCTGGCCCTGCTCACCAGGGTCACCAGCGCTCCGCCGGCGATGGGCCGCCCCCTGCGCAGCGCCATCGCCCACCGCAGCAGCACCAGTGCATGGGTGTGTCCGCCGCCGGCGAGAACCAGATGGCCGGCGGGCGGTGGAGAGGGCACGGGAGGGTGCGTGGCCTGTGGCCTCAGAAGGGCAGCGGCAGGAAGGCCTTGGCCGCGATCGGCGCCAGGAACTGCAACGCACCCAGGGCGCCGCTCACGGCACCGCTCACGGCCGCCATGCCCAGGCCGTTGCCGCCGCCCTCTGGCTGCTCCGGAGACGCCTTCACCTTCTCGGCGGCCTGGCGCAACTCCGCTGCGGTCACGGTCTCCCCGGCGGCCTCGTACAGGCTGGCGGCATAGATGAAGTCGTTGGCGGCGTCCTCGGCCTTGCCCTGCTGGCTGCGGGTGATTGCCCGCGCCAGCCAGCTCACCCCGGCGGACGGCTCGCGGCGGATGGCGGCGCTGAACCACTGCTCCGCCTCCGGGTAGCGCCCTTTCCCGGCGGCGTCCACGCCGGCGTTGTGCAGTTCTCCGAAGCTGAGCTGGCCCTGGTCGATGCCGCGGGCCCCTTGCCAGTGGGCCCGGCTGAGGGCGCCGGGGCTGAGCAGCGCTCCGCTCAGATCGGCCTGGCGCAGGTCGGTGCCCTCCAGCCGGGCGCCGCGCAGGTCGGCGCCGCGCAGGGAAGCGCCCATCAGGCTGGTGAAGCTGAGGTCGGCGCCGCCGAGCCGGGCGCCATCGAGACGTGCCTGGCCCAGGTTGGCGCGCTGCAGCAGGCTGCCGCTGAGGTCGGCATCGGCCAGCTGGGCATGCACCAGATCGGCGCCGGCCAGATCGCACCCGGGGCAGCGCCGCTGCTCCAGCAGCCGGATCAGGGCCTCGGTGCCGCTGGGGGGCGTGCCGGCATGGGCGGGGGGCGGAGCAGTCGCGGATGCCGCAACGGCCGCTGCGGCAAGCACCAGCGGGGCTGCGAAGCCGTTGGCGCCCCGGACCAGATGGCTGCGCAGGGTCATGGGACGCATCCTCTCACCTGCCTTATAGCCCTGCGCCTGGTCTGCTTCAGCTGACGCAGGGCCCTTCTCCAGCTGTCCGCCGTCTGACGGGCAGCCGTGCCCTGCGGGCCGGCCGCCGCGAAGCGGCGCTGGGCGTGGCAGCCGGCCAGATGGCGCAGGGGCGCGGCCAGGCCCGGGTGGATTCCCGCGGCTCTCTGGCAGAAGGCCTCCAGGGTTTCACCCGGCTCCGGTTCGAGGCCGAGTGGGCGCAGCAGGCGCAGCAGTTCGGCCAGGTCGCGGGCGACTTGATCCCGCTGTGGCCGCGAGCGGCGCAGCTGCCAGGGCAGCAGGGCGCCGATCAGGCCCAGAGCCACGCCGGCAAGGATCACCAGTCCCAGCGCCCAGCTCCGCCCCCCCAGCAACCACTCCAGCAGCGCCTCCTGGCGGCTGCGGTCGAAGCTCAGCCACCAGCGGCTCCAGGCCATGTCCAGACCCCACCACTGCCGCTGCAGCCAGCGCCAGCCGCTCCCCGCCTGGGGGATGTCGGCCCGGGCCGTGGCTGCGGCCGGTCCCTGTTCCGCGGCGGCGCTGGCCCAGGCGCTGGGATCGACCCGCTGCCAGCCCCGTCCCGGCAGCCACACCTCGCTCCAGGCGTGGGCGTCGCTCTGACGCAGCTCCAGAAAGCTGGCCCCCCCCACCGGCACCACCCAGGTGCCGCCCAGGTAGCCGCTCACCGTGCGGCTGGGCACTCCCGCGGCCCGCATCAGGGCACTGAAGGCGCTGGCGTAGTGGCCGCAGAAGCCCACCCGCTGCTCGAACAGGAACACATCCAGCCCGTCCCGCTCTGGCAGGGCCCCCGGGCGGGTGTCGTAGCGGAAGCCCCCCGCTTCGAACCAGGCCTGGGCCGCCGCCACCCGGGCCGCCGGATCGGCCAGTTGCCCCCAGCTGCTGCCCAGGCTCAGCAGCCTGGGATTGGCGGCGGCAGGAAGGCTCAGGGCCTCCGGGCCGGGTGGCTGCTCCTGCCAGGCCAGTGCCGCCGCCGCGGGCCGCAGGCGGTAGCTGCGGCGCTCGATGGCCGGCCGCAGCAGCCGCAGTTCCCCCTGGGGCTCGATGCGCAGCCGCGGGTCGGCGGAGCCGCTGCGCCCATCCCAGGGCACGGCCGTGAAGCGGCTGGGCTCCGCCAGCCACACCTGGTCCCGGCCGGCGGGGGACTCCAGCTGGTCCATGGCAGCGGCCCGGCCCTCCGCCCCGCCCTCCTGCGGCGGGCCTGCCTCTGCCTCGTCCCAGCGCTGCCAGCGGCGGCCGTCGAAGCGC
>JBATEO010000003.1:0-1827 GCA_049664045.1 Prochlorococcaceae cyanobacterium
GGTAGGCGGCGGCGGCGGGCCGATCGAAGGCCAGCGGCTGGCCGGCGGCCATCAGCTGATGCTCCCCCAGCCACAGGGCCACGGCCTGCGGATCGAAGGGCACCCCGGCGCGGCCGGCGGCGGCCACGATGCGGCCCCAGTTGGGGTCGCGGCCGTGCACGGCGCACTTCACCAGCGAGGAGCCGCAGACAGTGCGGGCGATGGCGCGGGCGCCGGGCTCATCGGCCGCCCCCTCCACCCGCACCTCGAGCAGGCAGGTGGCGCCCTCGCCATCACGGGCGATGGCGCGCGCCAGGTGTTGCGACACCGCCGTCAGGCCGGCCTCCAGCGCCTCGAAGTGCTCGGGGCTCAAGGGCTCGCCGGCTGCAAACGCCAGGAACGTGTCGTTGGTGCTGGTGTCGCCGTCCACCGTGATCGCATTGAAGGAGCGATCCACCGCGCGGCGCACCATCGCCTGCCACACCTCGGCCGGCACGCCGGCATCGCAGGTGAGGTAGCCCAGCATCGTGGCCATGTTGGGGTGGATCATCCCCGAACCCTTGGCCATGCCGCCGATGCGCAGCGTGCGGCCGCCCAACTCGGCCTCCAGGGCGATCTGCTTGTCGATCAGATCGGTGGTGAGGATGGCCGTGGCAGCTGCGGCGCCACCCTCGGGGCTGAGGGCCGCCACCAGCGGATCGAGGCCCGCCACCAGGGTGTCCATCGGGATCGGCACGCCGATCACCCCGGTGGAGCAGATCAGCACCTCATCCGCGGCCAGCCCGAGGCGGCCGGCCAAGGCGTCGGTGGCCCGCAGGCTGTCGGCCAGGCCGCGCTCACCGGTGCAGGCGTTGGCCTGGCCGGAGTTGGTCAGCACCGCCCGGGCCTTGCCGCCACTGGCCGCCAGGCGCTCGGCGCAGAGGTCGACGCAGGCGGCCCGCACCAGCGAGGTGGTGAAGGTGCCGGCGCACACGGCTCCCTCCGGGGCCAGCAGCAGCGAGAGATCCGGATTGCCCGAGGGCTTGAGCCCGGCGGTGATGGCGGCGGCCAGAAAGCCGGCGGGGGCGGTGATGCCGCCGGGGATCGGGGTCCAGGGTTGGGTCAACGGGCCGGGGGCGGTGAAGCCATCCTGAAACGCGGGCGGGCCGTCTTGCCGCTGCCCAGACTGGGCCGGGAGCGACGGAGACGTGGAGCGGCCGATGGATGCCGAACTCGATGCCGGGCTGGATGCCGGGCGCAACGCCGGGCTCGATGGGGAGGCGGTGGCGCTCTGCCGGCGGCTGGCCGGGGCGCAGTTCCCCTGGGACATCACCCGCTCCCTGGAGCTGGCCCTGCTCAAGACCTTCTGCCTGCCCTCCATCTCCGGGCTGCTCAGCCGCACGGGCGAATTCGGCCAGCGGCCGCGCAAGCGCTACGACGACACCGGCCTGATGGTGGCCGAGCTGCTGCGCCATGGCCCCGACAGCCCCGCCGGCACGGCGGTGATCAGCCGCATGAACCGCATCCACGGCGCCTACGCCATCAGCAACGACGACTTCGTCTACGTGCTCAGCACCTTCGTGGCCGAGCCGATCCGCTGGCTGGAGCGCTACGGCTGGCGGCCCCTGCAGCCGGCCGAGCAGCAGGCGCTGTTCCGCTTCTGGCGCCATGTGGGCGAGCGCATGGGGATCACGGCCATTCCCACCACCCTGCAAGCCCTGCTGGTCCTCAACGCGCGGGTGGAAGAGCAGCAGTTCCGGCCCGCCGCCAGCAACCGGACCGTGACCGAGGCCACCCTGGCGATGCTGCTGGCGGACTGGCCGGCGCCCCTGCGGCCGGCCCTGCGCCGGCTGCTGCAGGCGGTGGTGG
>JBATEO010000004.1:0-10226 GCA_049664045.1 Prochlorococcaceae cyanobacterium
CCGCTTCCCCCAGCCCCGCCAGCACCTCGGCCACCGTGATCCGGCTGGACTCATGCGCCAGCCGGTATCCCCCCAGCCGGCCCCGCCGCGCCACCAGCACGCCGCCGCGGCGCAGGCGCAGCAGCAACTGCTCGAGCATCGGCTCCGGCAGTTGCTGGACGCTCGCCAGTTCGCGGGTGGAGCGCCAGCGCTGCGGTTCGCGGGCCAGCTCCAGCAGGGCCTTGAGGGCATGGCTGGCCTGGCGGGAGATCACCGGCGGTCTCAGGCGCCGGCCGCCGCGCCGGCCGCCAGGCGCTCCAGCACGTGCTCCAGGGTGTAGCCGAAGAGGGCCGGATCGGGCGGTTCGCGGCCGATGTCGGCCAGCCCCAGCTCGGCCCACCGTGCATCGATGCGGGCCTCCAGTTCCGCGGGCCGCTGAAGCGGTTCGCCCCAGGGGTGGCGCTTCTCCGGTCCCACCTTGGTGGTGGCGTCGATCGCCAGCCGGCCGCCCAGGCCGAGGCGCTCGCTGGCGAAATCGAGCGTGTCGAAGGGGGTGTCCTCGAGCACGAACAGATCCCTCTGGGGGTCCACCAGGGCGCTGATCGCCCAGATCACCTGGCGCGGGTCGCGGATGTTGATGCTCCTGTCCACCACCACCACGAACTTGGTGTAAGTGAACTGGGGCAGGGCGCTCCAGAACGCCATCGCGGCCCGCCGGGCCTGGCCGGGGTAGGCCTTGTCGATGGCGATCACGGCCAGCTTGTAGCTGAGCCCCTCCATCGGCAGGAAGAAATCGACGATCTCGGGGATCTGCTGGCGCAGGATCGGCGTGTAGATGCGGTTGAGGGCGATGGCGAGCATCGCGTCTTCCTTGGGGGGGCGGCCGCTGAAGGTGGTGAAGTAGATCGGATCGCGGCGCTGGGTGACGCACTGGATGCGCACGAGGGGCGAGTCTTCGACGCCGCCGTAGAAGCCCATGTGGTCGCCGAAGGGCCCGTCGGCCAGCTCCTCGCCCGGGGTGATCGTGCCCTCCAGCACCACCTCGCTGTGGCTGGGCACCTCCAGGTTCACGGTCTTGCACTTGGCCAGCCGCACGCCCTCGCCCGCGTAGAGGCCGGCGAACAGCCACTCGCTCAGCTGCACCGGGATCGGCGTGGCCGCCGCCAGCACCAGCAGGGGATGCACGCCGATGGCAATGGCGATCTCCAGCTTTTTGCCCATGGCCGCCGCCTTGCGCAGGTGGCGGGCGCCGCCGCGCACGCTCAGCCAGTGCACGGTCATCGTGTTGATCGATTGCTGCTGCAGCCGGTACACGCCCACGTTGGGGGTGCCGGTCTCCGGGTCCTTGGTGATCACCAGCCCCAGGGTGATGATCCGGCCGCCGTCGCCCGGCCAGGGGCGCAGCAGCGGCAGGGCGTCGAGGTTCACTGCCTCCCCCTTGAACACCTGCTGGCGGCAGGGGGGGGTGAGATCCAGATCGGGCTTGGCCTTGAGCACGTCCAGCAGCACCGAGCCGAAGCGCACCGCTTCACGGGCCCCCTTGGGCGGTCGGGGCTGCTGCAGCAGCGCCAGCCGCTCCCCCAGGGTCTCCAGTTCCTCGGGCCGCTCCATGCCCATGCTCCACAGCACCCGCTCCTGGGTGCCCATCAGGTTGATCGCCACCGGCATCGAGGAGCCGATCACGTTCTCGAACAGCAGCGCCGGTCCGCCCGCGGCCAGCACCCGGTCGGCGATCGCCGCCAGCTCCAGGTCGGGATCCACCGGCGCCGTGATCCGCCGCAGCCGGCCCCGCTCCTCCAGCAGCTTCAGAAAGCGGCGCAGGTCACGGCCCTGTTTGATCGCCACTGAGTTCCGGATTTCCGTTGCCGCGTCACTGTGGCGCAGGGCCTGGGCAACTGCTGACACACTGGGGCGGCTTTCCTGCCACCGCTGGTCCGACCCGCCGCCCCTGTGCAGATCTCCTATTTCCATACCTCCGAGGCCGTTCCCCCGGTACGTCCCGCCGCCGATGGCGGCCCCGATGCCGCCGTGGTGATCGATGTGCTGCGGGCCACCACCACCATCGCCTGGTCGCTGCAGAACGGTGCGGAGGCGGTTCAGGCCTTTGCCGATCTGGCCGAGCTGGAGACAGCCGCCCAGGACTGGCCGGCCGAGCGGCGCCTGCGCGCCGGCGAGCGCGGCGGGCAGACGGTGGAGGGCTACGACCTGGGCAACTCCCCACTGGCCGTCACCCCCGAACGGGTGGGCGGCAAGCGCATCTTCATGAGCACCACCAACGGCACCCGCTCCCTGGCGGCGGTGCGTGCGGTGCCCCTGCTGCTCACGGCCTGCCTGCCCAACCGCACCGCCGTGGCACGCCACCTGGTGGAGCGGGGCTGCGAGCGGGTGTGGATCGTGGGCAGCGGCTGGGAGGGCGCCTACTCCCTCGAGGACAGCCTGGCCGCCGGGGCACTGGCCTCCGCCGCCAGCGAACTGGCGGTTGCGCCCCACCTGGGGGTGGAGTTCGGCAACGACGAGATGCTCGCGGCCCTGGCCCTCTGGCAGCAGTGGCGCCAGGACCCCGAGACCTGCCTGCGGGTCGCCAGCCATGGCCAGCGGCTGATGCGCCTCGGGGACCACGACGGCGACTTCGCCTGCTGCAGCGCCGTCGACACGCTGCAGGTTGTGCCGTTCCAGGCCGAACCCGGGGTGCTGCGGGTTGGCTGAGGCCAGCTCCGATACAGTTCGCCGGTCTGATCGGTCGGGGCAGTGAGCAGCTATCTGGCGGCAGCTGTGCAACTCACCAGCACGCCCGACCCCGACGCCAATTTCGCCGCTGCCGAGGAGCAGATCGAGCTGGCCGCCCGCCGCGGGGCCGACCTGGTGGGCCTGCCCGAGAACTTCGCGTTCATGGGCGAGGACCAGCTGCGTCTGCAGCTGGCCCCGACCCTGGCGGAGCGCTGCAGCCGTTTCCTGGTGACCATGGCGCGCCGCTATCAGGTCACCCTCCTGGGTGGCGGCTTTCCGGTGCCTGCCGCCGAGGGGCACACCCTCAACCGCGCTGAGCTGGTGGGCACCGAGGGTCAGCTGCTCGCCCGCTACGACAAGATCCACCTCTTCGATGTGGATCTCCCCGACGGGGACACCTACCGCGAGTCGTCCACGGTGCAGCCGGGGCAGGAGCTGCCGCCGGTGGTGGAGGTGCCCGGGCTGGGTCGCATCGGTCTCTCGATCTGTTACGACGTGCGCTTCCCCGAGCTCTACCGGCACCTGGCCGGACAGGGCGCAGACGTGCTGATGGTGCCGGCGGCCTTCACCGCCTTCACCGGCAAGGACCACTGGCAGGTGCTGCTCCAGGCCCGGGCGATCGAGAACACCGCCTACGTGGTGGCACCGGCCCAGACGGGGCTTCACTACGCCCGGCGTCACACCCATGGCCATGCCCTTGTGATCGACCCCTGGGGCACGGTGTTGGCCGACGCCGGCGTCGGTCCCGGCCTGGCGGTGGCGCCCATCGACCCGCGGCATGGCCAGCGGGTGCGGGCCCAGATGCCCTGCCTGCGCCATCGCCGGCCGTCCCTGTTCGCAGCCTGCTGATGCGGCCCCGGTGGCGCTGGTGGGGATTGCGGGGGCTGCTGGTGGCGGCCCTGCTGCTGGCCGACCTGCCGGCCCTGGCATCCACCCTGGCCGCCTGGCGGGTCACCCGGCAGGGGGTGCTGGAGCTGCGCACCAGCCCGGATGTCCCCCTGCAGGCCTTCTACGAGGCGGGTGATGGCAGCCGCGGCCCGCGGGTGTGGGTCGACTTCCCCGGTCCTCCCCTTCGCAGCCGCGCTGTGCGCGGCAGCGGCTCCATCCGTGAGGTGCGCATCGGTCAGTCCACGCCCAACACCACCCGCCTGGTGCTGGAGTTCGTGCCGGGAACCCGGCTCGATCCGCGCACCCTGCGCCTGGTGGGCACCGCCCCCGACCGCTGGCGGATGGAATTCCGGGGTCTTGACCGCCCGCTGCTGCTGGGCCTGGGTGAAGGCGACATCGAGCGGTCCGGCGGCTGGGCGGCGACGCCCACCACCCCGTTCCCCACCGCCACGGCTCCGCTCTCGGCCGACGGTCTGCCGGTGGTGCCACGGGGCCGCCTCCGGGTGGTGATCGATCCCGGCCACGGCGGCCCGGACCCCGGCGCTGTGGGCATCGGCGGCCTGCGGGAGACCGACGTGGTGCTCGATGTGTCGCTGCAGGTGGCCCGCCTGCTGCAGGCCCGCGGCGTTCAGGTGACGCTCACCCGCACCAGCGAGATCGACCTCGACCTGCCGCCACGGGTGGCGATCGCCAACCGTGCCGGGGCCGACGCCTTCGTGAGCGTGCATGCCAACGCCCTGAGCATGGCCCGCCCCGACGTCAATGGCGTGGAGACGTTCTTCTTCTCCGGCGGTGCATCCCAGGCCCTGGCCAGTTCCCTGCAGCGGCGCATGATGGCCATCTCCTCCGGAACCACGAACCGGGGGGTGAAGCAGGGCCGCTTTTTCGTGATCCGCCGCACCGTGATGCCCGCGGCGCTCGTGGAGATGGGCTTCGTCACCGGTGCCATCGACGCGCCACGGCTGGCCACCGCCGATTTCCGCCGCCGCATGGCCCTCGCCATCGCTGCCGGCATCCTCGATTTCCTCGGAGGCCGCGGATGAGCCTGCTGGTGGGCCTGTTCGACAGCGGTCTGGGCGGTCTCACCGTGCTGCGTCGGGTGCAGGAGCGCTATCCCCATTCCCCCTGCCTCTACCTCGGTGACACCGCCCGGGTTCCCTACGGCACCCGCTCCGTGGAGGACCTCCGTGCCATCGCCGCCGAGGTGGTGCTCTGGCTGCGGCAGGAGGGTGTGGGGGTGCTGGTGATGGCCTGCAACACCTCCAACGCTCTGGCCCTGGACGTGGCGGTGGCCGAGGCCGGCGTGCCGGTGGTGGGCCTGATCGACAGCGTGGCGGCCGTGCTCCGCAGCGACCGGGTGGGGGTGCTGGCCACTCCCGCCACCGCTGCCAGCGGCGCCTACCGGCGGGCGATCCACGCCAGCCGGCCCCATGCGCAGGTCACGGAGATGGGCTGCCCGGCCTTCGTGCCCCTGATCGAAGCGGGCCAGCTGCACAGCCCCGACCTGCGGCAGGCGGCCCGCCGCTACCTGGAGCCGCTGCTGGATGCCGACGTGGACACGGTGGTGCTGGGCTGCACGCACTATCCCCTGCTGAGCGGGCTGCTGCAGGAGATGCTGCCGCCCGGCACGCGGCTGATCGACCCGGCCATCGCCGCGGTGGAACGGCTCGGCCCGCTGCTCGCCAGTCTGGGCGATCTGCCCGAGTCCGAGCAGCCGCCAGCCCCGCCGCAGCACCCACAGCACGCCACCCGTCTCTGCGTCACCGGCTGCCCTGACGCCTTCGCCGCGGCGGCCCACACCTGGCTGGGCTGCCGTCCTGCGGTCGAACGGGTGAGTCTGCGGTTGACCGCTCGCCCCGCCTAGGATCGCCCCACAGGGGAGATGTCGTGGCAACGGTTGCTGAGCTGCTCCAGCCGGTGGAGGCCGATCTCGATGCCCTCCTGGCTGATCTGCGCAGCCTGATCGGAGCCGGCCACCCCATTCTTCAGGCCGCAGCCGAGCACCTGTTCGCGGCCGGTGGCAAGCGCCTCCGGCCCGGCATCGTGCTGCTGCTCTCCCGGGCCGTGGCACCCGACGGCGAGCTGAGCCCCAGGCACCGGCGTCTGGCCGAGATCACTGAGATGATCCACACGGCCTCCCTGGTGCACGACGACGTGGTGGATGAGGCCGCCACCCGCCGGGGCGTGGACACCGTGCACAGCCGTTTCAACCACCGTGTGGCCGTGCTGGCCGGCGACTTCCTGTTCGCCCAGGCCAGCTGGCACCTCGCCAACCTCGACGATCTGGAGGTGGTGAAGCTGCTCAGCCGGGTGATCATGGACCTGGCCGACGGGGAGGTGAAGCAGGGTCTGTTCCGTTACGACACCGGCCAGAGCTTCGCCACCTATCTGGAGAAGAGCTACTGCAAGACGGCCTCGTTGATCGCCAACAGCGCCCGAGCGGCTGGGGTGCTCTGCCAGCTGCCCCCGGAACGCCTCGAAGCTCTGCACCGCTTTGGCCGCCAGCTGGGCCTGGCCTTTCAGGTGGTGGACGACATCCTCGATTTCACCGGCAGCGACCAGCAGCTGGGCAAGCCCGCCGCCAGCGATCTGGCCTCCGGTTACCTCACCGCACCGGCGCTCTATGCCCTCGAGGAGCGTCCGTCCCTGGCTGGGCTGATCGAGCGGGAATTCAGCCAGGACGGCGATCTGGAGCAGGCCCTGGAGCTGGTGCGTGGCTGTGAGGCCATTCCCCGCTCCCGGGCCCTGGCCGAGCAGTTCGCCCGCGAAGCCGCCGAAGCCATCGCCTGGCTGCCCCCTTCCGAGCCCCGCAGTGCCCTGCGGGCGTTGCCCGACTTCGTGCTCAGCCGTCTTTACTGATCTGGTCGCAGCTTGAAGTCAGCGCCGTTTCCCTTGCCATCGAGCCAGGCGTCCCGCCTCTGCTCCAGGTGGCTTGGGTCAAGACCCCACCGGCTCTCGAGATAGTGAGCCAGCTCGCTCAGTCCCCTGAAATCTTCAGCCCAATGGATGAGGCTGAATTCCAGAACCGTCAGTTGATGGCCCGAGGCTTCTGTTGGTTCTACGGAGCTTTGCCCGTCATCATGGTGGGCATCCATGCGCACAAAGGTGCTGAAACCACTTCTGTCCTGCAGTGGATAGCTACCGCAGGCGATGTCTTCCAGCGAATGTTTGCGGAAATAGAGTTCCCGGGCTTTCCGGTAGCGAGCCGGCGGCGCCTTCATCAGGAGTTCGTTGAGTGCACTGCGAAAGGCCCGTTGAGCACGTTCTGGATCTGACGCTGCGACCAGCTGGGGCAACGGCTTTTGCAGTGTTTCTTCGGGTAGCGTGCCTTCGTTAACGGAAGCCGGAACGCCGATTCTCGTTGAGGCTGCAGATCCAGGTTTTGGGGGTGATGCAACTGACAGCGCCACCGGGCTCACCTGCGCCGGGGCTGGATTTGAGATGGCTGCAGCTGCGGATCTTTCTTGAGCACGCTGCCTGCGGTGCATCTGCAACTCAAGCAGTCGCAGCTTGCGCCGCAGGCGATCCTGCCTTGCCTCCAACCGCTGCACCCAGGAGCTGAATCGACCCGGCAGGTCGGCCCGCTTCACGCGACGCTTCCAGGCACTCAGGTGTCTTCGCAGCAGGCGACGCCGCCGTCCATTCCTTCTGGTCGGTTTGCCGGCTGTGACCGGACTGGGTTCGTTGGCTGCTGCCGGGGGGAGGGAGGCACGCTGGGCTGCGGATTTGAGGGCCTGGAGGAGCTGGTTGCGGAGCTGCTCCTGTTCCTCCACCAGCCAGCGCAGCTCACGGCCGAGCACCTGGCGTTCATAGCGGAACTTCTCTTCGTAGATCGACGGCAGGTCTGCCATCAGCTCCCGGTAGCGCCGCAGTTCGGCACGGCTCCGCGCCAGATCAGCTTCCAGCGCGTCCAGCGGTGGCTCCGGCTCCGGTGAGCCAAGCCGGTCGGTTGCGGGATCAGCGTCTGGAGTCATGCCCACCATTGAATCGCCTCAGGTCAGCGCCACTTCCCGCAGCGAGCGCAGGCGGTGGCTGCCGGGCGGAAAGCCCCTGTCATCGCTGCCTTCCGGCAGCAGCACATGCACCCGGCACCCCGCCGCCGCGGCTGCCGTGGCCCCGGCGGCTGAATCCTCGAACGCCCAGCAGCGCTCTGGCGCCACTCCCAGCCGTTCCGCCGCCAGCAGGAAGGGATCGGGCGCGGGTTTGCCGGCCTCCAGCTCCGGGTCGTCACCGTGGATGCGCACGGTGATGGCCTTCAGCCAGGGATGGGGGCCGCTCTTGAGGGCAACGGACGGGCGGGCGCTGCTGGTGACCAGCGCCATCGGGATGGCGCGTTCGCGGCAGCGCTGCAGGAGCTCAGGTGCGCCGTCGATCGCGGGAGCCCGCACGAGCAGCGCTTCGGCGATGGGCTGCCGCACCGCCAGCAGCTCTTGCACCGATGGCGCCTCACCCTGAACTTCGCGGATCCACTGCTGCACCTCCCGGGCGCAGTCCAGGCGCCGGCGGCCGCGCAGCTGAAGCAGCTCGGTCTCGCTGAGCTCACGGCCGAAGTGACGGGCCGCCTGGCGCCAGGCCCTGGCATGCAGCGGCTCGGTGTCGAGCAGCAGCCCGTCGAGGTCGAACAGACAGGCGGCGGGCCGGTGCATGATTCCATTCTCCCTGGCGCAGCCGTCGTGCAGCCGTCGTGCAGCCGGTTGCCGCCGTCGCGCATGACCTGTTCAGTCGTCGAAGACCTCGACGCTGAAGCGCTCCGGCCTGCCGCAGGCCTCGGGATGGAGCCAGCTCCAGCGGCTCCACAGGGTGAGGAACAGCTGGCTGCCTTCGGGTCCTGCCGCCAGACCCATCTCAGGCCACTTCCTCCACATCACCGGCCTGGGCGATGGTCGGCAGCGGGCCCGCCAGGCCGCCAGCTCACTGCAATGCAGGATCGGCCGACCGTCGTAGCGGAACAGCAGCGGCCCCAGCGGCGCGGCGGGATCGCTGATCTGAAACCACACCTTCTTGCTGCGCCGCAGCATCCAGAACCACCAGCACCGGCCCGTGACGGGCCGGTTGTCGCGGGTGCTGTAAACCAACCCGGGGCCCCCGACGGCCCTGCTGCTGCTGCGGTTCACAATGGGTTTCCCTGCCCCCGCCACGATGCCCGAGGCCACGATCGAGTCTGTGCTGCAGGAAGGCCGGCTCTTTCCGCCACCGGCCGACCTGGCCGCCGGCGCCCGCATCGGCTCGATGGAGGCCTACCGCGATCTCTGCGCCCGGGCGGAGGCCGATCCCGACGCCTTCTGGGGCGACCTGGCTCGCTCCGAGCTGCACTGGTTCGAGCCCTTCCACACGGTGCTCGACTGGAGCAACCCGCCCTTTGCCCGCTGGTTCGAAGGCGGCACCACCAACCTCAGCTTCAACTGCCTCGACCGGCATCTCGATGGGCCCCGCGCCGACAAGACGGCCCTGATCTGGGAGGGTGAACCCGGCGACACCCGCCGCTTCACCTACCGCCAGCTCCACGCGGAGGTGTGCCAGGCCGCCAATGCGCTCAAGGCCCTGGGCATCGGCAAGGGCGATCTGGTGGCCCTCTACATGCCGATGGTGCCGGAAGCGGCGATCGCCATGCTGGCCTGCGCCCGCGTCGGCGCCCCCCACTCGGTGGTGTTCGGCGGCTTCTCGGCCGATGCCCTGCGCGACCGCCTGATCGACGGCCAGGCCAAGGCGGTGATCACCGCTGACGGCGGCTTCCGCAAGGACAAGCCCGTGCCGCTCAAGCCGGCGGTGGATGAGGCCCTGGCCGCCAATGGCGGCGCTCCCAGCGTGGAGCATGTGCTGGTGGTGCGGCGCCTGGATGGCGCCGGCGGGGAGTGCGTCATGACCGCCGGCCGAGACCACTGGTGGCACGAGCTGGTGGAGGGCCAGAGCACGGACTGCCCGGCCGAGCCGATGGCCAGCGAAGACCGGCTGTTCGTGCTGTACACCTCCGGCTCCACCGGCAAGCCCAAGGGGGTGGTGCACACCACCGCTGGCTACAACCTCTGGGCCCACGTCACCTTCCAGTGGATCTTCGACATCCGTGACGACGACATCCACTGGTGCACCGCGGATGTGGGCTGGATCACCGGCCACAGCTACATCGTCTACGGCCCCCTCTCCAACGGCGCCACCACGGTGATGTACGAGGGGGCGCCCCGCCCAGGCAGGCCCGGCGCCTTCTGGGAGGTGATCCAGAAGCACCGCTGCACGATCTTCTACACGGCCCCCACGGCGATCCGCGCCTTCATGAAGAACGGGCGCGAGGTGCCCGACCAGTACGACATGAGCAGCCTGCGCATCCTCGGCACCGTGGGCGAACCGATCAATCCCGAGGCCTGGATGTGGTACCGGGAGGTGATCGGTGGCAACCGCTGCCCGGTGGTCGACACCTGGTGGCAGACCGAGACCGGCGGCGTGCTGATCTCGCCGCTGCCGGGCGCGATCGACCAGAAGCCCGGCTCGGCCACGCTGCCCTTCTTCGGCGTGCAGCCGGCAATCGTGGACGGCGAGGGGCGCGAGCTCGAGGGCGCCTGCGAGGGCAACCTCGTGCTGCTCGACAGCTGGCCGGGCCAGATGCGCACCGTGTTCGGCGACCACCAGCGCTTCGTCGA
>JBATEO010000005.1:0-28499 GCA_049664045.1 Prochlorococcaceae cyanobacterium
GCAGCAGGGCCCGCCGGCGCTCGGTCCGCTCGGCGGCCGGGGCGGTGAGCCGCGAGGGCAGCCCCACCATCTCCCCCCAGGTGCGGCGCCAGAGGCGCAGGGCCGCGCGGTTGGCGTAGGTGAGCCGGGGGCCGGGATCCCCTCCCGGGTCCTGGCCGTCGTGGGCGAGCACCACCACCGGGGCGACGAACAGGGCCTGGGCGCGCTGGAGCGGGCTGGCATCGGCAGCCGACCCTGCGAGCAGCGGCTCTCCGTAGGCCTGGCGGTGGCTCTCGAGAATGTGCCCTGCCAGCACCAGCCGTGGTGTCTGCAGCCAGGGCGGGGGCGCCGGCACCGTCAGCGCCGCCGCTCCGGCCTCAGCCGTCAGGCTCGTCATCACCCCGCCCCTGGCCATTGCCCATGGCCCGGGCCATGGCCAGGCCGGCCATGCGCTCACCGTGGGCGCGGATCTGCGCCAGGAAACGGCGGTTGGCCTCGGGAAAGCGGGGCTCCTCGGCCAGGGGCAGCGGTCCGGCCGCATCCAGACCGGTGTCGCCCTCCAGGGCCGGTGTGATCACCACCAGGTCGGAATCGAGCGCCGCCTCGTAACGCCACCAGCGGCTGGGGTCGGTGATCGCCGGATGCACCGGAGGAGGCGTGGCCTCCACCGCAGGGGTGTCATCGCCGCTGGCGCGGGACTGGCGGGCCTGCCGGGCCAGGGCCCGGCGGCGCCGTTTGGCCAGATCCCCGAGCAGCTGGGCGCGGGTGCGGCCCCGCAGCTGGAAGAGCACGAAGGGGTCTTCGCTGAAGCGCTCCCCCATCAGGTAGAAGACGGCGCTGACGTGCTTGCAGGGGTTGATCTTGTCGGGGCAGGTGCACTCACTGCGCACCTCCTGCAGCTTGAAGGGGAACAGGCGCTTGCCGCTGGCGGCGAAGGCGCGTTCGATGTCCTGCGGCATCATGCCGGCCAGCAACTGGGCCGACCAGCGGGCCTTCTGGCTGAGGGCATCAAGCACGTAGCCCCAGTCCTCATCGCTGAGCACATCGAGCCAGAGCTTCACCTTGTAGGGCTCCTCGTCGCTGCCCTGCACCCGGGCGTGAACCCGCCGCCCCTCGAAGCGGATCGAGGTGACGTTGCCGGATCGGGCGTAGTCCCAGGCACGCTCGAGGCGCTTCTTGAAGCGGTAGCTCTGGATCAGCTCCATCCACTGCTCCACCCACCAGGGCTGCTGGCCGAGCCCCTCGTCGCCGAGCTGGGTGTTGATCGCAGACGTGGTCATCGACGTGTGCTGATGGCGTCAGTATGGCGGCCGCTCATGGCGCTGACTCCGGGGCTGAATCCGGCCTCGGTGCGGGCGGCATCAGGGCGGCGGCGGCCAGGGCCAGCACCACCGCATTGAGCAGGTGCCAGAGGAGATGGGTGCCGATCGGCAGCCAGGGACACAGCAGCTGATCCACGCTGCGCATCAGCAGCGAGAGGCTGAACACCACTCCGGCCGCCAGCAGCTCGGGGCGGTGCCGGAGCCGCAGCTCCCGCCAGCCCAGCAGCACCACCACCACGAGCGTCGGTCCGTAGGCCAGCGAGCCGTTCAGCAGCTCCGGAACCGTGCGGCTGGCCAGGGTCGCTACCAGGAAGAGGCTCACCACCACCAGCGCCATCGCGGCGCCCACGGCGGCCCGGCGGCGCAGGTAAAGCCAGAGAAACAGAAGCTGGAAGAGCAGGATCGGCAGCACATCCGCCAGCAGCGCCCAGGGGGTGGCGAAGGTGTGGAACAGGGTGCTGCCCACGCCGATGGCCACCGCCAGCGCCGTGAGGCCGCCGACGCCGCGATCGCCCGCCACTCCCAACCGCCGTGCCCGGACCCGGATCCACCAGGCCGAGAGCAGAAAGGCGGCGTTGGTCGCGGCGTTGACGGGTTCGGCCAGCAGGCCCGGACCCAGGCGTTCGCAGTAGAGGTCGATGGTCACGTGTCGCTCAGGGCCACCAGGTCCCGCAGCTGGCCCACGTCCAGCCCCCCCAGCCAGTCCTCGCCGGAGCCCACGATCTCCTCCGCCAGCTTCGACTTCTCGCGAATCATCTGATCGATGCGCTCCTCCACCGAGCCGCTGGTGATGAACTTGTGCACCATCACCCGCTTCTGCTGACCGATGCGGTAAGCGCGGTCGGTGGCCTGGTTCTCCACCGCCGGGTTCCACCAGCGGTCGATGTGGAACACGTGGCTGGCGCGGGTGAGGTTGAGGCCCACACCGCCGGCCTTGAGCGAGAGCAGGAACAGCTGCGGGCCGCGTGGGTCCTCCTGGAAGCGGTCCACCATCGCCTGGCGCTCGGTCTTGCTGGTGTTGCCGTAGAGGAACGGCACCTCCTGGCGCCAGCGCCGCTCCAGCTGGGCCTTGAGCAGGTGGCCCCACTCGGCGAACTGGGTGAACAGCAGGGCCCGGTCGCCCGCCTCGATCACCTCCTCGAGGATCTCCTCGAGGCGCTGCAGCTTCGCGCTGCGGGCGGCGAAGGCGTCGGCGCCGTCAGCTTCGCCGGCCTCGCCGAGCACCAGGGCCGGATGGTTGCAGACCTGCTTGAGCCGGGTGAGCAGGGCCAGCACCTGGCCGTTCTTCTTGCCCAGAGGGGCGCGGGCGATGGCGTCGAGGCTCTCCTCCACGGTGCGGTTGTAGAGCTTGCGCTGCTCGGCGCTGAGGCCCACCCACTCGTGCAGCTCCACCTTCTCGGGGAGGTCGGAGATGATCGATTTGTCGGTCTTCAGGCGCCGCAGGATGAAGGGCCCGACACGGGCCTTGAGATCCCGCAGCGAAGCCATGTCGCCGTAGCGCTCGATCGGCAGCCGGTAGCGCTGGTGGAAGAAGGCCTCGTCCCCCAGCACCATCGGGTTGAGGAAGTCCATCAGCGCCCAGAGTTCGCTGACGCGGTTCTCCACCGGGGTGCCGGTGAGGGCGATCCGGAACCGACTTCCCCGTCTGCCCTGCCGGCTGCCGGGTCCGGGCCGGGCCAGGTCCCGCGCCGCCATCGACTGCTTGGCCTGGGGGTTCTTGATCGCCTGGGCCTCATCGATCACCACCCCCTGCCAGTCCACGCTCTCCAGCAGTTCGCTGTCGCGCTGCAGCAGGCCGTAGCTGGTGAGCACCAGATCCACGCCCTTCAGCGCCTTCTTCAGGGCCGCTTCGCTGGCGGCGCGCCTGGGCCCGTAGTGCTCCCGCACCCCCAGCTCCGGCGTGAATGCCGCCGCCTCCCGCTTCCAGTTGGTGAGCACCGAGGTGGGCGCCACCAGCAGCACGGGCCGCCTGAGCTCCTCCTCGGCCTTGAGGTGCTGCAGGAAGGCCAGCAGCTGGATCGTCTTGCCCAGGCCCATGTCGTCGGCCAGGCAGGCCCCCTGGTCGAAGCGGTGCAGGAAGGCCAGCCAGCCCAGGCCCCGCTCCTGGTAGGGGCGCAGCTGGCCGCTGAAACCCGGTGGGGCAGGCAGCGGGTCGGGGGCCTTCTGCTGGTGGTACTGCTCCAGCACCGCCTGCAGCCGGGGGCCGGCGGTGAAGGCGTGCACCGGCAGGCGGTGAAAGGTGTCGCCGTCGCTGGCGGTGAGCCTCAGGGCGTCGTCCAGGCTCAGCCCCGGATCGGCGGCGCAGAACCGCTCGGCGTTGCGCAGGTCGCTCGGCCGCAGTTCGATCCACACCCCCTTGTGCTGCACCAGGGGGCTGCGCTTGGCGGTGAGCTGCTCGAGTTCGTGCAGGTTGAGGGTGACGCCGCCGATCATGAAGTCCCAGCTCCACACCAGGGTCTCGCCGAGGGTGAAGCCCCGCGACGTCTCCGGCAGCTCGGCCGTGACCGCCAGCCCCAGCCGGCTGGCCAGTCCCCCCGAGAGGCTGCCGGGCAGAACCACCCCAACGCCCACGTCCCGCAGGCGCGCCGCGGCGGTGCGCACCAGCACGAAGGCCTCCGCGGGGGTGAGCTGCATGCTTTCGGGGGTGGCTGAATCGAGCCCCCGCTCGATCGGTTCGAACACCCCCAGGGCCCGCCCCAGGCCTTCCAGCAGCAGTTCACTGGGCTGCGGCACCGCCACCTCGCCCAGCTGCAGGGTGCGGTCCCCCGCGCCCCAGGCCACGGCCGCCGGCACCCGCAGGCTGGGATCGGCTTCCGCCTGCAGGCTGAACCTCAGCTCCCAGAGTTCCTCGCCCTCGGGCGGTGTGAACAACTCCAGGCAGGCACGCGCCGGGGCCACCCGGCCTGCCACCGCCTCGCGCCAGTGGTGGGTGGCGATGGTGAGCCGCTCCAGCTCCTCCTCCCCGAGCCTGAGGCTGCCGTCGCCCTTGCCCAGACCCTTCTGCCAGGCAAGCAGCAGGGGATCCAGTCCCTCTGGGGCGCTCTGGAAGCCGGCCCGCAGCTGCCCGTCAAGCAGGGCTGCCAGCAGGCTGGCCACCCGCAGGCGCCCGCTGCCAGGGCGGCGGCAGGCCAGGGCCGGATCCCCTTCCAGCGCCGCCGCCATGGCGCAGGTGGCCACCTGAGGGATTCCCATCGCCAGCTCCTCGAGGCGGCGGCGATCGCTTTCCCGGTTGAGCAGGGGCTGCCAGCGGGCCCGGCTCTCCTCGATCATCGGCAGCCAGCGGCCCCGGGCGATCAGGCTCAGGGCCCACCGCTGCAGATGGCTCCACCAGCGCAGCTCATCGGCCATCTGCGGATGGCCGCCCGCCAGGGGAAGGCCGCTGAGCCACTCTGCGGCAGCGGGCGGTTCCAGGGCCCAGCCCTCCACCTGCCAGGGCCACCACTCCAGTTGCTTCGGGATGGGTTCGCCCGCCTGCAGCGGCAGACCGCTCCAGGTGCCCTGCCGCGGTCCGTGCCGGCCTCGGCCGGCCTGGCTGCGGCTGGGCAGGGTGAGTGTGGCGTGGGCAGGCCGCAGGGCCTCGCTCCAGTAGCCGTTGTCGTCAAGCCAGTCCGCCACCTCGTCGGCGCTCAGGGCCAGGGGGTGCTGCGGTGCCTCCAGGGCAGGCTCCACCGGACTGGCCACGCGCCAGGTGTCACCCCACAGGAACAGCCGACCCCCGGGACCTTCGGGGGGAAACAGCCAGGTGGCGTGCAGCAGGCTCATCCCAGAGTGATCAGGGCCGGTGTGTTTGGGCCTGTGCGCCGACTCCCAGGCTTTCGGTGCGGCTTTCGGTGCGCAAGGGCAGCACGCGGTGCGCGAGCCGGCGGGATCCGTGCAGCACCAGGGCGGCGCCGACCAGCGGCAACCAGGCGCGAACGTGTTCCATCATCACAGCCGGCGCGACCGCCATCAGCCAGGCCGGCAGCGGCGGCACCGGCGGACCGATGGCGATCGCCGGCAGCCCCAGGCTGTGGATGCCGCACACGGCTCCCACCAGACCCGCCTGCAGGTGGCTGTCGTCCGGGTCGACCCGTTGCAGATGAAAGGCCAGCAACCCATAGAAGAAGCCGCAGCCGCCGGCCCGCAGGGCCGCTTCCAGTCCCAGCGGCAGGCCCAGCAGCAGCGCCGACAGGCCGGCCGACAACGCCCAGGCGATCGAGCGCAGGCGCATCTGCTGGCGGGATGGGGGGGTGGCGGCCTGGCTCACGGTGGCGCCCCGGCGGGGCTGGGCCTGTGCGGGCGATCATGCCTGGGTGCGTGCTGCCGCCACATCAATGCGTGAGGGACCGTTGCCACCCGTGCCCGCGCGCACCCTGCATCTCCACGCCGGTCCTCACAAAACGGCCAGCACCTATCTGCAGGCGCGCCTGGAGTGCAACCGCCGGGCCCTTGAACGGCATGGTCTTCGTTATCGCACGCCCTGGGGGGAGCACTCCCATCGGCATCTGGCCCGGGATCTGCAGGCCGGTCGTTTCGAGACGCTGGAGCGGTTGCTGGACCACCAGCGGCGCTGGAGCGGCGATCTGTTGCTCAGTGCCGAACATTTCGTGCCTCTGCTGGCGTCCCCGGAGGCCCTGGCTGCCCTGGGTGCCACCGCGGCCGCGGCCGGCTTCAGCCTGCACGTGATCAGCTACGTGCGGCCCCAGGCCGGGCTGCTCGACTCCTGCTACGGCCACAGGCTGGCCCGGCTCTACGGCGCGCCGGCGTTCCCTGCCTACGCCCGGACCCAGCTGACAGGTCTGCGCCTGCGGGGACGGCACCGGCGCCGCTGGATCCGCATGGGTCCACTGGCCCTGGACTTCGAGCGGCGCTTTGCCCCGTTGCTGGCCGACACCGGCCTGCGCGCCAGCTTTCTCCCCTACCGCGCGCGGCTGCAGGATCCGTTCGCCCAGCTGCTGGAGCTGCTGGCCCTTCCCCAGGGCGACTGGCGGCCCGCACCCCCCGCCCAGGCGAATGAACAGCTGGGCCGGCGCGGGCTTGGCTTGGCCTATCTGGTCAACCGCGAGCTCGACACCCTGCCGGTCCGGCGCAGCCGGCTGATCGCCGAGCACGGCCTCAACCGCCTGGTGGAGCGGATCCGCAGCCGGGCACGGGCGCGCGGCTGGGTGGACGACCGCTTCAGCGGCTGGCGGGGGCGATTGCCCGCGCTGCTGCAGGAGCAACTCGGGGCCAGCAACGAACGCTTTGCCCGCCGGGTCTGGGACCGGAGCTGGGAGCAGGTGTTCGGCCCGGCCGGTGCCCCTCCTGCGGGGGGGGATCCCCCCCGGGGCCTGCTGCTGGATCAGGAGCTGCGGGACGAGGCTCTGGCCCTGGTCAGGGCCTACCGCAGGCGGCTCCCGCCAGCCCTGCGCTGAGCGATCATGCCTCCCTGGGCCCGCATCGCTCCGCCATGGCCGCCGCCACCCCAACCACCGGTCGATCCCAGGGCGCCCGTCCCCGCAGCGGCGCCGAGATCCGCGCCGCCTTTCTCGAGTTCTACGAGCAGCGGGGGCACAAGCGCATGGCCAGCGCCTCGCTGGTGCCGGACGACCCCACGGTGCTGCTCACCATCGCCGGCATGCTGCCCTTCAAGCCGGTGTTCCTGGGCCAGGCGGAGCGGCCGGCGCCCCGGGCCACCAGCAGCCAGAAGTGCATCCGCACCAACGACATCGAGAACGTGGGCCGCACGGCCCGGCATCACACGTTCTTCGAGATGCTCGGCAACTTCTCCTTCGGCGACTACTTCAAGGAGCAGGCGATCCAGTGGGCCTGGGAGCTGAGTACGGGCGTGTTTGGTCTCTCGCCGGCCAATCTCGTGGTGAGCGTGTTCCGCGAGGACGACGAAGCCGAAGCCATCTGGCGCGACGTGGTGGGCGTGAACCCCAGCCGCATCATCCGCATGGATGAGGCCGACAACTTCTGGGCCTCCGGCCCCACCGGCCCCTGCGGCCCCTGCTCGGAGATCTACTACGACTTCAAGCCCGAACTGGGCGACGACGGCATCGACCTGGAGGACGACGCGCGCTTCATCGAGTTCTACAACCTGGTGTTCATGCAGTACAACCGCGACGCCGAGGGAACCCTCACGCCGCTGGCCAACCGCAACATCGACACCGGCATGGGCCTGGAGCGCATGGCCCAGATCCTGCAGGCGGTGCCCAACAACTACGAAACCGATCTCATTTACCCGCTGATTGAAACGGCGGCTGAGCTGGCCGGTGTCGATTACGGGGCCCTCGATGAGAAGGGCAAAACATCGCTGAAGGTGATCGGCGACCACTCCCGCGCCATCAGTCAGCTGATCTGTGATGGGGTCACGGCGTCGAACCTGGGTAGGGGTTACATCCTGCGCCGGCTGCTGCGCCGCGTGGTGCGTCACGGACGGCTGCTCGGCATCGACCAACCCTTCCTCACGGCGATGGGTGAGGCCTCGATCGCGCTGATGGCGGTGGCCTATCCCCAGCTGGTGGAGCGCCGCGAAGTGATCCTGGCCGAGCTGGCGCGCGAGGAGGCCCGCTTCCTGGAAACCCTCGAGCGTGGCGAGAAGCTGCTGGCGGAGGTGCTGGCCAGCAAGCCGCAGCAGATCAGCGGCGCCCAGGCCTTCGAGCTCTACGACACCTACGGCTTCCCCCTGGAGCTCACCGAGGAGATCGCCGAGGAGCACGGCCTCACGGTGGACACCGCCGGCTTCGAGGCGGCGATGGAGGAGCAGCGCCAGCGGGCCAAGGCCGCGGCGGTGAGCATCGACCTCACCCTGCAGGAGGCCATTGATCAGGTGGCGACGACGGCGGCGGCCACGGCGTTCAAGGGCTACGAGGCCCTGGAGCACCCCAGCTGCGTGCTGGCCCTGGTGGTGAACGGCGAGCCAGCCATCCAGGCCAGCGCCGGCGATCAGGTGCAGCTGGTGCTCGATTCCACCCCCTTCTATGGCGAGGGCGGCGGCCAGGTGGGCGACCGGGGCGTGCTGCTGGGCGGCGGCGATCAGACCAGCGTGGACGCCGGCGTGATCGTGAGCATCGAGGGCGTGTCGCGCAACCGCTCGGTGTTCGTGCACAGCGGCCAGATTGAGCGCGGCAGCGTGGCGGTGGGCGACCTGCTCACCGCCCGGGTGGATGCCGCCTGCCGCCGCCGTGCCCAGGCCAACCACACGGCCACCCACCTGCTGCAGGCAGCGCTCAAGCAGGTGCTGGATCCCGGCATCGGCCAGGCCGGCTCGCTGGTGGATTTCGATCGCCTGCGCTTCGACTTCCACTGCCCCCGCGCCGTCACCGCCGAGGAGCTCGAGCAGATCGAGGCGCTGATCAACGGCTGGATCAGCGAGGCCCACACCCTGGACGTGCAGGAGATGGCGATTGAGCAGGCCAAGGCGGCCGGCGCGGTGGCGATGTTCGGTGAGAAGTACGCCGATGTGGTGCGGGTGGTGAATGTGCCCGGTGTGTCGATGGAGCTGTGCGGCGGGACCCACGTGGCCAACACCGCCGAGATCGGCGTGTTCAAGATCGTGAGCGAGAGCGGTGTGGCCGCCGGCATCCGCCGCATCGAGGCGGTGGCAGGCCCGGCGGTGCTGCCCTACCTCAAGGAGCGCGAGGCGGTGGTGAAGCCCCTGGCCGAGCGCTTCAAGGCCCAGCCCGGCGAGATCGTGGAGCGGGTGGCCCAGCTGGCCGACGAGCTCAAGGCCACCCAGAAGGCCCTGGCGGCGGCCCGCGCTGAACTGGCGGCCGCCAAGGCCTCCGCTCTGGCGGCCCAGGCGCAAGCGGTGGGCACCGCTGCCGACGGCCAGCCCTTCCAGCTGTTGGTGGCCCGCCTCGACGGCGTGGATGGGGCCGGCCTGCAGGGCGCGGCCCATGGGCTTGCCGACCAGCTCGGCAATGGCGCGGCTGTTGTGCTGGGCGGCCTCCCCGATCCGGCCGACCTTGCCAAGGTGATCCTGGTGGCGGCCTTCGGTCAGGCGGTGATCGCTGCTGGCCCCAAGGCTGGTGCCTTCATCGGTGGCGTGGCCAAGGCCTGCGGCGGAGGCGGCGGCGGCCGGCCCAACCTGGCCCAGGCCGGCGGCCGTGACGGCGCGGCCCTCGATGGGGCGCTGGCGCAGGCTCGGGAGCAGTTGCGGGCGGAGTTGTTCGATGCAGCCCCCACGGGTGCCTGAGAAACTGCTGATGTCACAGGTGCTGGACGTAGTGGCAGAGACAGACCAAGCGGCGGATCGGCGCTGGGATCAACTGCTCGGCCAGTTGTCTCGTTGCGGCAGTCCCCTCCCCCGCAGGAAGTCCTTGTGATCCGCAGGCAGTTCTCGTGATCAAGGTGAACCCTCGCCGTTGGCTTAGCCGCCATGTGGTGTTTGTGGTCTGGGCGTCTGCCTGCACGCTCGGTTTTGGCCTGTTCTCCAGTGCCTACGACCAGTGGCAACTGATGGCGGCCACCCGCACCCAGGAGCTGAGGGGGCCTCGACGCCCTCCGGGGGGGGTGGTGATCGTCGGTATCGACGACTACAGCCTCACTCAGGGGGCCAATGCCGATCTCAGCAAGGATCCCGACCTGCGCCGTCTGGTGAGCTGGCCCTGGCCCCGGGCCATTTATGAGCGGCTTCTGGATCGCCTCTTTGCCGCCGGCGTGCGGGCGGTGGCCTTCGACCTGATGTTCAGCGGACCCAGCAGCCACGGGCCTGAGGACGACGCCGCCTTCGCCCAGGCGCTCGGCCGCTACCGAGGGAAAGTTGTCCTGGGAGCACAGGTCCTGGAGAGCCGTGGCCAGGTTGGAGGGCTCACCCTGAGCACTCCGCTGGATCTTCTGGATGACGCTGCCGGGCCTGAATCTTCTGGTCTGCTCAATGCCCTTCAGGATCCAGATGGTTACATCCGCCTGCGGCCCACCACCTACGCCCGAAAGCTGCAGCAGAGCGATCTGTTCGATGTGCCCGAGGGCCTCGCGGATCGCCTGATCGAGAAGGGAGATCTGCGTGAGGTCCCCCCGCCGCGGTTGTCGGCCGATTGGCGACCACTGGTCGACCCCTACGGTCCCGCCAGGACGATCCCCACCATTCCGGTCTGGGATCTGCTGGAGACCTCCAGTTACCAGGGCCTGCTCGAGCGCGGTGACCTCAAGAACCAGGTGGTGCTGATCGGACCCACCGCCAGCGTGCTGCAGGACATCCACCGCACGGCTTTCGCCGGGGCCGAGGGGATGCCCGGTGTGGAGATCCACGCCGCCGAGATTGCCAACCGCCTCGAGGGTCGGGCCCTGTTCGTGCCCTACACCTCGCCCCTCTGGTCCCCGCTGCTGGGCATCGCCGTGCTCCTGCTGGGTTTGCTCTCGGCGCGCTGGGAGCGGCCCCAGGTGAGATTGGGCGCCCTGGCCCTGATGGCCGGCGGCATGGCCCTGCTGGCCCTGATTCTGCTCAGTGCCACAGGCATGGGCATCGTGCTGCTGGGCCTCTCGGGGATCACCCTCGCCACCGGTCTGGTGAGTGCGGGCGATGCCACGGTGCGGCTGCAGCTGAACCGGCTGCGCCTGCGCCGCATGCTCGAGCGCTATCTCTCCCCGGCGGTGGCGGCCCAGATCGCGAGCCAGCCCGAGGAGGCTGATCAACTGCTCGGCGGCCGGATGTCCGATGTGGTGGTGTTTCTCATCGACGTGCGCGGCTTCACACAGGCCACCGCCCGGATGAACCGTGAGGGCCTGGCCACCGAGCTGGTGGCCCAGCTGAATGAGTACTTCGCCGTGGTCGTATCAGTCCTCCAGCGGCACGGGGCCACCATCGACAAATACATGGGTGACGCCATCCTGGCGGTGTTCGGGGTCCCACTGACACGGGGCCTGGCGGAGGAAGTCCAGGCTGCCCTCGAAGCTGTGATGGATATCAAGGCTGAGGTGGCCGAGCTCAACCGGCGCTGGATCGAGACGGGGCGCACACCCTGGCACCAGGTGATCGTGCTCTCGGCAGGCCCGGTGATCAGCGGCAACATCGGCTGTCTCAGCCGGATGGATTACACCATCATCGGAGATACCGTGAACATGGCCAGCCGGCTCGAAGCTGTGGCCAAGAGTGTTGACGGCGAGGTGGTGGTGAACGATGCCGTGGCCCAGCAGGCCCGGCCTGAATGGATCATTCAGTCGCTCGGTGAGTTCGAGATCCGTGGCCAGGGGATGCAGGAAGTGTTCGCTGTGAGCGGTTGTCGGGAGGAGGGTGTGGGCGGACGTGAGGATGGCGGTGCCTTGCTGTCGCCTTCTGCCTAGGATCTGGAAACCGGGTCACTGGCTGGCTGCTCTTCCATGGTCATGCATTTCTTTCCGAAGTCATCCAGCGCTTTTGCCTCGGCTTGTTGCGCCACAGCAACCCTTGCCCTGGCCGCTGCTGCGGCTGCCTCCCTGCCACCGGCAGCCACCGCCAAGGCGGCAGTCATCCAGTCCGCACGGGTTGTCCGTCTGATCGACGGCAAGGAAGTGTTCATCAACGGGCGCACCGCCAAGGTCAACGACACCGCCCGCTCCGGCCAGCAGCTGCGCACCGGCCGCAGCCGGGCCGAGCTGCTGTTCGATGGGCGTACGGTGGGCTTCATAGGCCGCTCCAGTGTGCTCAATGTCGGCAGCCAGTGCCTGCGCCTCGATCGTGGTTCGGTGCTGATGAGCGGGCCCCAGAGAACCTGCCTCGGCACCAAGGTGCTGGGCGTGATGGGCACCACCACGATTGTGTCGCGCAATCTGGACTCCTACGACGTGATCACCCTGGAGGGGGTGGCGCACGTGGGTGAGCCCGGCGGGTTCGAGGAGCAGCGTCAGAGCCAGCCTGCGCCTGAGACGGGCAGTGGTTCTGCTCCGAACGCTCCGCTGCCCAAGAGATCGGTGGAGATCACCGATGGTGACCCCAGTGGCCGCACCACCTACATCTGCGGCTGTGAAGTGGCCCAGTTCAGCACTGACGGCGAGTTCCAGCGCCAGGCGGTGATGAGCCGCACGCAGCTGCTGGCGGCCTTGAACCGCTTCACCGACGAGAAGCTCCAGCTTCCTGAGGGCGTCGCCGAGCGCATCCAGGAGTCGATCGCCAGCTGCGAGTGACGTCAACGTCGGTCAGCAGATTGGCAGCCAGCAGATCGGCGGTCACCAGATCACCGCGCTGAAAATCTGCTGCATGCGTCTGAGCAGCTGGTTCTGCTGGACCTTCACCGACTCGGCGCTGAGATCCTCCAGCTGATGCCGGCGAGCCGTCACCAGGCGAGCCAGCTCATCCATCAGTGCAGGGTTGCCCTGCAGCAGTGGAGCGATGTTGTCCTGGCCGACCTTGAGCAGCAAGCATTCATCGATCGCCAGAACGCTGGCGCTTCGGGGGCTGCCGCTGAGCAGGGACATCTCGCCGAAGATGTCGCCGGGGTTCAGCTGTGCCACCGACAGGGCTCCCCCCCCCTCCTGCTGCTTGCGCACTTCCACCGTGCCGCTCACCAGCTGATAGAGCGAATGGCCGGGATCGCCCTCCTGAACCACCGCTTCGCCGGGTGAAAAGCGCAGGCAACGGGCCTGCTGGGCCAGGCTTTTGAGTTCCTCCTCACTGAGGGCACCGAACAGAGGATTGTGCCTGAGCAGAGCCACGCGCTCGCCGGCCTCGAGGCGGGTGGGGTGGTTGCCATCCGGACGCGACCGTTTGGGCCGGAGTTCCCGCACCGGGTAGGGCACGCTCTGGCCATTGCGCTCCAAGGCATACCAGATCTGGCCCAGCAGCTCGCTGCGCAGGTTGAGCAGATCCGCGAGGTTGCCTGGGCGCTGAAACACCAGGATCTCGTAGCTGATCGCGCTATCACCGAAACTCTCCACCCGTACCGCCGGAGCGGGGGTGGGCAGCACGCCTGCATTCCGGTTCAGCACATCCAGCACCAGTGAACGCGCCTGAGCCGGAGGCAGGGCGTAGTCCAGGCCGATGCTGAAGCGGTTGCCCATGCGGCCAAAGCGGCAGAAGTTCTTCACCACCGTTTCGGTGACGGTGGTGTTGGGGATCACCACCAGCGAGCCCGAGATGTCCCGCAGACAGGTGTCGTGCCAGTCCACCGAGACCACCTCTCCCAGGTGCTCATCACCCACCTGAATGAAGTCCCCCACCTGGAAGATGTCATCGAACTGCAGTTCCAGCCCGGCGAAGAGATCCTTCAGGGGTTCCTGCGCCGCTAGGCCCAGCACGGCCGTGAGCACCGCCGAGGTGGTCACCAGCCCCACCACGTCGAAGCGGGCCAGTTCCCGCAGCACGATCACCGTCGCCAGGGAGGATCCGGCGAGCATCAGCAGCTGCAGGAGGATCTGGGGAGGAGGCTTCCGCCAGCCCAGGGCCGGCGGCAGTTCCAGGACGAGCCAGATCAGAAGCCGGATCCCGAGGTAGCTGAACAGCAGCTTGTCGGCGATCAGGATCCAGGGGCGGTAGGGGTCTGGGGGCAGACCCTCCGGCAGGGATGACACCAGGGCCCAGGCCAGCAGTGCTGCCGCCGCCAGTCGTACAGGGAGCTCCGGCAGGTTCAGGCGGCGTGCCAGGCGCTGCAGGGGCAGCAGCAGGCTGATGAAAATGATGGCAGTGAGCCACACCTGAGGCAGGAACATCCGGACGGGGAACGGATACGGGAGTGGCAGTCGGACCTGCGGCACAGCACAGCTCGGCGGCAGGTTAGGTGGATCCGCCAGATCGGTGGTAGATCGGTGGGTGCCTCCGGTTGACGACGCCCCGGCTGTCGCTCCGATTGATGCTTCGGTTCATGGTGCCCTCCCTGCTCCGCCCGCCGTCCCGCTCCGCCCTGCTCGCTCTCGCTGGTCTGCTCGGCATCGCTTCCCCGGTCTCTCCGGTGCTGGGCCAGCAGGTGCAGCTGCGCTGCGACGGCACCCTCCTGGAAGCTCAGGGCAGTGCCGAGCTGAAACGCGGCATCCAGCGCCTCGGCTTCAGCCTCGGCCTGGAGGCGGAGGCCGGTACGGCCGATGAGGCCCTCGGCGCGTTGCAGCAGCGGCTGGCCGCGGTGCGCTCCGCCCTCCAGCGCCTCGAGGTGCAGGACCTGGAAGTCACCTCCCCGGCGACATACACCAGGCCCGCGGAGCGCGGTCGTCCCGCTCTGACCAGCGCCAGCCTGCGGATGGGCGGTGTGATCGCCCCGGCGCGGCTGCAGTCCCTGGTGCGGGAGGTGGGGGGGCTGCCGGGGGTGCGCCTGGCGCCGGTGACGCCGCAGGCTGACGCCAGCGCCGATGCGGCCGTGAGGCGGCAGCTGCTGCGGGCCGCCTATCAGGATGCCCTGGCCCAGGCCCGGGAGATGGTGCAGGCCATGGGTCTGGGGGGTGCCCCGGTGCCTCTGCAGGTGCAGATTCAGTCGGGCTTCAGGCCCGTTCCCCTGGCCCGGGCAGCGCTGGAGGCATCGGCTGCGCCGCCGTTTGATCCGGCTGAACTGCCGGATCCGGTGGATCGCCTGGAGCTGATGGCGCGTTTCTGTGTCCGCTGAGGCGTCCGCTGCGGTTGTTGTGGACTGGTTGCTGCGGACAGAGTGTGGCGGAGGGGGCAAAATACTCAGATTCCACCCTTGCGTGATGCCAGACCCCAGCCCTGATGTCCTGGCCGGGGTTCAGGTGTTCGCGCTGCTGGTGATGGGCCATTTCGTGGGCGACTTCGGCCTGCAGAGTGATCGCATGGCCGTGGAGAAGTGCCGCGGCAAGGCCCACACCCTGCCCTGGCAGTGGTGGCTGACTTCGCATGCGGCCATTCATGGCTTTCTGGTCGCGGTGATCACGGGTGTGGCCTGGCTGGGGCTGGGTGAGTGGCTGCTGCATATGCTGATCGACCACGGAAAATGCCGTCACCGTTACAGCCTTAGCCTCGATCAGATGCTGCACATCTGCTGCAAGGCGCTCTGGGTCGTCCTGATCCTGGTCAATGGCTGGCTCGGCAGCTCTGGCCTGCTGCGGGGGTTGTGAGGCGATCCGGCGCCCGCCGCCTGCTCAGCCTTCTTCGAGATAGGTCGTCTGCTCCAGGCTGGACCTGAGATGGGCTATCAGCCGCCGGGCGTCGCCGATGCCCAGCCGGCCGCTGGCGATCGCCGCCTCGCTGGCCACCCGCAGCCGTTCCAGCAGCAGGTTGGGGTCGTGTTCCATCGCCTGCAGCACCTCGGCGTTGGTGTCCCCGCGCACCACATGGTCCACCTGGTACCCGCCTCCGGCCGCCAGGCGGATGTGCACCGCATTGGTGCTGCCGAAAAGGTTGTGCAGGTTGCCCATCACCTCCTGGTAGGCGCCGGCCAGAAACAGACCCATCCAGTACGGCTCTCCCTGCCGCAGCTCATGGAGTTCCAGCAGGGGTTTCACCTGGCCGTGGTCGATGAAGCGGGCCAGCTTGCCGTCGGAGTCGCAGGTGAGGTCGGCGAAGCTGCCCAGCCGTGTGGGCCGCTCGTCGAGGCGCTGCAGGGGCAGCACCGGAAACAGCTGGTCGATCGCCCAGGTGTCGGGGGCGGAGCGGAACACCGAGAGGTTGGCGTAGTAGGTGCCGGCCAGCACGGCCGGCAGGGTGCGCAGTTCCTCCGGTACCGCCGTGCCAGCCGGCAGAGCTGCCAGGTGCCGGGCGATCGCCCGGCAGCAGGCCCAGGAGAGCTGCTCCGCCTTGCCCCTTTCCGGCAGGCTCAGATAGCCCAGCCGGAAGGCCGCCAGGGCGTCATCGCGGAACTTGAGCGCGTCGTTCCAGGCTTCCTGCAGATGCTCCAGAACGCCGCTGACTGCGCCCACCCCCTGACTGCTGTCGTGCTCGCTTCCCCGCGCTGGCCAGGCCTCGATCGTGTGCAGGGTCTCGCGCAGGTTGCGCAGGATCAGCGCCTCCTCCCCTGCGGCCTCCGGCACCGATCCCGCCAGGGACGCGGCCCCGAGCACGTTGAACACCAGCACGGAGAAGTGGCTGGCCAGCGCCCGGCCGCTCTCGCTCACCAGGGTGGGCGGGGTGACGCCATGGGGTTCGCAGCACTCCCGCACCGTGGCCACCACGTCGTTGGCGTAGTTCTGCAGCGAATAGTTCTTGGAGGCGGCGCTGGCGGTGCGGCTGCCGTCGTAGTCGATGCCCAGGCCGCCGCCCACATCGAGATAGCCCATCGGCGCCCCCAGCCGGGTGAGCTCCACGTAGATCCGCCCGGCCTCCTGGAGGGCGTCCTTGAGCACGGCGATGTCGTTGATCTGGCTGCCGATGTGGAAGTGCAGCAGGCGCAGGTCGGCCAGCAGGCCGGCCTGGCGCAGGGCCTCAACGCAGCTCAGCAGCTGCGGCACCGACAGGCCGAACTTGGCCCGTTCCCCCACAGAGCTGCCCCAGCGGCCGGTGCTGCGGGTGGCCAGCTTGGCGCGGATGCCGATCAGGGGAGCGGCGCCGAGCTCATGGCTGGCGGCGATGATCCGCGGCACCTCGTCGGCCTGCTCGATCACCACCACCGGCTGGCGGCCCAGCTGGCGGGCCAGGATCGCGGTCTCGATGAAGCGCCGGTCCTTGTAGCCGTTGCAGATCAGCAGGGCGTTGGGGTCATCCAGCAGCGAGAGGGCGATCAGCAGCTCGGCCTTGCTGCCCGCCTCCAGGCCGAAGTGCCAGCGGCGGCCGCTCTCCACCAACTGCTCCACCACGTGGCGCTGCTGGTTGCACTTCACCGGGAACACGCCCTGGTAGCGGCCGGCATAGCCGTACTGGGCGATCGCCCGTTCGAAGGCGCCATGAAGCCGCTCCAGCCGGTCCTCGAGGATGTCGTCGAAGCGGACCAGCAGCGGCAGGCTGAGGTCACGGCCCTGCAGTTCCCTCACCAGCTCCACCAGATCCAGGGAGCCGCCGCGGTCGCCGCGGGGCTGCACCATCACGTGGCCCCGCGCATTCACGGAGAAGTAGGGATCTCCCCAGTGATCGAGGCCGTAGAGGCCGGCGCCGTCGGCGGCGGTCCAGGCGGAGTCAGCGGAGTGGACGCCGGTCTCGGAGCGGCGCGGATCGGCAAGCACCATCGGCCGCGGGCGGGAGGAGGAACCGGCCGCCGGAATCTAGGCAGCACGGCAGCCAGGGGCACTGTGACGGGCCGCATCGCGACCCGGGAGGCGGGGAGCATTGCCCTGAACGGTCGTCCCCTCGGCTGATGCCGCTGCCTGAGGACATGACCATCCAGGTTGAACGGGCCTGGGGGACCTTGCTTGCCAAGGGGGCCTCCTGACGCAGACCATGGTCTGGATCTCCATCCGCGCATCCATGGCCGCCGAACGCACCTTCATCGCCATCAAGCCGGACGGCGTGCAGCGGGGCCTGGTGGGCGAGATCCTGGGGCGCTTCGAGCGCAAGGGGTTCAAACTGGTGGGCCTGAAGCAGCTCACCCCCAGCCGTGAGCTGGCCGAGCAGCACTACGGCGTGCACCGCGAGCGTCCTTTCTTCGCGGGTCTGGTGGAGTTCATCACCTCCGGACCGGTGGTGGCGATGGTGTGGGAGGGAGACGGTGTGATTGCCAGCGCCCGCAAGCTCATCGGCGCCACCAAGCCCCTGGAGGCCGAGCCCGGCACGATCCGCGGCGACCTGGCCGTCAACATCGGCCGCAACGTGATCCACGGCTCCGACGCCCCTGAGACCGCCGTCTTCGAGATCGGTCTGTGGTTCCAGCCCTCCGAGCTGAGCGACTGGACCCCTGCCGATCAGGTCTGGCGCACCGAAGGCTGACTCGCCAGGCTGGTGGCGTTGTCCGGCGTCTTCAGCCTTGTTGTCTCTGCGCCGCGCCGTGGCCCCACTGTTCGCCGGCAGTCTGTTTGCCGGCAGCCTGGTCTGCGTCACCCTGGCGCTTACCGCTGGCGCGGGAGCTTCCCCCCTGGTGCGGCCACCAAAGGTGGTGGATGTGCCCACCCGTCCGGCGTTCGTGAAGCTTCCCGGCCGGGTGGAGGTCCCTGCCCGGCCCGGTCAGGGGCTGCAGGGGCAGACCGTGCTGCGCACCGCAACACCCGGCCGTCTGCAGGTGCAGCTGGCGGATGGGCGCAGTTTCAGGCTCGGCGGTGATGCCCTGCTGCGCCTGGCCGGCAACACCCTGGAGCTCCAGCGCGGCCAGATCATCGCCTGGGTGAATCCGGGCAGCAAGGGCGGCACCCCCTTGCGGGTGAAGACCCGGGTGGCCACGGCTTCGATTGTGGGCACCACAGTGTTCATCGAAGCCACCGAGACGGAGGTGCGGGTGTTCAGCTGGGAGGGCGCCGTGCAGGTGAGCACGGATGCCGGCCAGCAGGTGACCCTGAACAGCGGCGAACTGCTCAGCTACGTCGCCTCCCCCACCACCGCTGGCGAGCAGCCAGGATGGCAGGCCCCCCGTCGCCTCAGCCGCGCGGAACTCGACAGCCGCAGGGCTCGCAGCACCCTGCTCCATGGCTTCACGGCACCGATGGAGACCCTGCCGGTGATCGAGAAGGAGCTGGGTTTTAGAAGCTGATGCCCCCCCCGAACGTCTTGCGGCACGGCTGGCGGGTGCTGCTGGTGGCCGTTCTCCTGGGTGCTCCCTGGCTGGAAGCGGGCGATGCCGCCTTTTCGTCGCTGCTGTTCCGGCTGCGGGGACCGCGCCAGCCGCCGCCTGAGCTCGTGATCCTCGATGTGGACCAGGACTCTGTGGCCCTCACGGATCGCCTCACACCCGAGGAGATCGCCGCCTCGCCGCTGTGGCGCCGGATGGGGCCGTGGCCCTGGCCGCGGCAGCTCCAGGCTGATCTGGCGGCCGAGGTGCTCGAGCAGGGGGCCCGGCAGGTGGTGTTCACCTTGCTGTACCCCCATCCCAGCCATTTCGGCACAGCCGACGACAGGGCGTTCCTGCGCCGCCTGACGCCCTGGTGGGATCGGGTGGTGCTGGTGGCCGGCTACGGAGCGGAGCAGGACTCGGCCACGGGGTTGGAGCTGGTGCGGTTGCGCAGGCCCGTGTATTCCCTGGGTGCCGTAGGCCTTGATGCCCTGCTGGAGGGAGCCACCGGGGCGATCGAGGCGATTCCCGGCCGCCGCTGGCAGCGGGAGGCCCTGGCGGAGTTTCCCCCGCCGCATCCACCCGCCCTGGCCTTCGCGGCGGCGGGGCGCCAGCCCCCCCTGGCCCCCCTGGGGCTCGACTTCATCGGTCCGGCCGGCACCGTGCCGGTGCTGCCGGCCTGGCAGGTCCAGCAGCAGCCCCCCGGCTTCTGGCGCGACCGGATCGTGGTGATCGGCCGTACCCCATCGCGGCTCGCCGACCGACGTCCTTCCCCCTTCGGACCGCTCAGCAGTGTCGAGCTGCAGGCGGCGGCCCTGGCCACGGTGTTGCAGGGGCGGGGCTTTCGGTCCCTGCCGGGCCCGGGGCTCGTGATTCTCCTGCTGGGCTGGGCCGGACTGGGCCTGGGGCTGCTGGGCCGGCCAGCGGCGGCGGCCGGCACGGCCACGACGGCACTGCTCCTGGCGCTCGCCGCTCTCGCAGCCGCGGCCCTGGCCTGGCTGGGAGGCTGGTGGCTGCCGGTGTCAGGGCTGGTGGCGGCACCCCTGCTCGGTGGTGGCGGCCGCGCCCTCGGTCAGTGGCGGCTGGAGAGCGAGGAGCGCGCCTACCTTCACCAGGTGCTGGCCTGCCGCGTGTCGCCGGCGTTGCTGGCCGACATCCTGCGGGAGCCTGGCCCACTGGGCACCCAGCTGGGAGGCTCCCGGGCCCGATGCGCCGTGCTGTTCACCGATCTGGTGGGTTTCACGCCGCTCAGTGCTCAGCTGGAGCCGGCGGAGCTGTTCGCGCTGCTGAACCGCTACTTCGAGGCGATTGGCGCGGCCGTGATCGCCGAGAACGGCCTGCTGGACAAGTTCATCGGCGATGCCCTGATGGCTGAGTTCGGCGTCCCCCGCAGCCGCGGCGATGCGGAGGAGGCGCGGGCCGCCGTGCGGGCCGCCCTGGCCATGCAGGCCAGCCTGGTGCGCCTCAATGCCGACCTGGAGGCCCATGGCATGCCCACCCTGCGCCAGGGCATCGGCATCCACCTGGGTGAGGTGATCGCTGGCAATCTTGGCTCCAGCCAGCGTCTGGAATACACGGTGATCGGCGCCAGCGTGAACCTGGCCAGCCGCCTGGAGAGACTCACCCGTCAGTTTCCGCAGTTTCCCGTGCTGATCACCGGGTCCATCCTCGAGGCACTGCCCGACCAGCTCGATGTGGAGCCGCTTGGAGAACACCGCCTCAAGGGCTGGCCGGAGCCGGTGGCGGTGTACGGCCTGCGGGGGATGGGCTGATGCTCCGCCCGCCAGCACGGCCGCTGTCGCGCTCGGCGCGGTTGACCCTGATCTCGGTGCTGATCGTGGCGGCCGCTGGTTTGCTGGCGGGTTGGCCGCCTCGCTTCTGGCGGAGTTGGGAGCGGATCGCGGAGGGTGAACTCCTGCGCCTTCGAGGTCCGCGGCCGGTGCCGGCCAACGTGGTGCTGGTGGCTATCGACGACGCCAGCCTGCAGCAGGGGGCCTGGTTCGCGGCGGAGCCCGACAGGCCTGCCTGGGCTGCGGGAACCAGCACCCTGCCCTGGCCTCGGGCCCGTTACGCGGAGCTGATCGAGCGGCTGCGGGCCGCCGGCGCCCGGGCGGTGGCGATCAATGTGGTCTTCGAAGGGGCCAGTGGGCGAGGCGCGGCCGATGACGCGGTCCTCAGGGCGGCCCTGCGCCGTCACCGGGGCCATGTGGCCCTGGCCGCTGAAATCACCGAGGCCCAGGACGCCCAGTCCGGCACCGGCCTGTCACTGGTGCTCCCCGAGGTCTTCGCCGCCGACCTCGCCCAGCCGGGGCCGCCGGTGGCCCAGCCCGGCCTCGGCCTGGCCAACATCCTCCCTCCCGGTGACGGTGAACCCCTGCTCCATCCGGAGTTCTTCGGCGCCGTGCTGCTGCCCAGCCAGCAGTTGGAGCCGTTTCCGGCTCTCAGCACGACCGTGCTCACCCAGGCAGGGCTCGCCAGCCGCCAGCCTGATCGCCAGCGGGAGCTCAACGCCTATGGGGCCGAGCCCCGTTTTGCGCGGGCCTCCGCCTGGGAGGTGCTGGACCCCGCCCGTTGGCGGCGTCACCCGCTGCGTCAGAGCATCGCGGGTGCGGTGGTGCTGGTGGGGCCGGTGGTGACCGAGGGGGGCGTGGGTCTGCCCACCCCGTTCGGCCCTCTCTCAGGGCTGGAGACCCTGGCCACGGCCACGGCCAACTCCCTGGCCGGCGATGGCCTGGCCCCGTGGCCAGGAGCCGCCTGGGGCCGAGCGCTGCTGGCGATGGTGCCGGTGGCTCTGGCGGCCCTGCTGCTGCTGCGCTGGAGCCGCCGGACGGGCCGGCAGACCGGCCTGCTGGTGGCCTTGCTGGTCCTGCAGCTGCTGGCGGCCTACGGGGCCCTGCGCTGGGGGCACCGCTGGCTGCCGTTGCTGCCGCCGTCCGCCGGCCTGCTGGCCCTCGCTTTGGTGTTCGGGGTGGATGCCTACCGGGTGGAGGGCCGGGAGCGCCGCCGGCTGCGTCGCACCTTCGAGCGCTATGTCGCCCCGAGCGTGGTCTCGGAGATCCTGGCCACGCCAGAGGAGGCGGAAACGATCCTGCGCGGCAAGCCCCTGCCGGTCACGGTGCTCTTCTGCGACATCAAGGGGTTCACCACCATGACCATGCGCCGCTCAGCGGCGGGGCAGACCGGTGCCCTGGTAGCCCAGCTGAACACCTACCTCGCCGAGATGGTGGAGGTGATCACGGCCCATGGCGGCACGATCGACAAATTCGTGGGGGACTGTGTGGTGGCGGTCTTCGGCTCGCCCCTGAGCCGTGGCCTGCACGAGGAGGCTGTGGCTGCGGTGCGCTGTGGCCTGGCGATGGGCGAAGCCCTGGAGCGCCTGAATGACCGCTGGCGGGCCAGCGGCGAGGAACCCATCGCCAATGGTGTGGGTCTCGCCAGCGGCACGGTGGTGGCTGGCCAGATCGGCAGTCCCCGGCGCATGGAATTCACCGTGATCGGCGATACGGTGAATCTGGCGGCGCGTCTGGAGAGCCTCACCCGCCAGCTGCCGGATGCGGCCCTGCTCTGCGATCAGGCCACCGCCGAGCTCGTGGCGGGCACCCTCCCCCTCGAATCCATGGGATGCTGGCCGCTGAAGGGCGTGGGTGAAGTCACGGTCTATGGGCTTGCGCGACCCCTCCTTGCAAAACGAGAGCTTCCGCAACAAGACATTCCGTAACCAAGCCTTCCGCAACCAGGCCTTGGCGATCCTGATGGGGCGCACTAGGGCTTCCACGGATGGGAGCCAAGGGCCCGGCCTCCCGCCTGGTCGCCGTCCAGCCCGCCGGCATGGCGCCATTCCCCTCGCTCTCGCGCTTGGTTCAGCCGCCTGGCTCGGGGCCGCGCCTCTGCAGGCCGCGCCAGCCCTCACCACCGCCACCACTGCCGTGGTGCAGGAGATCCTCGACGGCAAGGAGCTCTACATCGATCAGCAGCAGGCGCGCGTCAAGCAGCGCGCCGCGGCACCCCAGGCGATCAGCACCCGCAACAGCCGCGGCCAGCTGCAGTTTCAGAGCGGTGCGGTGGGCCGCATCAATCGCCTCTCCCGCCTGCAGCTGGGCGCCGGTTGCTTCCAGCTCGACCGGGGTCAGATCCTGGTTTCCGGCCCCCAGGCGGGCTGTACCCGATCGGCGCGGATGAGCGTGCGTGGCACCAACTACGTGCTGGAGGTGGATGAGCAGGGGGCAGCGGAGCTCTCGGTGCTGGAGGGATCCGTGGAGGTCACGCCGCTGCAGGACGGCTCGCCTGACCCTCAGGCGAGCCCGGTGACGGTGGCGGCAGGCCAGCGCCTGCGGCTCTCGCCCGAGGGGGTCGTGATCACCCTCCTCCAGCTGGCGGCCGGTGACTACACCAGCATCCTCAACGGTCCGCTGTTCGAGGGATTCCGCTTGCCTCTCCCGGCCATGGGCGCCCTCGACAGCTACATCCGCATGAACGTTCCGGGCGTGCGCATCCCGAGCATCCCCGGTGCCGGCTCCCTGCCCGGGGGCTTACCTCTGCCCGGTTTCATCCCCCGCCTGTTCTGAGTGGGGGTGTGAAGCGATCCCATCGGAACGCCCGCAGCAGCTGGTCGGCTTCGGCCGGCAGCGCCTCATCGAGCGCCTGGGACGCCACCAGCTCGGCGGTGATGGCGGCCAGCAGCACCCCGTTACGGTGATGGCCGGTGGCCAGCAGCAGCCCGGGGATCGGCCCCGGGCCGAGCAGGGGGCCTTCATCGGGGGTGCAGGGGCGGAAGCCCCACCAGCGTTCCATCGGCGGCCAGCGGGACGCCTCGGGCAGCAGGGCGGCGATGCCAGCCTCCAGCTGCCGCTGACCGGCGGGCGTGAGTCCGGCCTCGAAGCCGGCCTCCGGTTCACTGGTGGCCCCCACCACCAGCAGCCCGTCCTCGCGGCCCACCAGGTACGTGCCGGGGCCGAACACCACCCGCTGCAGGGCCTGACGTGGCCCCTGCAGCGACAGCATCTGGCCCTTCACCGGGAACACCGGCAGCTCGGGCAGCAGCCGGGCGCTCCAGGCCCCGCAGGCCAGCACCGCCTGCCGGCAGGGCAGGGTGATCCGGCCGCCGTCGGCCCGGCGCAGGGCGACGCCCGCCAGGGCACCGCAGCCGTCCCGCTGCAGCGCCTCCACTTGGCTCCCTTCCTCGAAGCCCACCCCGAGGCCCACGCAGGCGCGCTCCAGGGCCCGCATCAACCGGCGGCGGTTGTCGATCTGACCGTCCTGCTCGAACAGCAGCCCCGCCTGCCAGACCGGCCCGATGCCGGGCACCTCGCGCTCCAGGGCACTGCGGTCCAGCAGCACGCCGTGGCTGGCGGTGGGGTAGGCCTCGGCTGCGGCGTCGTCGCGGAAGGGAACGACGATGCCGCAGGGACGCAGTCCGCAGCGCAGGCCGCTGTCGACTTCCACCTGCTCCACCCAGGCCGGGATGCGGGTCAGGCTGGCCTCACCCAGGGCCAGCAACGCCCCGCTGAGCCCCTCGGCGTGGGGTGCCAGCATGCCGGCGGCCACGAAACCCGCCGCTTCCCGCCGGCTTCGGCTCAGCACCGTCACGGCGCGTCCGCGGCGGGCCAGGTGGTGGGCGATGGCCAGGCCCATCAGTCCGCCACCGAGGATCAGGACCGTTTTCTCTGCCACGTCCTCCGCTGTCTCCCCTACACCGTCGTCGTGCACGTCAATGGCAGTGCGATGGGCCCCATCGTTGGCGCTTGCCCTCAGGCCTCAGCCACCGGGTGACGGTAAGTTGCCAGGCCGGCACCACGACCATCCGCAACTCCGTGACCCGTCCGACCGGCCGGTACGCCGAGGTCCCACCGCAGGGGAGGGCATGGTCATCTCGCTGCGGCTGACCGGGGACCCTGCCGAGATCCCCGGCGCGCTGGATGCGTTGGAGAGCTGGCTCGGGGCGGCGGGGTTGAGCGCTGAGGATCTGGGCGAATGGCGGCTTCTGGCTGAGGAGGTGCTCACGAACATCGTCCACCATGGATCGCCACCCCAGTGCGAAGAGGCGATCTGCATCGATGGTCTCTGCGGCAGCAACGGAGTGGAACTGCGGGTGGAGGACCGCGGCACGCCCTTCGATCCCTGTGCCGCTGCCCCGCCGGACCTGAGCGCGCCGCCGGAGGAGCGCTGCGGTGGGGGGCTGGGCGTGCATCTGATGCGCACCCTCGCCGATGATATGGACTATGCCCATCGCGATGGCAGGAACATCCTCACCCTCAGAAAACGCTCGCTCTCAGCCTCCTGCGGTCAGGGACAGGCGCAACCGGAGGCCGGTCCTGACAATCACCTCTAGGCTTGGCTCCATTCGTGCCTCCGGATCACCCCGGTGCTGCTGCCATGGCTCTCTCCGTCGCCATCGGGAAGCCTGAGAACGGCCAGAACCCGTCCGTCCGCACGGTGAGCCTCGATGGGCGCCTGGACAACGAGTCGGCAGCGCAGCTGGATCAGCTGCTGCTGCCGCTCTGGCTGGAACCGTTCGATCTGCTGGTGTTCAATCTCGCCCGGCTGGCCTACATCAGCAGCATGGGACTGCGCTCGCTCTTCGTTGCCCAGAAGAAGATGCAGGGACGGCAGGGCCGCACCCTGTTCGTGGACACCCAGCCGGCCGTTCAGAAGGTGTTCGACATCGTGGCTGCCGTGGATGTGGGCTCGGTGTTCGCCAGCGCGGCTGAACTTGATGCCTACCTCGATTCCATGCAGCGCAGAGCAACGCAGTCCAGCAGCGGCGATCCCGACCGGGCCTGAGTGGCCCCCGTGTCCATAGGATCGGGCGGACCGACCGGGAACGGGCATGGCAGGGCAGGTGGCGCAGCAAGGTGACTGGGAGGCCGTGATCGGCCTGGAGACCCACGTGCAGCTGGGCACCGCCAGCAAGATCTTCACCGCCGCTTCCACCGCCTTCGGCGACGACCCCAACACCCACATCGACCCGGTGGTGTGCGGGTTGCCGGGCACCCTGCCGGTGCTCAATCAGAAGGTGCTGGAGTATGCGGTGAAGGCCGCGCTGGCCCTCAATCTCAGGATCGCCGAGCACAGCAAGTTCGACCGCAAGCAGTATTTCTATCCCGACCTGCCCAAGAACTACCAGATCTCCCAGTACGACGAGCCCATCGCCGAAGACGGCTGGATCGAGGTGGAGGTGGCCGAAAAGGGCAAGGAAACGTATACCAAGAAGATCGGCATCGAGCGCCTGCACATGGAGGAGGACGCCGGCAAGCTGGTGCATGCCGGCAGCGACCGCCTGGCCGGATCCACCCACTCCCTGGTGGACTACAACCGCGCCGGCGTTGCCCTGGCTGAGATCGTGAGCAAGCCCGATCTGCGCACCGGCCGCGAAGCCGCCGAATACGCCTCGGAGATCCGCCGCATCATGCGCTACCTGGGGGTGAGCGACGGCAACATGCAGGAGGGCTCCCTGCGTTGTGACGTGAACATCTCGGTGCGGCGCGGCCCCGATGCCCCCTTCGGCACGAAGGTGGAAATCAAGAACATGAACTCGTTCTCCGCCATCCAGAAGGCGATCGATTTCGAGATTCAGCGCCAGACCAAGGCCTACGAGGCCGGCGAGCCGGTGGTGCAGGAAACGCGGCTCTGGGATGAGGGCAAGCAGATCACCAAGAGCATGCGCTCCAAGGAGGGCAGCAGCGACTACCGCTACTTCCCCGAGCCTGATCTGGGCCCGATCGAGGTGAGTGCCGAGCGCCGGGAGGCCTGGCGCGCCGAGCTGCCGGAGCTGCCGGCCGCCAAGCGCCACCGCTACGCCCAGCAGCTGGGCCTGTCGCCCTACGACGCCCGGGTGCTCACCGACGAGCGCCCGATGGCCGACTACTTCGAGGCAGTGGTGGCCGCTGGAGCTGACCCCAAGACGGCGGCCAACTGGATCACCGGCGACATCGCCGCCCACGTGAACGCCAACCGGCTGTCGTTTGCGGAGCTGCCCTTCCGGCCTGAGCAGCTGGCCGAGATGGTGAAGCTGATCGAGGGTGGTGTGATCAGTGGCAAGATCGCCAAGGAGATCCTGCCCGAGCTGCTGGAGCAGGGCGGCTCGCCCAGGGCGATCGTGGACCAGCGGGGCCTGGGCATGCTCAGCGATCCGGCCGTGATCACGGCGATCGTGGAGGAGCTGCTGGCGGCCCATCCCGAGGAGGTGGAGGCCTTCCGCGGCGGCAAGACCAAGCTTCAGGGCTTCTTCGTTGGCCAGCTGATGAAGAAGACCGGCGGCAAGGCCGATCCCAAGCTCGCCAATCAGATCCTCATTCAGAAGCTGAAGGGCTGAGTTCTGAGCTGGATTGAGCCGGGCTGGATTCAGGCCGCAGTGTTTCTGCTGGCCGCGGCGGCCGTGGTCGGCAACGACTCCCTGCAGACCCTGGGCACCTTTCTGAGCAGCAACCGCGGGCGTACGCCGCTGCCGGCCCAGATGGCGTTCCTGCTGGTTCTCACGGCCGTGGTGCTGGGGCTGGGCTGGTGGCTAAACGACGCTGATCCGGCCTGGGGGCGGCTGGCCCAGTTCCCCCTGCCTGAAGCCATCGGTTGGATTGATCTGCTGCCTCCCCTGGCGGTGCTGCTGCTCACCCGCTGCGGCGCGCCGGTAAGCACCTCGGTGCTGCTGCTCACGGCAATTGCTCCCGCCAGTGTGGGGCCGGTGCTGCTGCGTTCGCTCACGGGCTATGCACTGGCCTTCGCCACCGCTTTGCTGCTCTACGGGCTGCTGTTGTGGCTGCTGGAGGGGCCGCTGCTGCAAACTGAGGTGAGCGGTGCGGATATGCCCCTGTGGCTGGTGCTGCAGTGGCTCTCCACCGCCTGGCTGTGGAGTCAGTGGCTGGTGCACGATCTGGCCAACATTTTTGTGCTGCTGCCCCGCCAGCTGGATCCCGGCCAGTTGGCACTCTCCGCCGCCGCACTGGGCTGCGGTCTCTGCGTTCTGGTGGCCAGCGGCGGCGGACCGATTCAGGAGCTGGTGCGCGACAAGGCCAACACCAGCCACCTGCGCTCCGCCACGCTGATCGATCTGCTGTTCGGAGCCCTGCTGCTGGCTCTCGCCCGGTTCAGCTCCACACCCCTGAGCACCACCTGGGTGTTTCTGGGCCTGCTGGCCGGCCGCGAACTGGGTCTGCTGCTTCGCCTGCACCACCGCCCGGCGGCCGAGGTGGGGGCCGTGCTCGGTGGCGACCTGGCCAAGGCCTCGCTGGCGCTGGCGCTGAGCCTGGCGGTGGCACTGCTGATTCAGCCGCTCAAGGGGCTCTAGTTCGTCTTGTTGGCCCCGGCCCTCAGTGCCAGCACCATCGCCGCTGCCAGCTCATCCGCCCCGCCGCGGTTGTCGATCAGCCGGTCGGCCAGGGGGCGCTTGCGCGCCAGCGGCCACTGGGCGGCGATGCGGGCGCGGGCGTCGGCCTCGCTGAGGCCGTCGCGGGCCATCAAGCGCTGCAGCTGCTGGTTCTCGTCACAGTCCACCAGCCACACCTCGCTGCAGAGCTCCTCGAGCCCCGCCTCGAACAGCAGCGGGACCATCAGCACCACAACCGGCGCCGCCGCCAGCCGCTGCAGTTCCGCCTCGAACCGGGCGCGCACGATCGGATGCACCAGTCGCTCCAGCCACTGACGTTCCGCCGCGTCGGCGAACACGATCGCCCCCAGGGCGGCCCGGTCGATGGCTTCCGCGACCCCCGTGCCCCCCGCCTCCCCGCCCTCCCCGGTGGCCCCTTCCGCAGTGCCCCCC
>JBATEO010000006.1:0-9160 GCA_049664045.1 Prochlorococcaceae cyanobacterium
GGGCTGGCCGCCGAGGGGTCCGCGCAGCCGCAGCCAGAAGCCCGGCCCCACGGCGGCCGCCGGGAACAGCTTCACCAGCGGACAGCCCAGCTGCCTGGCGCGGTGCACCTCGCTGGGGCTGAACACCCCAGGCACAAGGGCCAACTCCCGGGCGCGGGAGGCCTGAAGCAGCTCTGCATCCAGCACCGGTGACACCGCATAGCCCAGGCCAGCCGCCTGAGTCGCCTCCAGGGCCTCGAGAGAGCACACTGAAGCGGCCCCCAGCTGCAGGCGAGGGAAGCGGCTCACCAGCTCGGCGGCCTGGGCACACCACTGGGGATGGTCAGTCCAGGCCAATTCCACATGGCGAAGGCCGATGGCGTCGAGCCGCTCAAGCTGGGGCGTGAGCTGAAGCGGCTGTTGAGCACGAAGCACCACCAGCAGGGGCTGGTGGTGCAGTGCCTCCAGCAGCGGCAGTGCCGGATCGGCGGGGAGAGGAGAGCTCAGAGCGGCAGGAGAACGGCGTCCCTCAGACGTACTCGGCCACCCGCACGTCCAGGCGGATCAGCAACTCCTGGAGTTCTTCGGCATCCACGGTCTCCTTCTCGACCAGAATCTCGGCCAGCTCGTCGAGGACGGGCCGGTTGGCCGTGAGCACCTCGGTGGCCCGGCGGTAGGCCTCGTCCACCAGCTGGCTGACCTCTTCATCGATGGTGGCGGCTGTGTCCTCCGAAAAGTCGCGCTCGGCGGTGATGTCACGGCCGAGGAACATGCCGCCCTGGCTGCGGCCGAGGGCCACCGGGCCGAGGCGGTCGCTCATGCCGAAACGGGTGACCATCTGGCGGGCGACGCGGGCCACCTGCTGCAGGTCGTTGGAGGCGCCGGTGGTGACCTCATCGTCGCCGTAGACGATCTCCTCGGCGACGCGGCCGCCGAGGGCCACCGCCATCTGGTTCTGCAGGTAGGCGCGGGAGTACAGGCCCGACTCCATCCGCTCTTCACTGGGGGTGAAGAAGGTGAGGCCGCCGGCCTGGCCGCGGGGAATGATCGAGATCTTCTGCACCGGGTCGTAGTCGGGCATCAGGGCGCCCACCAGGGCATGGCCGGCCTCGTGATAGGCCACAAGCCGCTTGCGCTTCTCGCTCATCACCCGGTCCTTCTTCTCCGGTCCGGCCATGACGCGCTCGATGGCGTCGTTCACCTCATCCATCGAGATCTCATTGAGCTGGCGGCGGGCCGCCAGGATCGCCGCCTCGTTGAGGAGGTTGGCAAGGTCGGCGCCGGTGAACCCGGGGGTGCGGCGGGCGACCTTGTCGAGGTCCACATCCTTGGCCAGGGTCTTGCCGCGGGCGTGCACCTGCAGGATCTGCAGACGGCCGCTGTAGTCGGGGCGGTCTACCACCACCTGGCGGTCGAAGCGGCCGGGACGCAGCAGGGCGGCGTCGAGCACGTCGGGCCGGTTGGTAGCCGCCACGATGATGATCCCGGTGTTGCCCTCGAAGCCGTCCATCTCAGTGAGCAGCTGGTTGAGGGTCTGCTCGCGTTCGTCGTTACCGCCGCCGAGGCCGGCGCCGCGCTGGCGGCCCACGGCGTCGATCTCGTCGATGAAGACGATGCAGGGGGCGTTCTTCTTGGCCTGCTCGAACAGGTCGCGCACCCGGCTGGCTCCCACACCGACGAACATCTCAACGAACTCCGAGCCGGAGATCGAGAAGAAGGGCACCCCGGCTTCCCCGGCCACGGCCTTGGCCAGAAGGGTCTTGCCGGTGCCCGGGGGGCCCACCAGCAGCACGCCCTTGGGAATCTTGGCGCCGACGGCAGTGAAGCGATCGGGGTTCTTGAGGAAGTCGACGACTTCGGTGAGTTCGAGCTTGGCCCCCTCGATGCCGGCCACATCGCCGAAGGTCACCTGGGTCTGGGGCTCCATCTGCACCCGCGCCTTGCTCTTGCCGAAGCTCATCGCCGGGTTGCCGCCGCCGCCCTGGGCGCGGCGCAGCAGGAAGAACAGGCCACCGAGAAGCAGCAGGGGGAAGATCAGGCTGCCCACGGCCTGCTGCCAGGCAGCCGGCTCGCGGCTGGGCTGCACGGCGATGTCCACGTCGTGCTCGGTGAGCAGCTTGAGCAGATCCTGGTCGGGGGCGAGGTTCACCACGGCGCGGCGGCCGTCGCTCTCCACGACCTGGGCGGTGCCACGGTCTGGGGAGATCAGCACCCGCGACACCTCGTTGGCCTGCACGGCCTCCACGAAATCGCTGTAGCGCAGGGTGCGCGGAGCACTGGCGGGATTGGGACGGTCAAGGAAAGCAGTGCCCACGGCGATCATCACGATCACCAGGAGCACGTACAGCCCCGCGTTGCGCCAGCGCTTCTTCACGGCCCTCGCCTCAGCTGAGAAAGAAAGTAACGGAATGTTAACCGGACCGGGGGTCGGCCGGTGGCGCCGCGGCAAGACTCAGGCGGCCGCCCGCAGCACCTCCACCACACTACGGAAGGCGAACCACTCCGGGATCTCCTCGCCGCCGCGCAGCATCTGGCGGAACTGGGTGCCGCTCAGCTTGCGCACGTGCAGCCCCCGGGCCTCGGCGTGCTCGGCCGTCACGTAGCCCTCCTCCTCGGTGTAGACGAGGTTGAGTGAGGGCACGGTCTCCATGCCCAGCTCGGTGGCGTTGTCGCGGGCGAAGTCCTGGGCCTGGTAGGGACCGTAGAAGTCGTCGCCCGTGAGGGAGCTCTTGCAGCCGGCCATGTCGCGGCCGATGATGAAATGGGTGCAGCCGTAGTTCTTGCGGATGATCATGTGCTGGAGCGCCTCGCGCGGGCCGGCCATGTGCATCGAGTAGGGCAGGTAGGCCCAGCGGATGCGGGGATTGGCCACCTCCTCGGCCAGGCGCTCGTAGGTCTGGAAGCGCACCTCACCGGCGATGTCGTCCTCCTGGGTGGGGCCGCAGGTGGGATGCACCAGAACCACGCCGCCCTGGCTGACGTTGTCGGCGTGCAGGGCGCGGGTGAACAGCTCGTAGTGGGCGCGGTGGATGGGGTTGCGGCACTGGAAGGCCACCACGCTCTCGCCGGCCGGCAGGGTGGCGCGCACCTCGGCAGGCGTCCTGCAGGGGAACACCCGGCGGGGCAGCTCCAGCCCCTGGAGGCTGCCGCCCAGGTAGAAGCGGCCGCGCTCGCTGGCGATCATGCGCACAGCCGGGTGCTCCAGGGAGGTGGTGCCGTAGCAGCCCTTGGCCTCGCGCACCTTGTCGGGCTCCCAGCGGCTCTCCACCGTGAACACCGCCAGCTCCTGGCCGCGATAGGTGAGCAGCAGCCGGTCGCCGACGGCGATCGAGGCGTCGTCGGTGTCGAGCACGATCGGCAGGCCGAACAGCAGGCCGCTGTTGGTGCGGTTGCGCTCCACCACCGACTCGTAGTCCTCCTGGTGCATGAAGCCCAGCAGGGGGGAGAAGCCGCCCACGATCAGCAACTCCACGTCGCAGGCGTTGCGGTCGCTGCACTCCAGCTGCTTGCCGGCGCTGGCCCGCACCGCCTCGCGCTCGGCCTCGCTCGCCATCAGGTTCACCAGGGTGCCGCCGTGAGGGGAGATCAGGTCCTGCTGGGTGGTCACGGGGCTGGTTTCGACGGCGGCCATCTGCAGGGCGATCGGGGATGGCTGTGGATTCTCCCAGACCAGGCAGATCGGGGCTGGGGCTGGATCAAGCCGGCAACAAAAAAGGGGCCGTGAGGCCCCTGGGGAAATGGTGACGTCGCTCTACGGGCCGGCTGATCGGCTGGACGCCCGATCGGCAGGGCGAAGGAATCTGAGCAGATGAATCGAAGCCGTGGAGGGATCAGGCCTGCTCCAGCCGGCCATACACCTCGCCGGTGATCTTCACATCGACGGGGTCCTTGGAGCCCATGTCGGTGTCGGAGGGCTGGAGGGCCGTGAACACACCGGCGAATTCACCGGTGCCGGGATCCACGCGGGTGATGGACAGCTCCATGGTGCCGGTGCCCTCCACGTAGCGCTTGATGTTCTCGCGCTCAAGACCCTCGCTCTCCGCGCCGAGGCCCACCAGGCCCTGGGTGTACTCCACGCCAGTGGTGAGGCCGCGGGCCTTGGGATCGAGGAAGTTCGAGGTGCGGTAGCTGGGCACCCGGTAGGAGCCCTTGAAGTCGGTGCTGGTGCTGATCGCGGCCCCATCGGCCGAGGCCTGCAGCTCCTTGCTGGAGAACACGAAGGGGACCTCCTCGCCACCGGGGAGCAGCACGGTGATCAGCTGGAAGTCGAGGCCTCCCTGCTCCTGGAACTTGATCGTGTCGCCCGCGACGCTGAGGTCGCCGTAGACCTGATCGAGGCTGGTGGTGAAGCGGGTGAGGATCTTGCCGGGCACGAAGCGGGCCTCCTGACGCTTGTTGGTCGGCTCGCCCTTGACCGACACCTCCGCCGGGTGCAGACAGATCTCCCGCAGCTGATAGGAGGTGCCGCCATCGAGGGCGATCGAGCCACGAGCCGATTCGGGCAGGGTCGGGCAGTCGTTGGCCAGGCCGGTGTTGTGAATCTCGTCGTAGGTGAGCTGGGATCGATCCACGGCCTTGGCCCCACCGCTGCAGGCGGTCACCAGGGTCAGACACAGCGCCAGCACGAGGGCCAGCAGAGGACGGAAACGCATGGGAGAACGCCGCAGAGGGTGGTCGGTGACTGGGCTGGCGCGGATCCTACCGGTGCCGAACACCCGCTCCCCCTACGATGTCGCCGCTCTCAACAACCTGTATGCGAGCGCGACCTGCCCCTGCGTACCGCGGCTGACAATGGCTCCCCACGTGCACCACAGCGCGGACCACAGCGCAGACCGCACCATGGACCGGAACCTGGACGACGGGGGGGATCGCACGCCTGATTCCGATGCCGGGTCCGGAGCCGAACACCGCCGGCGTCTGGCCCTCCTGCTGGATCAGCTGGACGGCCTGGCCAGCGAGCTGGCGGGGGATCCCGAGGCCTTGCTGGAGTTGCTCCGCCAGCTGGAGCAACTCCACCGCAGCATTCAGGACGGTCCGTTCCGCGCCAGCCTGCCGACGGACCGCAACCAGCTCTTCAATCTCCTGCAGGGCATGGAGGGCACGGGCGGCTGGCCCTACATCCCCCGCCTGCAGCTGCGCACCTTCATGGATCTGCTGCAGCGGGAGCAGGGGCACGAGGAGACGCCGGAGCATCCGCTGGCGGCCTGACAAGCTGGCGCAGCGCGCTCAGCAGCCGGTGAGCCAGCGCCAGCTTGGACTGTGGCTCCAGCTGACGCTCCTCCCCCCGGGAGGGCCCGAGCAGCCACCCCCGGTTGGTGGCGGAGCCGAAGCCGGCGCCGGGTTCGTCGATGGGGTTGGCGAACAGCAGATCGCAGCCCTTGCGGCCCCACTTGGCCAGTGCCTGGGTGCGCACGTCGCCGCTGTGGGCCCCGAACCCCAGGATCACCTGATCCGGCGGTCGCCGCTCCACCAGGCCCGCCAGGATGTCGGGAACCGGCTCCCAGCCGCAGCCCAGCTGCTGAGCCAGCTCCTGCTTGGAGAGCTTCTGCTGCAGGGGGCGTTCCCGGCGGTGATCGGCCACGGCCGCCGCCATAGCGATGGCGTCAGCCCGCGGCTGGGCCTCCACCAGCGCCTGTTCCATCTCGACGGCCGTGGTGACGGGCCGGCAGGTGAGGCCGTCCAGCCAAGCCGGCGGCACCTGGAGGGGACCGTGCACCAGCTCCACCCGGGCACCCCGCAGCCGGGCGGCCTGGGCCAGCAGGACGCCCATGCGGCCGCTGCTGGGGTTGGTGAGGCAGCGTGCCGGGTCGAGCGCCTCGCGTGTGGGGCCGGCACTCACCAGCAGGTTCAGCCCCTGCCAGTCGCGACGCCAGCCCCACAGCGCCAAGGACTCAAGGGCCAGCAGCAGCAGCTCGGGCTCGGCCATGCGTCCATCACCGCGGCGGTCACAGGCCAGCAGCCCCTGGGCCGGGCCGATCGGCAGCACCCGCTGCCAGCTCTCCAGGGACTGCCAGTTGCCACGCACCCCCGGGGAAGACCACATGGCAGTGTTCATGGCCGCCGCGGCCAGCACCGGAGCCTCACAGGCCAGCAGCGTGCTGGCCAGAAGCGTGTCGCCGAGGCCATGCACCCAGCGCCCCAGGCTGGTGGCACTGAGCGGGGCCACCAGCACCAACTCGGCCCATTCGGCCAGCTCCACGTGCAGCGGCCGCGAAGCCTGGGGACTCCATTGATCTGCGTCGAGATGGCACGGCTGGCGGCTGAGGCAGGCCAGCGCCTCGGGGCTGACTAGCCGGGCCGCACTGGCTGTGAGCACGCAGCGCACACTGGCGCCGCGCTGCACCAGGGCACTCACCAACAGGGGCAGCTTGACGGCGGCGATGCTACCGCTGATCCCCACCAGCACCCGCCGCCCGGCCAGCGGATCCAGGCTCACGCTTCAGTCCTCATCGAAGGGTTCCTGATCCACCAGATGCAGGTAGGGCCTGGCCAGATCGGGGCGGTGGATCGCCAGCGCCCGCATCAGATGCCAGTCGGAGAGCCCATCGAACGGGCTCGGGTAGTCGTCCTCCTCGAGCCGGCGGGCCAGTTCGGCGACGCCCGCCTCATCGAAGGCCGCCAGGTGTTCGGGCGTGATCGAGGCGGACATCTGCGGCGGGGGGAACAACGGGGAATAATGGTGGGGCTACCGGGGAATTAGCTCAGCTGGTAGAGCGCTGCGATCGCACCGCAGAGGTCAGGGGTTCGAGTCCCCTATTCTCCATTCCCCCAAACCGCATCATGGACCGGAAGCCTGAGTGGACCGACGAGGCCGCCGAGCTCCTGCGCGAGGTGCCGTTCTTCGTCAGGCCTGCGGTGCGCAGACGGATTGAAAGCCTCGCCGGCGAGGAGGGCCTGGCACAGATCGACGGGTCGTTCTACGAACGGGCCAGGGCGCGCTTTGGTCAGCGCTGAGCCTTCCATCCGGCCATGAACCCCCGATGGGGTAAAAGAGACGGACTCCCGACCGTCTTTCATGTCGCAATCGAAACGCGAACAGGTGGTGAGCCACCTTCGCTACATCCGCCAGGAACTCCGGGAAATGCACCAGGGCGTGATGGAGGACGGACTTCTCCCGGAAGCGGGAGAGGTGCGCGGCGTGATGGCCCAGATGGAAGCCCTGCTGGAACTGCTGGAGGGCAAGTCAAGCCGCAAGAAGGACGGCGACGGCTGAAACGCTACGGACGGCCACGTCAAGACCTGAGGGGGACGCTCCTGCAAACGTCCAGGCCACCCTTGCCGGCTGCATCCGGGACCGCTTCCCTGGTGTCGTCCCCATCACCCGGCTCGGGCCTCAGGCTCCGGGCTTTTTTATTGGTATCCCCTATCAGTAGCGCTCCAGACCTTGCACCACGCAAGAGATGGTGTAGACAGGTGAAGGCAGGGCTGGGCCGGGTGATGGGGATCGCCAGCCGTTGACCCCTGCCACCTTCACCTCCGCGCCTGTCCATTCGACGGGGGCGGCGGCTCCCGGCCAGGATCGACCGAACCCTCAGCCAGCCGATGCGATCCCCGCTGCCGGCCGAAACAAACGGGCTTCGCTCCCTGCAGCAGACCCGCTTCCAGCGCAGTCTGGTGCAGGCAGGCAACAGACTGGTGGCCTGGGCGACAAACCCCTGGCGCCGTGCCTCGCTGCAGCTGATCACGCTGCTGATCAGCTTTTCCATCGGCGGGGTGGTGGGCTCCATCAGCGGGCAGGTCGGCCAGATCGATCCGGTTGGGGCCCTGCTCTGCGTTCTCACCATGGAACTGGCGGTGCGCGCCCGTGGTCCTCTGCGCCGACGCCCGGGTGATCACCTGCCCCTGCAACTGCTGGACATGGGCCGCATCGGCCTGCTCTACGGCCTGCTGCTGGACGGCTTCAAGCTGCTCTAGGCGTCGCTGGAGGCGAGCAGATAGAGCAGCGCCATGCGCACCGGGATGCCGTTGCGCACCTGCTCCTCCACCAGGCTGTGCTCAGGGTCGTCGAGCAGGGCACCGGCCAGCTCCACGCCCCGGTTCACCGGCCCCGGATGCAGCACGGGCACCGGCCGGCCGCAGAGCGCCAGCCGTTCATGGGTGATGCCGTAGCAGCGGTGGTAGCTCTCCAGGCTGGTGAGCAGGTGCTGGTGCATCCGCTCCTTCTGCAGCCGCAGCGTCATCACCGCATCGGCCCCCGGCAGGGCCTCCTCGAGGCTGCGCACCAGCCGGACGGGGCCGCGACAGGGCACCGGGTCGACAGTCTGGCCCGGCGGCGGCGCGGCCACGAAATCAGCGAACTGATCCGGCAGCAGCGTCGCCGGACCGCAGAGCACCACCTCGGCGCCGCAGGCCGTGAGGGCCCAGAGGTTGGATCGGGCCACGCGGGAGTGGAGCACATCACCCACGATCACCACCCGGCGCCCCCGCAGCGCCTCGGGAGAAGGCGCGTCCGGGCTGAAGTAACGGGCCATGGTGAAGAGATCGAGCAGGCCCTGGCTGGGGTGGCTGTGCAGACCATCGCCGGCGTTGAGCACGGCCACCCGATCACCGCCGCGGTCGAGATCCTCCGCCAGGATCTGGGGCACCCCGGCACAGCCGTGGCGCACCACGAGCAGATTGGCCCCCATGGCCACATAGGTGCGGGCGGTGTCGAGCAGGCTCTCGCCCTTGACTAGGGAACTGGATCCTGGGGCGAAACTCTGCACATCGGCCGAGAGGCGCCGGGCCGCGAGTTCGAAGCTGCTGCGCGTGCGCGTGCTGGCCTCGAAGAACAGGGTCGTCATCAGCCGGCCCTGCAGGGCGGGCAGCTTGCGGGTGCCCGTCACCGGCAGATTGCGGAACCGCTGGGCCAGTTCCAGCACGGTGGCGAAATCGTCGGTCGAGAAGGCCGACAGATCGATCACATGGCGGTGATCCCAGCCGCTCAACACCCGGCACCGGCGGACCCCCTCAACCTAAGGGCCGGCGGGACGGCTGAGGATCACCCGGGGCACGCCTGCTGACGCTGCGGCTGCGGCGCAGATACCAGCGCCAGGGGAGTTCCTTGCCCTGGCTGATGCCGATGCGCACCGTCTGCACCAGGTCAGCGGTGGCCAGCGCCAGTGCATCGGGGCGCGGCGACAGCCACAGGCCCGGGCCGGCAGCCACCGGCGCGCCGTCGTGGCTGCGGTCGATGCCGAAG
>JBATEO010000007.1:0-4029 GCA_049664045.1 Prochlorococcaceae cyanobacterium
GGCCGGCGCCGCTCAGCCGCAGCCGCTCGCTGCGCCCGATCCGCGCCAGCACTTCCCCGGTGAGGGGCACCTGCTGCAGCTGGCGCACCAGGGGGGAGAGGGGCATGGGTGACGGGCAAGCGGCCCCTGATCTTCGCAATCGCCACGGGGTCACCGCTGCAGCCCGCTCCAGGCCGTGGTCAGAATCGCCCTGTGTCGCGCTACCGCTGCCCTCACTGCCGCGCCAGGCCGCTGGCGATGCGACGCCGTGGCGATGGCGTCTGGATCTGCCAGCACTGCGGCGCCTCCCTGAAGCGGCGCAGGGGCGTGGGTCCGCTGCCGCTGCTGGCCGGGGCGCTGGTGGCCCTCGGCTTCGGCCTCACCGTTCCGCCTCCACCGGCGGATGTTCTGCAGCGTCTCACCGGCCTGGAGGGCCTCGGCGGCCTGGAGCGGCCGGCCGTCCACGACTTTCCTCTGCCGCTCGATCCGCCGCCGCCGCTGGCCGCGCTGCTGCCACCCCCCAGCCGCGGCGGCCTGCAGGGGATCGACGAGCACACCCTGATGGATCAGCTGGCCCGTGCCGATGCCGCCTGGATCCCCCGGGCCGAACCGCTGCCCGACGGCCGCACCCGCTACCACTACAAGCGCCGCAGCGGTGACCCCCAGCTGTCGGTGGCCGAGATCCGCTCCCTGATCCTCAACCCGCCCAGCTTCGGCCACGAGCGCGAGGGCATCCGGGAGCTGCTCGCCGAGCTCGCCGGCGTCGGCGTGCGCGTCCAGCTCAGCCAGCCTCTCAAGCAGGGCGCGGCGGGCGAGTGGGATCCCCGGGAGCGCAGCCTGCGCGTCAAGCCCACCGTGATGCAGAGCGGCAGCGTGGAGTTCTTCCAGGTGCTCAACCACGAAGCCATCCACGTGGCCCAGAGCTGCAGCAATGGCCATCTGCGCGCCTCGCCGCGGCCGCTGGGCCTGGACGAGCAGGTGCCGCCCGCTCTTCAGCCGGTGCTCAACGACCCCCTTTACAGCCAGGCCTCGACGCTGGAGCGCCAGCTGGAGCGGGAGGCCTATGCCAACCAGCACCGGCTGGGGTACGGGGCGACGCTGCTGCGCCTCCACTGCCGCCCCGCCGCTGCCGGCACAGCCCCAGCGCCTGCGGCAGCCCCAGCCCCTGCGGCAGCCCCAGCGCCCGCGGCCGGCTCAGCCTCCCTGGATTTTGCCCTCTCCTGACAGCAGCGCCTCTTCAAGCAGCATGTTGAACTGCAGCAGCTGGGCATCGCTGAGCTGCTGGCGGCTGGCCAGAGCGAAGTGCCGCTCCAGGAACTGCCGCCCGCGGCCGGCGTTCCAGCCCAGCTGCTCAAGCAGCTGATCGCACTGCCCCAGCAGCTCGGCCCGGCGCAGCGGCACGGGCGCATGAGCCGGATCGCTGCCCTCCGCCAGTCCCTGCAGCAGCTCCAGGTAGGCCATCAGGTCGCGGTAGGTGGTGATGCGGGCGCGGCTGGGGTGGCCGAAGGCCCGCTCCAGAAAGATGGCCTCCTGCTCGCGCTGCCAGCCGATGCGCTGCAGCTGCAGGTCGATGCGGGTGAGCTCCGCGCTCCAGTCCTCCGGATCAGGGGGGGGCTCCTCCGCCGGCGGGATGTCCGCTGGCTGCACTTCTGGTGGCCCAGCCGGGGGTGCGTCAGGCGGGGCTTCAGGAGGCACGTCCGGGCGCCGTGGGACCGGTGGGGCCGTTGATGCCGGTGCGGTCGCGGGCCCGGAGCGCCTTGGGATGGGCAGCTCCAGCCCCTGGCTGCCGGGGCTCGCGGCACTCCCAAGCCGCTGCCTGAGGCGCTGCAGCGCCCGCTCCTCCGCCGCTTCGGCCGTTGCCGCTTCGCCGAGGGCACTGCCCAGGGTGTGCCCCTCCCGCTGGGCGGTGACCTCCACCACCCGCGTGCCGGGCTCGGCGTGCACCAGGCGTGCCAGGAACTGCATCGCTGACCGTCCGTCAATGCCATTCCTAGAGTGATCCCCCCGCCGAGCGAGATGGAAGCCGGAACGATCGACTCGATCACGCCGATCCTGCAGTCGGCGGATCAGTGGCACGAACTGCTGCTGCTGCTGCCCCTGCTGGTGGCCCTCGAGGCCGTGCTCTCGGCCGACAACGCCATCGCACTGGCCGCCATCTCGCGCCGTCTGCACGATCGCTCCCGCCAGGAGATGGCCCTCAACCTGGGGCTGCTGCTGGCGCTGGTGTTCCGCATCGGCCTGATCCTGGCGGCCCGCTGGGTGCTCCATTTCTGGCCCCTGCAGCTGGCGGCCTCCAGCTACCTGCTCTGGCTCTGCGGCCGCCACCTGATGCTGGTGTTCGGCGGCCGGGAGGAGGGGCTCGAGCCCGATGGCTGCGCCGCCGACAGCTCCCGCCCCCACGCGGGCGGCCATCCCGGGGATCACCTCACGGCCAGCCTCCCCAGCGTGATCGCCACTCTGGCGCTCACCGACCTGGCCTTCTCCCTCGACAGCGTGGCCGCGGCGGTGGCGGTCAGCGACCGCATCGGCCTGGTGATCGCCGGGGGTGTGATCGGTGTGATCGCGCTGCGGCTCACCGCCGAGCTGTTCATCCGCTGGCTCGAGATCTACCGCCATCTGGAGACCGCCGGCTACCTGGCGGTGGGTCTGGTGGGCCTGCGCCTGCTGCTGCGTCTGGGGCTGCCGGATCTGGTGCAGCCCGAATGGCTGCTGCTGGCTCTGGTGGGCGCCCTCTTCCTCTGGGGCTTCTCCGAGCGCAATCCGGCCCTCCGTGTGCTGGCGGAGGCCGACTGAGAACCGGCGATGCGGGTGGAGTTGCGCGAGATCGGCAGTGATCAGCTGCTCGACCACCTCGAAGTGGAGGCGCTCAGCGAGGTGCCCCAGCCAGGCCGTTGGCTGGAGTGTGGCCCGCGCAGCTTCCTGGTGCTGCAGCGTCGCCATCGCTACAGGCTGCGCGGGGGCCGCTACGAGCTGGCGGCCGTGGCGCTGGAGGTGAAGATCCAGCGCCGCCCCGACGACGCCCGCCGCTGGGGCGGCGGCTGGGTGATCGGCGACCCCCGCTGCCGCTTCAATGCCCGCAGTCCCCTGCTGCGCTGCGCCGTGCTGCCCGAGGGTCCCTGTGACCGCTGCAGCCACTTCAGTCCGCTTGCCGCCGGCACGGGCTGATGGCGGCCGCACCCTCTGCCCCGCACCCGATTCCGGCCGACGCCCTGCGCTGGCATCGCTGCCAGCGGGTGCGTGGCCACGGCGTGGCCTCCGGCACTGCCGCCGGCAGCCCCTACCCCGCCGGCACGATCGCCCTCCAGGCCCCCCACTTCGCCCGGCTGGGGCTGGATCTCTCCGGCTGCCATCCCGGCACCCTCAATCTGCGGGTTGCCGGCGGGCGCTGGCAGCTGCGCCAGCCCGCCTGGCATGTGGAGCATCTGGCCTGGACCACCCTCCATCCCCCCGAAACCTTCTCCTTCTGGCCCTGCCTGCTGCGCTGGTCGCCGCCCGCCAGCGGGCTGCAGCCTGCCGGAACGGTGGCGGGCTGGATCTACCGGCCCGACCCCGCCACCAAGGAGCGCCACCACCAGCCGGACGACCAGCTGGAGGTGCTGGCCCCCTGGATCGAGGCCGTGCAGCAGGGTGCGGTGCTGGAGCTGGGGGTGGCCGGCCGGCGCTGCCGGCTGATCGAGCCGGCACGCCTGCGCAGCCGCCTGCTGGAATTCCTCAAGTTCCGGGTGCTGGCCGCCCAGGAGAGCTTCTTCTCCGGCTTCGAGGGGGAGGCCGCAGCGGCGGCCCTGCGCCGCTGGCTGGGGTCCCAGGGCTGCGCCGATCTGCTCGACCTGGAGGACGCCGAACTTCTGGCGGTGCTGCACACGGCCCGGCAGCTCTACACCTGAGGCTCCTGGATGCTCGAGCGCATGGGAGCAGGGATTCAGCCCGTAGGGTGAAAGGCAACCTGATCACCGTTCCCCATCACCAGCACCACCCCCAGCGCGCGGCGCCGGCGCCGGCCCTCCGGCAGCACCACCCTGGCAGCCACCCCGCAGCCCTCCACCCAGCAGC
>JBATEO010000008.1:0-8289 GCA_049664045.1 Prochlorococcaceae cyanobacterium
ACGGCGGTCTGTTCATCCGCATGGCCTGGCACAGCGCCGGCACCTACCGCACCGCCGACGGCCGCGGCGGTGGCGGCACCGGCAACCAGCGCTTCGCGCCGATCAACAGCTGGCCCGACAACGGCAATCTCGACAAGGCCCGCCGGCTGCTGTGGCCGATCAAGCAGAAATATGGCAACCAGATCTCCTGGGCCGACCTGATGATCCTGGCCGGCAACGCTGCCCTCGAATCGATGGGGCTGCGCACCTTCGGCTTCGGCGGCGGCCGCGCCGACATCTGGCAGCCCGAGGAGGACATCTACTGGGGCAGGGAGTCCACCTGGCTCGGTGATGAGCGCTACAGCGGCGACCGCGAGCTGGAGAACCCGCTGGCGGCGGTGCAGATGGGGCTGATCTACGTGAACCCCGAGGGTCCCAACGGTGTGCCCGACCCGGTGGCGTCGGGCCGCGACGTGCGCGAGACCTTCGCCCGCATGGCGATGAACGACGAGGAGACCGTGGCCCTCACCGCCGGCGGCCACACCTTCGGCAAGGCCCACGGCGCCGGCAGTGCCGAGCTGGTGGGTCCGCCGCCGGAGGGGGCGCCTCTGGAGGAGATGGGCCTGGGCTGGCGCAACCGCCACGGCAGCGGCAAGGGGGCCGACGCCACCACCAGCGGCATCGAGGGCGCCTGGAAACCCCATCCCACCCGCTGGGACATGGGCTACTTCGACACGCTGTTCGGCTACGAGTGGGAGCTGATCAAGAGCCCCGCCGGCGCCTGGCAGTGGCAGGCCAAGGACGTGCCCGAGGAGCACCAGATCTCCGACGCCCACATCCCCGGGCTCAAGCATCCGCCGATGATGACCACGGCGGATCTGTCGCTGCGCTTCGATCCGATCTACGAGCCGATCTCGCGCCACTTCCACCAGCACCCGGAGGCCTTCGCCGACGCCTTCGCCCGCGCCTGGTTCAAGCTCACCCACCGCGACATGGGACCCAAGACCCTTTACCTCGGCCCCGAAGTGCCGGCCGAAGAGCTCATCTGGCAGGACCCGATTCCGGCGGTCGATCATCCGCTGGTGGACGGGGCGGCAATCGCCGATCTCAAGGGGCGTCTCTCGGCCTCCGGCCTCAGCACCGCCGAGCTGGTGGCCACCGCCTGGGCGTCCGCCTCCAGCTTCCGCGGCTCCGACAAGCGCGGCGGCGCCAACGGCGCCCGGGTGCGCCTGGCCCCCCAGAAGGACTGGGCCGTGAACCAGCCCGAGCAGCTGCAGCGGGTGCTGGCCGTGCTGGAGGACATCCAGCAGGCGTTCAATGCCTCCCGCGCCGATGGGGTGCGGGTGTCGCTGGCGGATCTGATCGTGCTGGCGGGCGGCGTGGGCGTGGAGCAGGCCGCCGCCGCTGCGGGGCAGCCCGTGGAGGTGCCCTTCAGCCCGGGCCGCATGGATGCCAGCCAGGAGCAGACGGATGCGCACTCCTTTGCGGTGATGGAGCCCCAGGCCGATGGCTTCCGCAACTGGCAGAAGGGCCCGATGAGCGTGGCCGCCGAGCATTTGCTGGTCGACCGCGCCCAGCTGCTGGGCCTGAGCGCGCCGGAGATGACGGTGCTGGTGGGCGGCCTGCGGGTGCTGGGCGCCAACACCGACGGCGTGTCCCACGGCGTGTTCACCGAGCGGCCGGGGGTGCTCAGCAACGACTTCTTCGTGAACCTGCTCGACATGGCCACCACCTGGAGCCCCGTCGACGACACCGGCGCGCTGTTCGAGGGCCGCGACCGCCACAGCGGCGCCCCGCGTTGGACCGGCACCCGGGTGGATCTGGTGTTCGGCTCCAACTCCCAGCTGCGGGCGATCGCCGAGGTGTACGCCCAGAGCGACGGCGCCGGCAAATTCGTGGCCGATTTCGTCGCCGCCTGGGTGAAGGTGATGAACGCCGACCGCTTCGATCTCAAGCGCTGAGCTGAACCGCCGCGCCCGCCGTGCCTGGCGGCCCAATCAAAAAGCCCCGCCACTGGCGGGGCTCGCAGATCTCTGCCCGGTGTCCCGGGCTGGCCTGATCAGCCCAGGGCTTTGGCTTTGGCCACCACGTTGTCGACGGTGAAGCCGAACTGCTCCATGCACACCGGGCCGGGGGCGGAGGCGCCGAAGCGGTCGATCGACACGCTGTCGCCCTCGAAGCCGGTGTACTTGTGCCAGCCGAAGCTGCTGGAGGCCTCCACCACCACGCGCTTGCGGCAGCCGGCCGGCAGCACGCTCTCGCGGTAGGCGGCGTCCTGCTCCTCAAACAGCTCCACGCAGGGCATCGACACCACGCGCACGTTCCTGCCCTCGGCCCGCAGCTGGGCGGCGGCCTTGGTGCACAGTTCCAGCTCGGTGCCGGTGCCGATCAGGATCAGGTCGGGGCTGCCGTCGCTGTCCTCGAGGATGTAGCCACCCCTGGTCACGGCGGCGGCGCTGGAGTTGGCCTGGTTGGCCATCGCCTGGCGGCTGAGGATGAGGACGCTGGGCCGGTTGCGGTTGGCCACGGCCACCTGGTAGGCGCCACTGGTCTCGTTGCCGTCGCCGGGGCGGATCACCAGCAGGTTGGGGATGGCCCGCAGGCTGGCCAGGGTCTCGATCGGCTGGTGGGTGGGGCCGTCCTCACCCAGACCGATGGAGTCGTGGGTGAGCACGTAGATCACCCCCAGCTCGCTCAGGGCCGAGAGGCGGATGGCGCCGAGGGCGTACCCGGCGAACACGGCGAAGGTGCCGCCATAGGGGATCAGGCCGCTGCCGTGATACATGAGGCCGTTGAGGATCGCCGCCATGGCGTGCTCGCGCACGCCGAAGTGCAGGTAGCGGTTGGCCTCAGCGCCTTTCTGGAAGCTGCTCTCACCCTTGATGTCGGTGAGGTTGGAGTGGGTGAGATCCGCCGAACCGCCGATCAGCTCGGGCAGCTTGGGACCGATGGCGTTGAGGCAGTTGTAGGAGTGCTGGCGGGTGGCCAGGCCCTTGTCCTCGGCGCTGAAGCTGGGCAGATCAGCATCCCAGCCCTGGGGCAGCTCTCCGCGCAGCTGGCGCTCGAATTCAGCGGCCTCGGCGGGGTAGCTGCGGCGGTAGTCGTCGAGCAGGTTGTTCCAGTCGGCCTCGGCGGCGGCGCCGCGGCTCACGGCCTGGCGCCAGTGGTCATAGGCCTCCTGGGGCACATCGAAGGCGCCGTAGGTCCAGCCCAGGTTCTTGCGGGTGAGCTCGGCCTCATCGGCCCCCAGGGCGGCGCCGTGCACGCCGGCGGTGTTGGCCTTGTTGGGCGAGCCGTAGCCGATGGTGGTGGTGACCTTGATGATCGAGGGACGGTCGGTCACGGCCTTGGCCTCCTCGATGGCGCGGGCGATGCCGGCGATGTCGGTGTTGCCGTCAGGCACGTGGATGGTGTGCCAGCCGTAGGCCTCGTAGCGCTTCAGCACATCCTCGGTGAACGACACCTCGGTGTTGCCGTCGATCGTGATGTGGTTGTCGTCGTAGAGGGCGATCAGCTTGCCCAGCCCGAGGTGGCCGGCCAGGGAGGCGGCTTCGCCGCTCACCCCCTCCTGGTTGCAGCCGTCACCCATGAGCACATAGGTGTAGTGGTCGACGATCTCGCAGCCGGGCTTGTTGAAGCGCGCGGCCAGATGGGCCTCGGCCATGGCCAGACCCACCGCGTTGGCGATGCCCTGCCCCAGCGGGCCGGTGGTGACCTCCACGCCCGGGGTTTCGAAGGTCTCGGGGTGGCCGGGGGTCTTCGAGCCCCACTGGCGGAACTGCTTGATGTCCTCGAGGGTCACCGAGTCGTAGCCGGTGAGGTGCAGCAGCGCATAGAGCAGCATGCAGCCGTGGCCGGCCGACAGCACGAAGCGGTCGCGGTTGAACCACTTCGGGTTCTTGGGGTTGTGCCTGAGCACCTTGTCCCACAGCGCGAAGGCCATGGGGGCGCAACCCATGGGCAGCCCCGGGTGGCCGGAATTCGACTTGTTGATCGCATCGACCGCCAGGAAGCGGATGCTGTTGACACACAGCGCCTCCAGCTGGCCGGCGGAGGTGGTGGGGGACGGGGGAGCTGCGACCATCGTTGAGAAGCGAAGGGTGGGGGACGGGGTCCTGCTGGGGGGCCGTTGGCGTCAGCGAACGGTTCAGGAGATCAGATCAGGTGATCAGGCCAGGTGATCAGGGCGTGGCCCTGGCCGGGGCGGTCGGCCGGCTGAGGGGATCAGCTCAGCCGCCGGAAGGCCAGGCAGACGTTGTGGCCTCCGAATCCAAAGGAGTTGGACAACACCACATCGAGCTTGGCTTCCCGGGCCTGGTTGGGCACGACATCCAGATCACAGGCCGGATCCGGATTGCTGTAGTTGATGGTAGGTGGCACCACTCCGTGGTTCATCGCCAGCACGGCCGCCACGGCCTCGATGCCGCCGCTGCCGCCCAGCAGATGGCCCGTCATCGACTTGGTGGAGCTCACCGGCACCCGGTAGGCGTGCTCGCCCAGGGCGCTCTTGATGGCGGCCGTCTCGTTGCTGTCGTTTGCCTGGGTGCTGGTGCCGTGGGCGTTGACGTAATCAACGGCTTCCGGCTCCAGCCGGCCATCGCGCAGGGCGAGGCGCATGGCCTCGGCGCCGCCGGCGCCCCCCGGCGTGGGGGAGGTCATGTGGAACGCATCGCAGGTCATGCCGTAGCCCACCAGCTCCGCCAGGATCCGCGCCCCCCGGGCCCGGGCATGGTCGAGACTCTCCAGCACGAGAACCCCGGCGCCCTCGCCGATCACGAAGCCGTTGCGCTCGGCGTCGAAGGGGCGGCTGGCGGTGGCGGGATCGTCGTTGCGGAACGACAGGGCCTTGGCGCTGGCGAAGCCGGCCACCCCCAGGGGTGTGATCGCCGACTCGGCGCCACCGCACACCATGGCGTCAGCCAGGCCGAGCTGGATCAGCCGGTAGGCGTCGCCGATGGCGTTGGAGCCGGCCGCGCAGGCGGTGGCCACGGCGGTGCTCGGTCCCTGGGCCCCGAGGGCGATGGCCGCCAGGCCGGTGGCCATGTTGGGGATCATCGTCGGCACGCAGAACGGGCTGACCCGGTCGGGCCCGCGCTCGTGCAGCACCTGGCTCTGCGTCTCCGCCACCAGCAGTCCACCCACACCGGAACCGATGGCGGTGCCCACCCGCTGGCGGTTGGCGTCGTCAATGATCAGGCCGGCGTCGGCCACGGCCTGCTTGGCGGCCACGACGCCGAACTGGCAGAAGCGGTCCCAGCGCTTCACCTCCTTGGGTTCCAGCCAGCCCCGGGTGTCGAAGTCCTTCACCTCGGCGGCGAAGCGGCAGGCGTGGCGGCTGGCGTCGAAGAGGGTGATGCCGGCCACCCCGTTGCGTCCGCTCCTCAGCCCGTCCCAGTAGGTGGCGACGTCGTTGCCGATCGGTGTGACCGCGCCGAGGCCTGTGACGACGACGCGCTGGAGACCCTCAACCATGGAGCGGCTCAGGCCTGCTTCTCTTGGATGTACTTGACGGCGTCACCGACGGTGGCGATCCCCTCGGCGGCCTCGTCGGGGATCTCGATGTCGAAGGCTTCCTCCAGCGCCATCACCAGCTCGACGGTGTCGAGGGAGTCGGCGCCCAGATCGTTCTGGAAGTTCGACTCGGACTTCACCTCTGCGGCGTCGACGCTGAGCTGGTCGGCAACGATCGAACGCACTTTCTCGAAGATCGCTTCCTGGGACATGGCCGCTGTGAGAGTCGAGGCACTCTACGGGTCACCCGGCCGCAGCCAGCTCGGCCCGGCGCCGGCGCCGAGCGGCGTATGAACAAGGGTGAAGGCCTCGGCGGGCTCGCCGAACGGATCCGGACACGTTGGGTACCTTTGGCCCACGCCGAGTCTCAGCACCTCCGGAGTCCAGATGTCCCACGCCGTCAAGATCTACGACACCTGCATCGGCTGCACCCAGTGCGTGCGCGCCTGCCCTCTCGACGTGCTCGAGATGGTGCCCTGGGACGGCTGCAAGGCCGCTCAGATCGCCTCCTCCCCCCGCACCGAGGACTGCGTGGGCTGCAAGCGCTGTGAGACCGCCTGCCCCACCGACTTCCTCAGCATCCGCGTCTATCTCGGAGACGAGACCACCCGCTCCATGGGTCTGGCGTACTGATCGGCGGCCCGCCCCCAGGTCGCCCGTCAGGATCGACGCAGCCAGCTCAGGATCGATGCAACCAGCGTCCGACCCACCAGCCCGGCTGTCCCCGCCGGGCTCCCATAAGCTCAGGCCCGGCTTCCAGCCGGGCTTTTTTGCTGCCACAGCCCTATGTGCGGGATCGTTGCCCTGATCGGATCGCGGGAGGCCGCTCCCCAGCTGCTGGAGGGGCTGCGGCAGCTGGAATACCGGGGCTACGACTCGGCCGGCATCGCCACAGTGGAAGCCCGTGGCGATGACGCCGCCGGCACCCTGCACTGCCTGCGGGCCGAGGGCAAGCTGGTGAACCTGGCCGCCCGGCTGGAGCGTGAGGGGGCGCCAGGACACTGCGGCATCGGTCACACCCGCTGGGCCACCCACGGCAAGCCGGAGGAACGCAACGCCCATCCCCACCTCGACGGCCGCGGCGCCGTGGCGGTGGTGCAGAACGGCATCATCGAGAACCACCGCACCCTGCGCGAGGAGCTGCAGGCCGAAGGGGTGGTGTTCCGCAGCGACACCGACACGGAGGTGATTCCCCATCTGCTGGCCCGCCAGCTCGAGACCTGGCGGCAACAGGACAGCCGTCCCTCAGGTCAGATGCTGCTTGAGGCCGTGCAGGCGGTGCTGCCTCTCCTCAGCGGCGCCTATGCCCTGGCGGTGGTCTGGGCCGAGGTCCCCGGGGCGCTGGTGGTGGCCCGCAAGTCGGCACCACTGCTGATCGGCCTGGGGGAGGGCGAGTTCCTCTGTGCCAGCGACACCCCCGCCCTGGCCGGCTTCACGCGCACGATCCTGCCTCTGGAGGACGGTGAGACGGCCCTGCTCACGCCCCTGGGCATCGAGCTCTACGGCGGTGATGGCGAGCGCCGCCAGCGCACCCCCAGCCTGCTCAGCGGCACCGAGCACGTGGCCGACAAGCGCAGCTTCCGCCACTTCATGCTCAAGGAGATCCATGAGCAGCCGGAAACGGCAGCGCTCTGGGTGGCGCGGCACCTGCCCGAGGCGCCTCCTTCTGGTGGCCCTGACCATCCCGGTGACCAGCCCCTGGTGGCCCTGCCGCTCGATGAGGAGTTTTTCAACGGCGTCGAGCGCATCCAGGTGCTCGCCTGCGGCACCAGCCGCCACGCCGCCCAGGTGGGGGCCTATCTGCTGGAGCAGCTCGCCGGCATCCCCACCGGCGTCGATTACGCCAGTGAGTTCCGCTACGCGCCGCCGCCACTGGCGCCGCACACGCTCACCATCGGCGTCACCCAGTCGGGCGAGACCGCCGACACCCTGGCGGCGCTGGCGATGGAGCAGGAGCGGCGTCTGCTGGTGGCCGATCCGGCCTATGCGCCGCGCCTGCTGGGCATCACCAACCGGCCCGAGAGCTCCCTGGGCCGGCTGGTGCCCCAGGTGCTGGACATCGGCGCCGGCATCGAGGTGGGCGTGGCCGCCACCAAGACGTTTATGGGCCAGCTCCTGGCCTTCTACGGCCTGGCACTGGCCTTCGCCGAGCGGCGGGTGGGTCAGCAGGCCGGCGGCGCCACGATCACCCACGAGCGGCTGGTGGGTCTGGTGAGCGAGCTGCGCAGGATGCCCGAGCGTCTGCGCCAGCTGGTGCTGGAGCACGACCAGCTCAGCGAGGCGCTGGCCCACCAGTTCGAGAGCACCCAGGACGTGATCTTCCTGGGCCGGGGCATCAATTTCCCGATCGCTCTCGAAGGAGCCCTCAAGCTCAAGGAGATCAGCTACATCCACGCCGAGGGCTATCCCGCCGGAGAGATGAAGCACGGGCCCATCGCCCTGCTCGATGCCCGCGTGCCGGTGGTGTCGATCGCGGTGCCGGGCGCGGTGTTCGACAAGGTGCTCAGCAACGCCCAGGAGGCCAAGGCCCGCGACGCCCAGCTGATCGGCGTCGCACCCGCCTGCGCCGACACGGAGATCTTCGATGTGCTGCTGCCGGTGCCGGAGGTGGATGAGCTGCTCAGCCCCCTGCTCACCGTGATCCCGATGCAACTGCTGAGCTATCACATCGCTGCCCACCGGGGTCTGGATGTGGATCAGCCGCGCAACCTGGCCAAGAGCGTCACCGTCGAGTAGCGCTAGCCCGGAGGCGGCGCCTGCCCTCGTCGGCCACCGGCCTGCGGCCGGGTAGGCCTCCTC
>JBATEO010000009.1:0-19841 GCA_049664045.1 Prochlorococcaceae cyanobacterium
CCTTGAGCTGGCCGGGGTGCAGCTCCTGCTCGTGCAGCAGCGCCGCGGTGCCCGCCAGGGTGCGATGGGCCAGGTGATGGGCCAGGGCCCGCGGCAGGCCGGCCGCCACGGCGCCATCGGCCATGGCCTCGGCCACCAGGGCCACGAAGGCCGGCCCCGAAGAGGTGAGGGCCAGGAAGGCGTCCAGCTGGCTCTGCGGCAGCTCCACCACCTCCCCCACCTGAGCGAACAGACGCAGCACCCACTGGCGCTGCTCGTCATTCACGCCTGAGCCCCAGGCCAGACCGGTGAGCCCATGGCGCACCAGCGCCGGGGTGTTCGGCACGGCCCGCACGCAGCGCCACTGAGGAAAGAGCCGCTCCAGCCGCTCCACGGTGACCCCCGCAAGCACGGAGATCAGCAGACCGGAGGCCCCCGGGGGCACGGACGCTGCCACCGCCTCCAGCTGCTGCGGTTTCACCGCCAGCAGCACCACCGGAGCCAGCCAGGCCGGGCCGGCGTCGGTGCTCACGGCCAGGCCCAGGGCAGCGCTGAGCCGCTCCACTGACTCGGAACTGCCCACCGCGGCCCTTACCTCGGAGGCCGACACCAGCCCGGCATCGAGCAACGGGCGAAGCAGGGCCTGGGCCATCCGACCGAGGCCCACCACACCCAGGGCCGGCCGGCGCTCCGGATCGGCGTCAGCCGGAGCAGGGATGGTCAGAGGACGCTGCCCTCCCGGCCCCAGGCCGGGCTTGGGGCTGCGTCCTGCTCCGCCACCGGACCACGGCTCACCACCGTGGAAGCCGCGGCATCCTCACCTCCGGCGGTGGTGACGGTGACGCAGCTGGGGGCGAAGAGGAAAATGCTTTCACCCACCCGCTCCTGGTGACCGTCGATGGCGAACGTCCCGCCGGCCACGAAATCCACCGCCCGCTGGGCCTGATCCGGTTCCATCATCGTGAGGTTGAGGATGACGGTCTTGCGCTCGCGCAGGGCCTGGATCGCCCGGGGCATCTCATCGAAGCTGCGGGGCTCCATCAAGGTCACCTCGGCGGCCGCGGTGGAGATGCCGGGCATGCCGATGACGTTGGTGCCGGCGAAGGGATCCTCGGCACTGAAATCGCTGCTCAGCGCCAGGGCGCTGGAGCGGCTCACGGTCGCGGGAGCGGGAGGATCGGGGAGCTCACCGCCGTCGTAGTCGAGCTCATCGTCGTAGTCGCCGTCGAGGTAGTCGTCGCCGGAGACGACGGCACGCAGGCGGGAGAACAACGACACGGAGCAAACCTCACGGGAAGCTTTGATCCTGAATAGCGTCTCATGGCCCGGATCGCAAGCCGGAGAAGCGATGTCCGGTGCGGGGAGCGCGCTCAGCCGGGGGCTGTCGACCGGGGCCCGAACAGCGCCGTGCCGATCCGCACCCAGCTGCTGCCCGCCAGCGCGGCCTCCCGCCAGTCACCGCTCATGCCCATCGAGAGCTCGGGCAGGCCCAGCTCGGCCGCCAGCGCGGCGCATTCGTGAAACAGGGCCAGGCGGCCGGCGGCATCGAGCCCCAGCGGGGCGATCGTCATCAGTCCCATGCTTCGCAGGGGCGCCAGAGCGGTGAGGTCCGGCCAGCAGGCCCGCAGCTCCCCAGGCGCGAACCCGGTCTTGGCGGGATCGGGGCGCAGCTTCACCTGGTAGTACACCGCAGGGCTGAGGCCCTCCTCAGCGGCGATGCGCGCCAGCCTCCTGGCCAGCGCCAGGCTGTCCACGGAGTGGATCGTGCCGAAGTGACGCAGCACAGCGCGGGCCTTGTTGGCCTGCAGTCGGCCGATGAAATGCCAGTCCAGTGGCTCCAGATCGGCGAGCTCGGCCTGCTTGGCCTCAGCCTCCTGCAGGCGGCTCTCCGCGAAACTGCGCTGACCGGCCGCCACGGCCTCCCGCACCAGCGCCGCCGGCTGGCCCTTGCTCACTGCCAGCAGGCGGGTGCGGGCAGGCAGAACCCGGCGCAGGGCATCCAACCGCTGCCCCAGGGTGGTGGTGGCGGCTGTGGCGGCCGGAACCTGATCCGGGCCGGGCGGATCAGATGAAGGTCTGGTCAAACAACTGCCGCCAGTAGGAGTGGGCAGCGGAGCCGTCGCGGCGGGCGCGGGCCAGATTCTGCTCGGCGAAGTGGCGGGCATCCATCAGGGGCACCACCTCAAAGCTGGCGCCACGGGGCTGGAGGGTGACCACGAAGAAGATCCGCTGGGCGTAGAGCGTGGCGTAGAGATCACGCCCATCGGCCACCGGAGCCACGCGATACAGCATCCCGAAGGTGGGGTGGTTGAGGTAGCGCTCGGAGGTCACTCCGCCATCGGCCATGGGCATGGCCGGTATTTAAGTTCACCGCGCACCACCAACGCTCCATCGCAGCCCCAGCAGGGCGATCAGACCGAGGAGCGCCGCCAGGTTGAGCCAGGGACGCGGTGGTGCCGGACGGTGCAGCTGCTCCGGCGGCAGCCACAGCCCGCCTCGGGCCAGCAGGGCCTCGGCGCCCTGCTCCGCCCGCAGCAACAGGTTGGCCAGCAGCCGCTCCCCCACCGCCAGCACCAGGGCCAGGGATGTCTTCCAGCCCAGACGGCGCAGATTCACCGCCCGGGTGGCCAGGGAGCGCAGGAGGTTCTGGAGTTCTTCCTGCACCAGGGGGAGGAACCGAAGCGACAGCAGCAGGGTGAAACCGAGCCGCTGCACCGGCCAGCCCAGACGGCCCAGGGGGGCGAGCAGCCAGCTGATCGCCCACACCAGCTCCTCCGGACGGGTGGTGAGCAGCATCAGGTTGGCGCTGTGAACCAGGGTGACCAGGAGGGTGGAGCCGTTGAGCGCCAGCTGGGCCGAGCGCCGGGTCACCACCAGCGGCCCCAGGCTGAACGGTCCCAGCTGCGCGGGGCCCAGGCGCAGGATCTCCCAGGCCCTGCCGCTGCGCTCCGGCGGGGGCTGCAGGGGCGAGCCGGACTCCAGCCGCACCTCCCCCGGCGGGCGCTGCAACGGGGCCGGCGGCACACCACCAGCCGGCAGGAACAGGGCCAGGCCGCCAACCAGCAGCGCCAGCGCCAGCAGCAGCGGCAGGCTGCGCCGCCACACCCTCCAGGGCAGGCCACTGCAGGCGGTGATCAGCAGCAGCAGCCCCACCAGCGCCAGGCGCCACACCGGTCCGGCCAGGATGGGCGTCACCAGGAAGGCCACGGTCCAGGCCAGCTTGAGGCGCGCGTCCAGACGCCGCAGCCAGCTGCCATCGCGCCGCGCTGCCGCCGGGCCGGGCTCCTCGGCCACGTACTGGCCGATCGGCAGCTGGCGCAGGAAGTCCACTCAGGTCCCGCTCCTCAGCGCTTGACGCGGGCCAGGTCGCGCTCGGCGTCGCGCTGCTGCTTGCCGCGCCAGAACAGCTTGATCGGTGTGCCCTCGAAGCCCAGGCCCTCGCGGATCTGGCGCTCCACGTAGCGGCGGTAGGTGTCGCCGAACAGCTTGGGGTCGTTGACGAACAACGTGAAGCTGGGCGGCCGGGTGGCCACCTGGGTGCCGTAGTAGAGGCGGCCCTGGCGACCGCCGCGGCTGGTGGGCGGCGTGCGCCAGCTGAGGGCCTCGGTGAGCACCTCGTTCACCACCGAGGTGCTCACCCTGCGGCGGTGCTGCTCCACCGCCAGCAGGGCCAGAGCGAACACGCTCTGCACCCGCTGACCGGTGAGGGCGGAGGTGAACAGCATCGGCGCCCAGTCGAGGAAATAGAGCTTGGCGCGGAGCTCCTTCTCCATCGCCGGCATGGTGTGGGAGTCCTTCTCGATCGCGTCCCATTTGTTCACCACCACCACGCAGGCACGGCCGTCCTCCTCGATCCGGCCTGCCAAGCGTTGATCCTGCTCGGTGACACCGTCGAGGGCATCGATCACCAGCACGCACACATCACTGCGCTCGATCGCCTTGAAGCTGCGGTTGATCCCGAAGAACTCCGGCCCGTAGTTCACCGAGCGCTTGCGGCGGATGCCGGCGGTGTCGAGGATCTTCCAGGTGTGGTTCTCGCGCTCCACCGTGGTGTCGATCGTGTCGCGGGTGGTGCCGCGGATCGGGCTCACGATCGCCCGCTGCTCGCCGCAGATGGCATTGAGCAGGCTGGATTTGCCAACGTTGGGGCGGCCGATGATCGCCATCTGGATCGGCTCCTCGCCGCCCTCCTCGCTGGTGGGAGGCAAGAAGCTGATCACCTGATCCAGGAGGTCGCCGGTGCCGGCACCGTGGATCGCCGAGATCGGGTGGGGCTCACCCAGGCCCAGCCCCCAGAACTCCGCTGCCATGGACAGGCCGGCCTCGGGCGACTCGCACTTGTTCACGGCCAGCAGCACCGGCACGTTGTGGCCGCGCAGCCAGGTGGCGATCGCCTCATCGGCGGCGGTGCAGCCCTGCTGGCCGTCCACGATCACGAGGGCCACCGAGGCCTCCTCCAGGGCGAGATTGGCCTGCTCGCGGATCTCCGGCAGGAATTCGCTGTCGTCGTCGAACACCAGGCCGCCGGTGTCCACCACCCGGAAGGTGCGATCGCCCCAGAAGCCCTCCTGGTACGTGCGGTCGCGCGTCACGCCCGGCTGGTCGTGCACGATCGCCTCACGACTGCGGCAGAGGCGATTCACCAGGGTGGATTTGCCCACGTTGGGGCGGCCGATGATGGCGACGACCGGCAGGGCCAAAACGTCTTATCTCAACAACTGTCTTCGTTCGACCCTACAGACCCGGTCCCCGTCGGGCGGCCTTATCAAAAGCGCCAAAAGTGGCGCCACTCTTTCGAGCCTTCCGCAACCCGGAACAGGCGCTACTGCACCGGGAGATCACCAGGGTGGCCCGCCACCGGATTCGCCGGCGCCTCCAGCAGCTCCGGCAGTGGCCCGGTATCGGGCAGGCGCTCGTCCCGCCCGGCCAGCTGAGCGAGCAGCCAGTTCACGGCGGTGGCGCGGCGGGTGCGGCGGGGGTAGAGCTCGCCGATCCGATAGCCCGCAAAGCCCAGCTGCTCCTTGAGCAGCTGCTTGTACTGCTTGGGAATCGAGCGGGTGAGGGCCACGCTGGGCGGCCGTTGGGCGATGAACTGGGGCTCGATCGGGAACGGCTCCCGCCAGGCAGCGTCCGTGGCCGGGCCCGCGCTCCAGGTGCCGGAGCCATCGGGCAGATAGCCGAGGCGCGGCCAGATCAGTTCACACACGAAGCGATCGCTGATGCGGTCGGCCAGCACCACCTCCAGCAGCGCCCGGCTGAGGGGGTAAGGGCAGGGGATGGTGGCGGCTTGGGCGGCAGCCATCGGCGTGGAGCATCACAATCGGATCACCATGATCACCGCTGTTCCCAAAGCACTGCCCGCCCTTGAGCTGCCCGGTCACGGCACGCCGCGCAGGCTGGGCTGCCGGGTGCTGCAGTCGCCGCTGGCGGGGGTGAGCGACCGCATCTTCCGCGGCCTGGTGCGGCGCTGGGCACCCGATGCCCTGCTGTTCACCGAGATGGTGAACGCCACCAGCCTGGAACTAGGCCACGGACTCCGGAAGGTGGAGGAACTGGCCGAGGAGGCGGGCCCGATCGGCGTGCAGCTGTTCGATCACCGCCCCGCCGCCATGGCCGACGCCGCCCGGCGGGCCGAGGCGGCCGGCGCCTTCCTGATCGACATCAACATGGGCTGCCCGGTGAAGAAGATCGCCAGAAAGGGCGGCGGCAGCGGCCTGATCCGCGAGCCGGAGCTGGCGGCCCGCATCGTGGAGACCGTGGCCGCCACCGTGGCGATCCCGGTGACGGTGAAGACGCGCCTGGCCTGGTGCGGCACTGCCGGCGGGGGCGCAGCGGGCGGTGACAGCCCCGGCGGCGACAGCCCCGGGGACGGCACGGCGGCCCTGGCGGTGCGCTGGTGCCGGCAGCTGGAGAACGCCGGCGCGCAGATGCTCACCCTGCACGGCCGCACCCGCGAGCAGGGCTTCAGGGGCCAGGCCGACTGGGCCGCCATCGCCGCGGTGAAACGGGCGCTGACGATCCCGGTGATCGCCAACGGCGACATCAACAGTCCGGAGGATGCCCTGCGTTGCCTGGAGCGCACCGGCGCCGACGGAGTGATGGTGGGCCGCGGCACCATGGGCAGCCCCTGGCTGGTGGGGCAGATCGACGCGGCCCTCAGCGGGCGGCCGGTGCCACCAACGCCCGGACCGGCCGCGAAGCTCGCACTGGCGGCCGAGCAGCTGCGCGCCTTGGTGGCGGCCAGGGGCGACCACGGCCTGCTGATCGCCCGCAAACACCTCAGCTGGACCTGCACCGGTTTTGCCGGCGCCCCCCAGCTGCGCCATGCCCTGATGCGTGCCCCCACCCCGGCTGAGGCGCTGGCGCTGCTGGCCGGGGCGGAGGCGTCACTGGCCCCTTGAGCAGATCGGCCCCTTGAGCAGATCCGGCCCGCGGCTCAGGGCAGCACCACCGGCCAGCCCTGCCGGATCAGCAACAGAGAGAAATACGGACGTTCCCCCGCCGGCACGGCGGATGCCGGGGCGAGCAGCTGGTCTGGCCAGCCCACCCGCTGAGCCAGCAGGGCGCCTTCGAGCAGTCCCCGGTGGTCCAACAAGCTCCGCACCCAGGGCCAGCGCTGCCCCAGCTTGAGCAGGGCCACGTTCGTGGCCGTGGCAGCCGCCTGATCCAGCAGGTGCTCCAGTTCACCGGAGGTCTCCGGCGTCGGGCGGATCAGCAGGCCCTCGCTCTGCAGCGCCAGCGGCCAGGGGATGCCGCCGGCGGAGGCCATCGCCGCCGCCGCGCACACGGCCGGCACCCCCGGCACCAGCCGCAGCGGACAGTGGGGGTGGCGCTGGCGCAGGGCCAGGAGCACATAGCTGCTGCTGGCGAAGAGGGACACGTCCCCTTCACAGAGCAGCACCACCGCCAGCCCCGCGGCCACTTCAGCCGCCAGGGCATCGGCGGCGGCATGCCAGGCGGCGATGCGCGGTGGAGCTTCCGCCACCATCGGGAAAAGGAGCGGCAGGCGGCGCTGCTCGGCCAGCAGCCAGGGCGCGGCGATCGCGGCGGCCATACCCTCTCCGCCGGACTGGGCCACCGGGTAGGCCACCACCGCAGCGGCCCGGATCGCCCGCAGCGCCGACACAGTAAGCAGCTCCGGATCACCGGGGCCCACCCCCACCAGGGTGACCCCGGCAGCGGCCGCCCCTACGCTGATCTGCAGCGGCGCTGGGCCACCCATGAGTTTGCTCGCCATCTACCGGCACCCTGCCAGCCCGGACAGCTCCACGCAGGATCCAGGTGCCACCGCCTGGGCCCATCTGCCGTCGCCGGAACGGGTGAGCAGCGACGCGGAGGAGATCCAGCGGCAGCTGGCCGCCCGCGGCATCCGCTTCGAGCGCTGGCCGGCCCGGGCCACCCTGCCGTCCGGCGCCTCCCCGGAGCAGATCCTTGAGGCCTTCGCCGACGAGATCGCCCGGGTGCAGCAGGAGGGCGGGTACCCCACCGTTGATGCCATCCGCCTCACCCCCGATCACCCAGACCGCCTGGCCCTGCGCCAGAAATTCCTGGCCGAGCACACCCACAGCGAGGACGAGGTGCGCTTCTTCGTGGAGGGCCGAGGGCTGTTCTGTCTGCACCTCGGGAACGAGGTGCTGCAGCTGCTCTGTGAAGCCGACGACTGGATCGCCGTGCCAGCCGGCACCCCCCACTGGTTCGACATGGGACCGGAACCCCGATTCTGCGCCCTGCGCTTCTTCCACAATCCCGACGGCTGGGTGGCCCAGTTCACGGGTGATGCGATCGCCAGCTCCTATCCGCTGCTCGATCAACTGCTCGCGCCGGCGGGATGATGGATACCGAGCTGGCCCTGTTCCGCATCGGCGCCACCGTGGCCTGGGCGGATGGAGAGCTGAGCGACGAAGAGCGCCAGCGCCTCGCCCAGGCCATCACCCAGACCAGCCGGAATGATCCTGATCAGCAGGGGCAGCTCGACCGCACGCTGGCCGCCGCCACCCCGGCCACCCTTCCCGTGGAGGGGCTTGACGATCTTGTGGCGGCCCTGAGCACCCCTGAGCAACGGCAGCGGGCGCTGCAGCTGTCCTACGGCGTGATCCGCGCCAGCCAGCGCACCGGCGACCACGGCAGCATCAATACCAGGGAACGGCAGGCCTACGGGCGCCTGCTGCGCCTGTTGCAGCTGGACCCCGACCTGGTGGCCAGCCTCGAGGGGGAGGTGGAAGTGGAGCTGGCCCGAACGATGGGCACGCCGGTGGGTCTGCTGGCCGGTCAGTTCGCCGGCCTGATCGGCTGGGGCTGACGCCGCCGGCAGCAGGGCGTCAGGGATGCTCGACCCCGGGGGAGTGCATGCGCACCCCCTCGCCCGATGCCGGAGAGCCCGCCAGGCACCGGCTCTCCAGGGCAGCCAGCTCCGCGAGGCGCTCCATCACGGTGGGCCTCGGCCAGCGCTGTTCACACAGCAGCCAATAAAGCCCGAAGTGACGGGCCTCGCTGGCCAGCAGATCGCCATAGAGCTGCCGCAGCTCCAGATCGGGCGCGTGCGAGGCCAGCAGGCCCATGCGCTCATGGCTGCGGGCCTCGATCAGACCGGCCACCAGAAACGCATCCAGCATGCGCTGGGGCTCCTGACGCCGAACAGCCTTGCTCAGCTCACTGCCATAGGCAGGAGCGGCCAGGGGACGCAGAACGATGCCGCGGCGCTGCAGCAGGGCCAGGACGCGCTCGAAATGCTCCAGCTCTTCCCGCGCCAACGGGCTGAGCAGCGCCGCAAGCTGCTCGTCGCCGGGATAGCGGAACATCAGCTGCAGGGCCGCACCCGCCGCCTTGCGCTCGCAGTGGGCGTGATCGATCAGCACCAGATCGGGACGGGCCAGGGCCTGCTCCAGCCAGGCCGTGGAGCTGGGGGTGGCCAGCCAGCGGATCCGGGCGGCGGCGGGCTGGAGCGGGGCAACGGTCACGGCTGGGCGCGCATGTGGGCCACCAGACCCTCCAGGGCCAGACCGTAGCTGCCGGCCCCGAAGCCGCAGATCACCCCCACCGCCCGGTCGGCCAGATGGGAGTGGTGCCGGAAGGACTCACGGGCATGGACGTTGCTCAGGTGCAGCTCCACGTAGGGGATGGCCACCGCCAGCAGGGCGTCGCGGATGGCGATCGAGGTGTGGGTGTAGGCCCCCGCATTGATGAGGATCCCGTCCACCGACCCGCGCGCCTGCTGGATCCGGTCCACCAGGGCCCCCTCGTGGTTGCTCTGGAAACAGTCGATCTCCACGCCCAGCATCCCGGCGCGGCGGCGCAGGTCGTCATTGATCTGCTTGAGGCTGGTGCTGCCGTACAGCCCCGGCTCCCGGATGCCCAGCAGGTTGAGGTTGGGGCCGTGGATGGCGAGCAACTGCATGGGCGTCGCCAGGGAGGCTGGCTGGTAAGTTCTTGGGGTGTGGTTCGGGTCGGTGCCCGAGTGGTTAATGGGGGCGGACTGTAAATCCGCTGGCTCTGCCTACGTTGGTTCAAATCCAACCCGGCCCACCTTCCACATGCCCTTGTAGCTCAGCGGTAGAGCACTCCCTTGGTAAGGGAGAGGTCACGAGTTCAAGTCTCGTCAAGGGCTTTTCCTCGCCCTCAGCACAGTCGCCAGGCTGAGCGATGACCGGCTGAGCGTGGATCGCTCTGCTGCCGCCCAGGCGGGTTCACACCGCAGCCTGGCGTTTGCCAGGGTGGCCACTGCTGACCTCCGGCCCGCGGCATGCCCACGGCTTCGCTCCTGTCGACCCCGATCGAAGCCATGCGCGACCCGGTGAGCCGGGGCCTCACCCGCCCACTGGCCTGGCGGCTGCAGCAGCTCGATCGTCTGTCCGCCCTGCTGGCGCGCCATCGGCCGGCGGTGCTGGAGGCCCTGGCGGCCGACCTGGGCAAACCGGCACTGGAGGCCAGCTTCGAGCTGGTGGCGGTGCAGCAGGAACTCAGGCTCACCCGGCGGCGCCTGCGCCGCTGGATGGCCCCGCGGCCGGTGCCGGTGGATCTGCCCCTCAAGCCCGGCCGTGCCTTCGAGCAGGCCGAACCCCTGGGCTGCGTGCTGATCATCGGTCCCTGGAACTACCCCTTCCAGCTCTGCCTGCACCCCCTGGTGAGCGCCCTCGCCGCCGGCAACAGCGTGGTGATCAAACCCTCCGAGCACGCTCCCCGCACCGCGGCCCTGATCGCCGGGGCGATCGCCGAAACCTTTCCTCCCGACATCGTGCAGGTGGTGTGCGGCGACGGTGCCGTGGCCGCCAGCCTGCTGGAGGAGCGCTTCGACCACATCTTCTTCACCGGCGGCGGCCGGGTGGGCCGGCTGGTGATGGCCGCCGCGGCCCGGCACCTCACCCCGGTGACCCTGGAGCTGGGCGGCAAGAGTCCCGCCATCGTGCTCGCGGATGCCGACCTCACCGTGACGGCGCGGCGGCTGGCCTGGGGCAAGAGCATCAACGCCGGCCAGACCTGCGTCGCCCCCGACCACGTGCTGGTGGAGGCTCCCCTGCGCGACCGCCTGGTGGAGGCTCTGGCCGCGGAGCTGAGGCGCTTCCACGGCCCCGATCCACTGTGCAGCGAGGATCTCGGCGCGATCGTCAACCAGGCCCAGTACGACCGGCTGGCCGGTCTGCTCGCCGGCGCCCGCCAGCGGGGCCAGGTGCTGCACGGCGGGCGCTGCGATCCAGCGCGACGCCGCATCGAACCCACCCTGCTGGCCGTGGAGTCGGCTGATGATCCGCTGATGCAGGAGGAACTGTTCGGCCCCCTGCTGCCGATCCTGAGTGTGGCCCACCTGGAGGAAGCGCTCGAGCAGGTGCGCGGGCGGCCGAAACCCCTGGCGCTCTACCTGTTCAGCAACGACCGTGAGGCCCAGCGCCGCACCCTGGAGGGCACCAGCTCCGGCGGCGTGTGCTTCAACGATGTGGTGATGCAGGCCGGGGGCAGCCAGCTGGGCTTCGGCGGTGTGGGCGAGAGCGGCATGGGCCGCTACCACGGCGAGGCCGGCTTCCTCACCTTCTCCCATCTGCGCAGCGTGCTCCGGCGGCCCTTCTGGCTGGATCTGCCCCTCCGCTACCCCCCCTACACCGGCAAGCTGGCTCTGGTGCAGCGCCTGCTGGGCTGACCCCGGAGAGTTTCCCGCCAGCGGCACTGGATCGACCTCAAAGGGCCCCTTAAGGTTCGACCAGCGATCCCCGGAGCCCATGCGCCGCACCCTTGCTGCCCTGGCCCTCACCCTGGCTCTGCCGGGGCCCGCACTGCTTGCCCCCCCGGCCAGGGCCCAGGCGGTGGTGGTGGTCAGGGAAGGCGACACGCTCTCGGATATCGCCGAGCGCTATGGCGTGGGCCTCACCCGCCTGATGCAGGCCAACGGCATCAGCGACCCCGACCTGGTGGTGACCGGTCAGCGACTCACCATCCCGGGAGGGGGAGTCGGCAGCGGGGTCAGCAGCGGTGGCAGCAGCGCCAGAGGGGGCAGCGTCACGGTGCAGGCCGGCGACACGCTCTCGGACATCGCCGCCCGCCATGGCGTCAGCGTGTCGCGCCTGATGCAGGCCAACGGCATCACCGACCCCGACCTGGTGGTGGCCGGCCAGCGCCTCACCCTCCCCGGAAGTGGTGGGCGCAGCGCCGCCCCGGCGTCGCGCAGTTCCCAGCCCACCGCGCCCTACACCGTCAAGAGCGGCGAGACCCTCTCGGACATCGCGACGCGGTTCAACACCAGCACTGAGCGCCTGATCCAGCTGAACGCGCTCCGGAACCCTGATCTGGTGATGAGCGGTACCCGGCTGCAGGTGCCCATGGCGCCCAAGCGCCAGACGCCGAGAACGGCGCCCGCCCCCGCCAGGCCCTCAGCTCCGGACCGGAACGCCCGCCAGCACGTGGTGGAAAGCGGGGAGAGCCTCTCGGTGATCGCCGGGCGTTATGGCACCACGGTGGAGCAGCTCGTGGCCCTCAACCGCATCGAGGATCCCGATCGCCTGCTGGCCGGCACACGGCTTCAGCTCCGCGGCACCCCCCCTGCCCCAGCGGCCCGCCCGGTGGCATCCCCCCAGCAGGCTGCGCAACCGGCACCCCGCCCTGCACCTCAACCGACGCCACAACCCCAGGCGCAGCCACAAGGTCAATCGCAGCCACAAGCTCAGTCGCAACCGCAGCCCCAGGCTCAACCGCAACCCCAACCGCAGCCGCAGCCGCAGCCCCAGGTTCAGCCGCAACCCAAGGCTCAACCGCAGACTCAGACCCAGACTCAGGCCAGGACGGAACCTGCCGCTGCTCCTCGCAGCCAACCGGCGGCGGTCACGCCCACGCGTGAATCCACGCCAACCCCCAGCCGCTCCGAGCCCGTCCCGGCAAGCGCCAGCACGATCAGCACGGCAAGAGCAGCCGCTACTCCGGCAGCCAGTCCGGCCGCCACCCCCGAGCCCCGCACCCGGCCCCAGCCCCCTGTTCAGACGACGCAGGTGCAACCAGCCAGTGTGCGCACCACGGCTTCGTCGCCCAGCCGGATCGCCGCCGCGACCCAGGGGGTGCCGCCCACGCAGGCAGGCACGGCGCCCACCGCCAGGAGCACCACAAGCACCGCCTCCACGACCGCCACAACCGCTGCCACCAGCACCGCCGCCAGCACCGCCAAACGAAGCCCCTCAGCCGCGGCGGTGACCACCGGTACGGCCACCGCTCCGAAGGGCGCGGCCACGGGAGCAACCACCATCGCCGCCCGTTCCACCAGCCGGGCCCCGGCTACCAGCGGCGACTGGCGCAGCTACGGCCCGCTGCAGATCGACTGGGGCAAGTGGCAGTCAATGGGAGGCAGCTACGTCGCCCCCAGCCTGAACAGCGACGGCAAGGCCCGTTATCTGGCGGTGAACTGCACGGCCCGCAAGCTGAACACCACCACGCCGGCGGGCCAGTGGAACAGCTGGGAATCGCCGGGCCAGGACTTCGAGAAGAAGCTGGTGCAGGACATCTGCAAGGAAAAAGGCAGCTGAGGCAAGGCAGCTGAGGCCCGCCGCCACCACGCTCAGGCCGCCCAGCGCAGCGGCCAGGGCTCCCTCAGGTACTGCCGGCCCGTCGGTTTCAGGTACAGGCGCTGAGCGCCGTCATCGCTCTCGCTGATCAGGTCCTCCTCCACCAGGCGGCGCGCCAGCCAGCCCCAGCGGTCCTCGTCCCGGCCGCCCTGCCCCGCCAGTTCCTCCACCAAGCTGCGCAGGGCCCGGCCCCGCTGCTCCCCCAGCAACGCCAGCAGCTGGGCCGCCTGCTCGGACCAGTCCCTCTGCCGCAGGGAGCCGGAGCGGCGGGCCTCGCAGCGGTCGCAGCGGCCACAGGGCGGCACCAGCTCGCCCACCGCCAGCAGCAGGGCCTGCTCGCGGCAGCCCTCCCCTTCCGCCACGGCCTCCATGCGCCTCAGCTGCCGCTGGGCCAGCTCCAGACGCTGCCGCTCGCCATCGGGCCCCGCCTCGACGCAGTCCCCGCCGGCAGCGCGGATCGCCCAGCCCAGGCTGGTGCGATCAGCCGGGTCGAACAGCATCAGGCAATCGGCCGGCCCGCCATCGCGGCCGGCCCGGCCCGATTCCTGCAGATACCCCTCGGCACTGGCGGGCATGTCGAGGTGCAGCACCAGGCCCACATCGGGACGGTCCACCCCCATCCCGAAGGCCACCGTGGCCACCAGCACCGGCCGGAGCTGCTCCTGAAAGTGAGCCAGGGCCTGCCGCCGCCGGCTGGGATCCAGGCCGGCGTGATACGGCAGCGCGTCCACACCGGCGGCCTGCAGGCGGGCGGCCCAGTGTTCCACCGAGCGGCGAGCTCTGGCATAGACCAGCACGGCCCCCCTGGACCGGCCGATGGCCTCCAGCACCTGCGGCAGGGGATCGGCCGGGCGCCGACGCATTGCGTACTGGAGGTTGCTGCGGCGGGCGGACCGCACCTGGATCAAGGGTCGGCGCAGCTGAAGCAGACGGACGATGTCGGCGCGCACCCGCGGGGCGGCCGTGGCGCTCAGGGCCACCAGCGGCACTCCGGGGCAGAGACGGCGCAGCTGGCCCAGCCGGCGATAGGCGGGGCGGAAGTCGTGGCCCCAGGCGCTGATGCAGTGGGCCTCATCCACCGCCAGCCCCACCAGGCCGCCCTCCACCAGCAGGTCGTCCAGCAGCTGGCGGGTCGATTCCACCTGCAGCCGCTCCGGCGCCAGATACAGCAACCTCAGGCGTCGCTCACGGATGCGCCGCAACAGCTGCAGCCGCTCGCCCGTCTCCAGCCCACGGTGCAGGCAGGCCGCCGCGATGCCCCGGCGCTGCAACTGCTCCACCTGGTCCTGCATCAGCGCCACCAGAGGGGAGACCACCAGCACCAGGCCCTCGCGCACCAGGGCCGGCAGCTGGAAGCAAAGGGATTTGCCGGCGCCGGTGGGCAGCACCGCCAGGCAGTCGCGTCCCTCCAGGAGCGCTTCCACCACCGGACGCTGGCCTGGTCGGAATCCCTCCCAGCCGAAATGGCAGCGCAGGGCGTGGAGAAGGGAATCCGGAAGCTCCTCGTCCGGCAACGACACCACGGACAGTGCAGAGCCACGATAACCACACCAGATGTGCGGAATCGCTGTAGCGCTCAGGCGGCGGCGCCCTGCCGGAAGCGCTGCCGATCCGCGCTCACCGCCTGGAGATAGGCCTGTCGGTCAAAGCGGTCCGGCTGGAGGCCGGGATCGAACGCCGTCAGGAACGCCAGCAGCCGGGCCACATCCTGATGAAGCGCCAGACGGAACTTGGTGGCACTCCTGGCGGGGTCTGCCGGAGGGTCAGCGCCATCGGGTGGTTGGAGCAGGAAACGGCCGACGAACGGCTCCAGGCTATGGGCAAAGCGACGGCTTGCCTCCACTCCCAGCCGGCCCAGGCAGCCCACCTGCACCTCGTCATGGCCCGCCAGATTGAACAGGTGTAACGCCGAGCCCTGCACCCCGAACACGTGGCTGGCCCCGCGCACTGCCGCCAACTGTCCGGGCAGCGGCAGGGACACCGGATCCAGCAGCCTGTAGCCATGGGCCTTGAAGAACTCGCGGATCACGGACTCCCCTGCCACCGCCCCGCGCCAGAACAACTCGGGGCCCCGCACCAGGTACACCCGCTGGGCCGTGCTTGTCTGCCCATACGGTGCACCAGCGGGGAGTGGATGCAACGCCCTGGGCGGGCTGGCGGCGGCAGCGGTCTTGCGCGTGGGCCGTTCGCCCCACAGCCAGGCCTGGGCAGGCACGATCAAACGCCGGTAGCGCACGGGATCGCGGACGAAATGCAGCGCCTCGGGGGACACCCCATAGAGCTCCAGGAGTGAACGCTGCCAGTCGGCCAGATCACGGGCTACAAAGGATTGCAGTTGGTCTGGGCCAGCGGCCGGGGGCAGCATCACCACGGGCAGGTGTTCACCCGGGGCCGAGAGGTGGCGGGCCTGCCGGTAGAACCACAAGCGGGTACTGGATTCAACGACGGCATGGCCGAAATGGCGGTGAAGCGGTCCCAGGTAATAGGCCAGCTCATCGCAGGTCACCACGGGTTCGGCGCAGGCCGTCTCCGGAGCCTTTCGGTTCATCCGCCGTTTGCGGCCCTGCTCACAGCGGCGCTCGCTGAAATACCCCGGCATCGACGCAAAGCGGCGGATGCCTCCCGGCGCGGGCCCAGCCAACGAGCCGGCGGGCCACGGGTCGATCACCACGTCGGCGACACTCCACCGCAGAGCCCCGCTGGCGGCTGACAGCAGAACGTCAGACATCGGGGGACACCTGGAGCTCGGTCCTCCATTGTCCGGTCCGCGGTCTCGCCCAGCTCCCGTCCACCGTGGGCTCAACCGGTCGCAACGGCGGCAGGGGAGAAACGGGCCAGCACCCGGGGGATCAAGGCAGGGGTGGCGCCTCCAGCTGATCCGGCGACTCCTCCACCAGCTGCAGGCGCACCCGCTTGCCGCCTGCCAGCTCCCCGAGCGACACCCTCAGGGTGCTGCCGCTCAGCGACTGCAGGGCCGTGAGCAGCTCGCGCAGGTGGGGGGTGCTGCTGCCGCTCTCCACCCACAGACGTTCCTGGAGGCCGTTCAGCCGCCGCCAGCTGGTGTGCAGCTTGAGCACGGCGGCCTCCAGGGCCTGGGCCTGGCCCACGGCATCGGCCAGCAGTCCCAGGGCATCGAGCCGCTGGGCCTCCTGCAGGGCCTTCTCGAAATCCAGCTCCCCCTGCTGGAACGCCCGCACCGCAAGCGCAGCCTCGGCCGCCTTGCTCAGCCAGCGGGCTGTGCTGGTCACCTCCCGCACCCGCTCCAGTTCCGGCTCCTCCCGCAGCACCCGGCGCAGGTCGTCCTGCTGTTCCTCGGGCAGCTTGGCCAGCTCCTTCACCAGCGGCGCCACCGCCCGCGGCGGCAGGAGGTTCTCCGCCGTGCGCTGGCGGATCTCCTCCGGCAGCAACGGACTGGTGGCGGCCGTGAACTCATCGGCCAGGCGCCGCACCTGCTTGCGGGTGATCTGCTGGCCGTCGTTGGCGGCCTCGGAGATCATCAGCTGCACTTCGGGATCGGCATCGGCGGTCTCCAGAAAGGCCCGCTTGGAGAACTGGTTCACGCTGGCCTCATCCAACACCCCCTCGGCCAGCATCCGGTCGGCCGACTCGGCCAGCTGGATCAGGGTGTAGGCGCGGGTCTTGCTGATCTCCCGCTCACGCAGCCACTGCAGAAACCCGGTGCCGCGTCCCTCGCCGCCGCGCTTCTCCCGGTCGCGCACGGCCCGGAGGATCCGTCCCCGCCAGATCTCGGTGTGCAGATCGAAGCGGTCGCACACGGCCCAGGCCTGCTCGAGCCGGGCCAGGAACTCCATCGTGCTGATGGTGTCGCTGTCGGGGTCGGGCAGGTCAAGGCTGAACACCGGAGCCTCGGGCGCGTCCAGAGCCATGGAGGATGCGGGCACAGGGGCCGATGCTCCCACGCGGGGTGCACCCCGCGTGGCGCCTGCGCCTGAACGCCGCTGCAGCTTGGACGACGAAACGTGACGCCCGCCCCGAAGCCCCAGGCGGCCGCGGGTATCTTCCCTCTGGCAGCCTCCCCATTCACCGCAGCGATGGCCATTTCCCGCGGCGACAAGGTGCGCATCAAGCGCCCTGAGTCCTATTGGTTCAACGAAGTCGGCACCGTGGCGTCGGTTGACACCTCCGGAATCCGCTACCCCGTGGTGGTTCGCTTCGAGAAGGTGAACTACAGCGGCTACAGCGGCTCCGAAGGTGGCATCAACACCAACAACTTTGCCGAGAGCGAGCTCGAGAAGGCCTGAGCCCAACGGCTCAGTGGCTGACCGCAGACCCGCGATCCCCAGCCCCGGACCAGCCCCGGCAGGTGCTCATGAGCCATCTGCCGGGGCTGTGACACGCTGACCGGCTGCACCGCTGCCGCGACGCCGTGCCGGAGCTCCCCGAGGTTGAAACCGTGCGTCGTGGTCTGCAGCAGCGGACCACGAACTTCCGGGTTGATCGGGTCGAGGTGCTGCGCGACCGGGCCATCGCCAGTCCTTCCGACCCGGCCGCATTCGCTACAGCCCTGCAGGGCTGCAGCATCACCGGCTGGCAGCGACGGGGCAAGTATCTGCTGGGTGATCTCCAGCGGAATCGTGCCACTGCCGGGGTGTGGGGAGTGCACCTCCGCATGACCGGCCAGTTCCTCTGGGTGTGCGATCAACGCCTCCCCTGCGCCCATACCCGGGTGCGGATCTGGAACCAGCGCGACGAGGAACTGCGTTTCGTGGACACCCGCAGCTTCGGACAGATGTGGTGGGTGCCTGCGCACATCCCGGTGGAGCAGGTGATCACGGGGCTGCAGCGCCTCGGGCCTGAACCGTTCAGCGCGACGTTCACGGCCGGCTACCTGCAGCAGAGGCTGAAGGGATCACGGCGACCGATCAAGGCAGCGCTGCTGGATCAGTCCCTGGTGGCCGGGGTGGGCAACATCTACGCCGATGAGGCGCTGTTCAGTGCCGGAATCCGGCCGCACACACCCAGCGGCCGGCTGAGCCAGGCCAGGCTCAAGACGCTACGCGAGGCCCTCGTGCGCGTTCTGGAGATCAGCATCGGAGCCGGAGGCACCACCTTCAGCGACTTCCGCGATCTCACCGGCACCAACGGCAACTACGGAGGGGTGGCCCTGGTGTATCGGCGCGGCGGACATCCCTGCCGCACCTGCGGCACAGCCATCCGCCGCGAGAAGCTGGGGGGACGCAGCAGCCACTGGTGCCCCCGCTGCCAGCACTGATGTCAGCTCGTCCCATGCCCGGAGAACACCAGCTGGAGCTAGCCCGTGAGCTGAGCGCCACCATGGGCGCCATCCACCGCCGCGGCTGGTGTGATGGCACGGGCGGCAACTTCAGCTGCGTGCTGGAACACATGCCCCTGCGACTGCTGATGGCCCCCAGTGGCGTGGACAAGGGACGCGTGCCACCGGAAGACCTGATCGTGGTGGATGGGCAGGGCGGGGTGGTGCGCGGCAAGGGGCGTGCGAGCGCGGAAACCCTGCTGCACCTGGCGATCGTGACGGAAACAGGGGCAGGGGCCGTGCTCCACACCCACTCCCAGGCCGGCACGCTGCTGTCCCAGCACCATGCACCCGGCGCCTCCGGCGGTGCTGGGGCGCTGCGTCTGGAGGATCTGGAGATGCTCAAGGGGCTGGAAGGGGTCACCAGCCACGCCACCGTCGTGGAGGTTCCGGTGCTGGCCAATGACCAGGATCTGCAGCGCCTCAGTGCGGCAGCGAGGCCGTATCTGGTCCGGGCACCACATGGCCTGCTGATCGCCGGTCACGGTCTGTACGCGTGGGGCGCTGACCTGGCGATGGCCCGTCGGCACCTGGAGATTCACGAATTCCTGCTGGAGCAGCACTGGCGACGGCTGCTCCTGACCGCCCTGACGCGCTGAATCCCAATGTCTTGCACTCCTCCTCGCCTGCGACACACCGAAGCCGGCATCGAGCTCAGCGGAATCCGTCAGGTGCTCCTGGACATCGAAGGCACCACCTGTCCGGTGAGCTTCGTGGCCGAGACCCTTTTTCCCTATGCCGCACGGGCCCTGGGGCCATTCCTGGAGGCAGAGACGCCGCAGCGTAAGGAGGTGCGGCAGTTGCTGGAGGCGGTTCACCAGGCCTGGGTGCGGGATGAGGATCCCGCAGCCCGGAGGCTGTGGGATCAGAACCCGGAGGACGCGGCAGGCTATCTGCGCTGGCTGATCAAACAGGACCGCAAGCTGCCAGCGCTGAAAGAACTGCAGGGGCTGGTCTGGCAAGCGGGCTATAGCTCAGGGGAGCTGGTGGCGCCCCTGTTCCCCGATGTGGCAGACAATCTCAGGCGCTGGCAAGCGCAGGGGCTGGGACTGTCCGTGTATTCGTCAGGATCGGTGGCAGCACAACAGCTGCTCTATCAGCACAGCACTGGCGGCGACCTGAGGCCCCTATTTCAGCATTGGTTCGATACACGTACTGGTCCGAAGCAACAAAAAAGCAGCTATGAAGAAATTTCCGGAGAACTACGCCATGACCCGGCTGAGATCGTGTTCATCAGCGACTCAGCTGCGGAATGCCTGGCCGCGCGGGAAGCAGGCATGGTGGTTCTGTTCAGCGATCGCGAGGGAAATCCACAGCGCGATCCCCAGGGCTTGACACCAATCACGAACTTTTCTCAGCTGAGATTCCTGCCCAGTAGCGGTGAGACTTCAACCCCCTGAATCCAGGGCCAGGAAACCAAGGCCAAGAAGCCAAGGCAGAGAACCCAGGACCCTGAGCACAAGACTCGGCTCAGAGAACAAGACACAACCGAGAGCCGAAAACCCAGCTCAGCCCCTGAAACGCATGGCTGACAC
>JBATEO010000010.1:0-14197 GCA_049664045.1 Prochlorococcaceae cyanobacterium
GGGCTGGGGGAAGCGGCGGGCAACAGCGCCGGCCGGAGCCCCCGGGCGGCCGGCCTGCGACTCGACGCCGCCCGGGCGTCCCCCGCTGACCGGGTCACCGAAGCCCTTCGGCTGCGGCTGGAGCGGGCCCGGCAGCAGACCCTGGAGGAGCTGACGCTCGAAGAGCTGATGTTCGACCTGCGCAGCGCCGAAGCCGGCGCAGGCGGCGGGGGTGGATTGCTGCTGGGCTGATCGACGGTGCCGCCGTGCTGGATAGCGTGCCTGCCATGGCCACACCACAAGCGCTGCTGGATCGGCTGTCCGGCCTGCCGGACCTGGCCGCCGGGCGGCGGCGCCTGGTGGTGCTGATGGGCCAGCTGGGGGATTTCGACAGCCTGGAGTACGCCCAGGACCTGGCGGCCGCGCTGCCCCGCCTGCAGGCCGCCGGCATCGCCCTGCTGGTGATCGCCATCGGCAACGACGCCGGTGCCGAGCGCTTCTGCGCCTTCACCGGCCTGCCGCGCACCTGCCTGCAGGTGGATGGGCGGCCCGAACTGCACGAGGCCCTGGGCCTCCATCCCGGCCTGCGCACCCCCGGCGGGCCCTGGCCGGCCCTGCTGCTGATGTGCGCCGGCATCGGCTCGCCCGGCACCCTGGCCGAGGTGCTGCGGGGCTACAGCGGCGACCGCCAGGCCCCCTCCCGGCTGCAGACCCCTCTGTTCGACCTGCTGGGGCGCGGCTACCAGCGGCCTTTCGAGCTGGCCACGGTGCGCCTGCGCAACATGGTGGAGGTGTTAGGCCGCTGGCGCACCTACGTGCCCACAGACGACTTCCTCACCCAGCGCGGCGGCACCTTCCTGCTCGACGCCGACGACACGTTGCTCTACAGCCACCGCGACCCGGGCCTCCTCGGCTTCTCGGCCACCATGGCCCGACCGCTGAACTTCCTGGAGCCCTATCTCAGCGCTCCCGAGCCAGACGCACTCAGGGATTGAGCGGCTGCTCGTGCCAGGCGGCGTCGGCCCGCCAGCGCCGGCGGCGGTGGGGATGGCCGCTGAGCTCCAGCAGTTCCACCTGCTCCAGCGAAAAGCGCAGCAGCAGGAACCAGGGCGGCATGGGCATTTCCGGCGGCAGCTCGGCCGGGAACGGGCCATCGGCCTGCAGCGGCGCCCCCGGCTCCGGCCAGCCCCACAGCGCCCGTCCGCCGGGGGAGAGTTGCTGCCAGTGGCGCCGGCGTTCCTCCTCCTCCACATCGACAGGCAGACCCAGCAGCCTCCCGCGCAGCCGGAACTGGCAGCAGGCTCGCGGCAGCAGCCAGCAGAGCTCCACCTCCCGCCGGTGCTGCAGCTCCGCCACCTTGGCGCTGCGGCCGTCGCTGAGCAGATCGAGAGCCGCCGGGCCGCCCCAGCCACGGAACACCAGGGTGCGCAGCCGCGGCGTGCCGTCCGCGGCCACGGTGGCCAGCTGCAGCCAGCGGGCCAGGGGCGATCGGCCCTCCCGCTGGCGTGCTGCCCGCAGCAGCGGCCGCCAGGGCGGCAGGGAGTCGTCTGAAGGGACCATGGCCCGATGGCGGCCGCGGAAGCTGGGGGCGATCATGGCGGCATGGCACCTGCGATCGCCCTCACCATCGGCGGCAGCGATTCCGGTGGCGGTGCCGGCATCCAGGCCGACCTCAAGACCTTCACCGCCCTCAGGGTGCACGGCTGCTCGGCCCTCACCTGCGTCACCGCCCAGAACACCACGGGCGTCTGCCGCGTCGATGCCCTGCCGCCCGAGGCCCTCGCGGCCCAGATCGAGGCGGTGCTCAGCGATCTGCCGGTGGCGGCGCTGAAGACCGGCATGCTGCTCAACGCCGGCCTGATCGAGGTCACCGCCGCGGCTCTGGCGCCGCTGCAGGTTCCGCGGCTGATCGATCCGGTGATGGTGTCGCGGGCCGGATCGGTGCTGCTGGAGCCCACCGCCATCGATGCCTACCGGCTGCTGCTGCCCCTGGCCGAGCTGCTCACCCCCAACCTCCACGAGGCCCAACTGCTCAGCGGCCGGGAGATCGGCGCCCCGGCTGACGTGGAGGCGGCGGCGGAACGCCTGCTCGACCTTGGCCCCGCCGCCGTGCTGATCAAGGGCGGCGGCAGGCCGGAGCTGCGCGGCCGCGACTATCTGCTGCAGCGCGAGGCGCTTGGCGAATGGCTAGAGCACGCCGCCATCGACACGCCCCACACCCACGGCAGCGGCTGCACCCTGGGGGCGGCGATCACGGCCCAGCGGGCCCTGGGGCTGCCCCTGCCGTCAGCCGTGCGGCGGGCCAAGTCGTTCGTGGAGGGCGGCCTGCGCCATGCCCTGGCCATCGGCGCCGGGCAGGGGCCCCTCTGCCACTGGCATGCCTGGGGTTAGCGCGGCTCGAGCTCAGCCCGCGCGCTCGCAGGTGTAGGTCTGCACCGTCCCGCGGCGCTGCCGGAACTGCGGCTGATCCGGATCAACCGGACTCCACCACCAGCGGCCATCGGTGTAGCTGGGGGCACCGGCGTTGTTGGTGCGCGGCAGCTGCAGGCTCACACCTCGCCACTGCAGCACCACAAAGGCGCCGGGCGGGGTGCCGGCGGTGCTGTTGGGGATGCCGATGGCATCCACCGCCCCGGCGAACACCCGGGCCTCCAGGGGGTCGCCCTCGCACAGGTAGCGGTCCACCTGCAGGGGCGCAGGACCGGCGGCCCAGGCCGGAGGCGGGTCCACCGGCAGCGGCAACAACGCAGCAGCCGAGAGGAGCAGCGCCAGCAGCACGGACAACAACCGTTCCATCAACACAGGCGATGCGCCGTATCGGGCGGCGGAGAGCACGCTCCATAGGATCGCCGCACCAGCGCCCCCCGCCCGTGGCCGAGTCCAGCGCCGAGTCCAGCGCCGCCTCCAGCCCCCTGCACCTGAGCGGCGGCGGCAGCCTGAAGGGCACGGTGCGGGTGCCGGGCGACAAGTCGATCTCCCATCGGGCGCTGCTGTTCGGGGCCATCGCCGAGGGCGAGACCCGCATCGAGGGCCTGCTGCCTGCGGAAGACCCCCTCAGCACCGCCGCCTGCCTGCGGGCGATGGGGGTGACGGTGTCGGCGATCGTGGCCGGCCAGCCGGTGACGGTGCAGGGCGTGGGGCTCGACGGCTTTCAGGAACCCCACGACGTGCTGAACTGCGGCAATTCCGGCACCACCATGCGCCTGATGCTCGGTCTGCTGGCCGGACGAGCGGGGCGTCACTTCGTGCTCACAGGCGACGCCTCCCTGCGGGGCCGGCCGATGCGGCGGGTGGGCGCGCCCCTGGCGCAGATGGGCGCGCTGATCCACGGCCGCAGGGACGGCAACTTCGCCCCGCTGGCGGTGCTGGGCCAGCCGCTGCGCGGCGCCACCATCCACACGCCGGTGGCCTCGGCCCAGGTGAAGAGCGCCATCCTGCTGGCGGGCCTCACCGCCAGCGGCCCCACCACCGTGATCGAGCCGGCCCTGAGCCGTGACCACAGCGAGCGCATGCTGCGGGCCTTCGGCGCCCGGGTGGAGGTGGGCGGCCCCGGCCTCACCCAGGTCAGGCTCACCCCCGGCCACGACCTGCGTGGCCAGAGCGTGGTGGTGCCGGGCGACATCAGTTCGGCCGCCTTCTGGCTGGTGGCCGCCGCCGTCACCCCAGGCGCCGAGCTCACGGTGGAGAACGTGGGGCTCAACCCCAGCCGCACCGGCATCCTCGAGGTGCTCGAGCAGATGGGTGCCCGGCTGGAGGTGCTCAACGCCCGCAATGTGGCCGGCGAACCCGTGGGCGACCTGCACGTGAGCCACGGGCCCCTGCAGCCCTTCACGATCGGCGGCGAGCTGATCCCCCGGCTGGTGGATGAGATCCCGGTGCTGGCGGTGGCCGCCTGCTGCGCCGAGGGCGTCAGCCGCATCGCCGACGCCGGTGAGCTCCGGGTGAAGGAGACCGACCGGCTGGCGGTCATGGCCCGTCAGCTGGGAGCCATGGGCGGCCGGGTCGAGGAGTTCGAGGACGGCATGGCCATCACCGGCGTCACGGAGCTGCATGGCGCCGATGTGGACAGCGAGACCGACCACCGGGTGGCCATGAGCCTGGCGGTGGCGGCCGGCATCGCCAGCGGCGACACCCTCCTGCAGCGCCCCGAGGCGGCGGCGGTGTCCTACCCGGGCTTCTGGGATGACCTCGAACGGCTGCGCAGCTGAAGCGGGACAGGCTCGGCCGGATCGGACGCCGGCCCTGAGGACCCAGGGCGGTGCCGACGGCAGCTTCAGCCTCTGGAGCGAGCGCTTCGGCGAGGGATTCCACGGCCCGATCGGCGCCCTCAGCGAGGCCCGGGCCAAGTTCGTTTGCCCGTCCCAGCTGGAGCGCTTCAGTGCCGGCTCGCGGCTGGTGGTGGTGGATGTGGGCTTCGGCCTGGGCACCAACAGCGCCGCCCTGCTGGAGGCGGCCACCGCGCGGGGCCTGACGCTGGACATCGTGGGACTGGAGCTCGATCCCCAGCCCCTGCGCCAGGCCCTGGCGTCAGACTCCTTCCGCCGCCAGTGGCACCCCGGCACGGTGGCGATGCTGGGCGAGCTTCTGGAGCAGGGCGTCTGGGGCGGTGCTGGCAGCACGGCCCGGCTGTTGTGGGGCGATGCCCGGCGACGGGTGGGCGACCTGCTGGAGCAACAACAGCTGGCAGGCCGTTGTGATCTGGTGCTTCTGGACGCCTTCTCCCCCCAGCGCTGCCCCGAGCTCTGGAGCCTGGAGTTTCTGGGCTCCCTGGCCCAGCTGCTGCGGCCCGACGGCCGGCTGCTCACCTACTGCTGCGCCGCCGCCGTGCGCCGCAGCCTGCAGCTGACCGGGCTCGGGCTGGCCTCGATCCAGCCACCCCCGCAGCAGGGGGCAACGGTCCCATGCCCGCGGATCGCCCCCTGGAGCTACGGCACCGCCGCCAGCCCCGCCCCCCTGCCCATGGGCAGCGGGCCAGACAGCCCCCTGCGGCCGCTCACACCGATGGAGATCGAGCACCTCAGCACCCGTGCCGCGGAGCCCTACCGCGACCCCGGCGGCCAGGCCGGCGCCGCTGTGATCCTGGCGGCGCGGCAACGGGCCCAGGCCGCCAGCGGCGCCCGTTCCACCAGCGCCTGGCGGCGCCGCTGGGGACTGGAGGAGAACGCACGGCCCGGTGCCAAGCAACCTCGGCAGCCCGCGTAGATTCCCGGCCAGCCGCCTCCTCCCGCCGATGCTCGCCGTTGCCGTGCTGGCCGCCGGAAAGGGCACCCGCATGAAGAGCGACCTGCCCAAGGTGCTCCAGCCCCTGGCCGGCGCCACCCTGGTGGAGCGGGTGCTCACCAGCTGCGAGCGTCTGGCCCCCCAGCGGCGGCTGCTGATCGTCGGTCATCAAGCCGAGCGGGTGGAGCAGTCGCTTGCGCGGCACGCAGGTCTGGAGTTCGTGCTGCAGCAGCCCCAGAACGGCACGGGCCATGCCGTGCAGCAGCTGCTCGAGCCCCTGGCCGGCTTCACAGGCGAGCTGCTGGTGCTCAACGGCGATGTGCCCCTGCTGCGGCCCGAAACCCTTGAGCAGCTGCTCGCGACCCACCGCGCCGCCGGAGCGGCGGTGACCCTGCTCACGGCCCGCCTGCCCGATCCCTCCGGTTACGGCCGCGTGCTGGCCCATGGCGACGGCCGGGTGGAGCGGATCGTGGAACACCGCGACTGCAGCGAGGCGGAGCGGCGGATCGATCTCATCAATGCCGGCATCTACTGCTTCGACTGGACCCGGCTGGCCGCCGTGCTGCCCCAGCTGCGCAGCGACAACGACCAGGGCGAGCTCTACCTCACCGACACGGTGGCCATGCTCAGCCCGGCCATGCACCTGGAGGTGGCCGATGCCGACGAGATCAACGGCATCAACGACCGCCTCCAGCTGGCCCAGTGCGAGGCGGTGCTGCAGCAGCGCCTGCGGGAGCACTGGATGCGCGAGGGGGTGACCTTCACCGACCCGGCCAGCTGCACCCTCAGCGACGGCACCAGCTTCGGCCGCGACGTGGTGGTGGAGCCCCAGTGCCACTTCCGGGGGCGCAATCACATCGGCGTGGGCTGCCGCGTCGGCCCGGGCTGCCTGATCGAGGACAGCCAGGTGGGCGAGGGCAGCCAGATCCTCCATGCGGTGCTGCGTGAGGCGGATGTGGGCCCCGCTTGCACGGTGGGCCCCTTCACCCAGCTGCGGCCCGGCGCCCAGCTGGCGGCGGGCTGTCACGTGGGCAACTTCGTGGAGGTGAAGAACAGCACCCTGGCCGAAGGCGTGAAGGTGAACCACCTCAGCTACATCGGCGATGCCGATCTCGGCGCCGGAGTGAATGTGGGCGCCGGCACGATCACCGCCAACTACGACGGGATGCGCAAGCACCGCACCGTGATCGGCGCCGGCAGCAAGACCGGCGCCAACTCGGTGCTGGTGGCACCGATCACGCTCGGTGCCAACGTGACCGTGGGCGCCGGCTCCACCCTCACCCGGGACGTGCCCAGCGGCGCCCTGGCCCTGGGCCGCGCCCGCCAGCTGGTGAAGGAGAACTGGACCGGACCGCGCTAGGGCTTCTCGGTACGCGCGGCTGCACCTGTTCTGTCGCAGCGGGGGGAGCACTGGCGCACGGAGGGCGAGGCCGCTGACGATTGCGGGTCCTTGGCACCAGATCCAACCCTGAAACCAGGGCTTGAGAGCGGTGAGCGGCAAACCTGATGGGCAAATGCGTGAGCGGGACTTTGTGGCGGTCCTGTGCGGTAACGCTGGAGGAAAGATGGTCGGCCGGGTCGCCGTTTCTGCTCCCGTTCAAGCCTGGTGCAGGTCCGATCCGAGGGCGATGAATCTTGCTGACAACGTTGAATGCTTGCGATGGATGGCAAGTCCAGCAACCCAAGACTTTCCAAAAGTGTAGCGCTGCTTACATTGTGACAGACCCCCTCTGTCGTATTCACTGATACCGTTTAGTCAACTCTTTCTTGTAAATGGCGGACGAGAACTCATCCGGAGGAGTTGGATCCAAGTATCTGGCATTGTCTGCAGTGGCAGTGACCGCCCTATTCCTTGGTTTCTTATGGGGAAATCAAAGCAAGACAGGCAAGCTTACGATCGGAGACAGCGGGGTTCACGTCGAGATATCAGACCGCGAGCGGATCGAGTCAATCATAGATAAGTTGCTGAATGAAAAGACAACCAGTCCCTATGAGCGAAAGGCACTGATTACACACATGATCACTGTCATTCGAAAGCATACCCATGAATCAGAAATAGGGCAGGAGATAATTGAAGCCGCGAATCAAAGCGAAGGACCATTTTACTGGGAATACAGAGATGTGGATGTTCGCTACGATCCCAAGATTTCGGCCCCGATTTTTTACGTATGCAAAGAGGACACAGAGCTGCAGGGGGTTATCAGCGTGCAGGTGTTAGACGGCAACAATGGCTTTATGGACGTCGGCAAAGAGCACCAGGCCATTCCGTACAAGCAATGCGGAACAAACAAAAGCGTTGTCTTTACGGGTTACAAAGAGTTGGTTGATGCCGCAGAGGTGCCTGGTCGACTTGCGAAAGCCAGAAAAGTCGTTACATTCCCAAGGTAACCGCGCCTAGAGGAGGGCGCCGATGACAAGAACAACGACACTGCTGGCCGCTGCTGCGGTTGGGTTTATTGGAATATTCGTTGCTTGGCCTCAGATCGCTGAGGCAGCCTGTACCTACAAAGGCCAGGAGTTCCCCGAGGGAACCGTGATCGAGGGACGAGTCTGCAAAGGCGGCAAATGGCAGTAGCCGAGGCCTAGCGCTCGGGCCCGGCAGGGCCGGCCGGATTCGGCGTGAGGCAATCCAGCAGCGGCAGCAGCCGCTCCAGGGCGACGCCGCGGCTGGCCTTGAGCAGCACCACGTCGCCCGCCCCGAGCCAGCCCTGCAACGGCTCGGCCACCTGCTCGGGAGAGCTCACCACAGCCATCCGCTCCAGCGGAGCAGCGGCGGCGGCCATCGCCTCGGCCTCGGCGCCGTCCACCACCAGCACCAGGCCATCGAGGCCGAGCTGCACGGCCCGCTCCGCCACCTGGCGGTGCAGTTCCACGCTGCGCTCGCCGAGCTCCAGCATCGTGCCCAGCACGGCGTAGCGGCGGCCGCCCTTCTGGCGCGCCAACAGCTCCAGGGCCGCGAGCATCGCCTCCGGTGAAGCGTTGTAGGTCTCATCGAGGACGGTGACCCCGCCCAGGGACAGACGCCGGCTGCGGCCACCCGGGAGGTCCACGGCCAGGGGCTGCCAGCGAGAGGGCGGCAGGCCCAGCTCCTCCGCCACCGCCAGCGCCAGCATCAGGTTGCGGGCCTGGTGTCGGCCCTCCAGGGGCAACGGCAGACGCACCCCGGCGACCTCCAGACAGGCGTCCGCCTCATCGAGCACACCCACGAGCTGAGCCTCGGCCTCCCCGGAGTCGCCCGACAGGGCCACCCGCAGCACCCGCCCGCCCCACACCCGGGCCAGGCTGGCGTCGAGCAGGGGATCGCCGGCCGGGATCACCACCACGCCCCCGGCCGCCAGCCCGGTGACGATCTCACACTTGGCCGTGCCGATCGCCTCCCGGCTGCCGAGACGGCCGATGTGGGCGGTGCCGATGTTGGTGATCACCGCCACATCGGGACGGGCGCAGCTGCTCAGGCGCTCGATCTCACCCAGCCCGCGCATGCCCATCTCCACCACCACGGCGCGGTGCTCGGGACCGGCCCTGAGCAGAGTGAGGGGCACACCCACATCGTTGTTCTCGTTGCCGCTGGAGGCCAGCACCGGACCCAGGGGTGCCAGGGCGGAGCGGATCAGCTCCCGGGTGCTGGTCTTGCCCGCTGAGCCGGTCACGGCCACCACCGGGGCCGCGAGTTGCTCACGCCACAGCCGGCCCAGGTCCTGATAGGCCTGCAGGGTGTCGTCCACCAGCCACAGGGCCGCGCCGGCCGCCGTCGCCGCTGCCACGAGTTCCTCCAGGTCAGCGGCGCTGAGGCGCTCGCGCTGGGCCACCAGCACCCGGCTGCCGGCGGCCAGAGCCTGCTGCAGAAAGGTGTGCCCGTCGAAGCGTTCCCCCAACAGCGCCAGGAACAGTCCACCGGAGCTGAGACGCCGGCTGTCGGTGCTCACCACCAGGGGCATGGCGGCGGCCACGGGTGCCGCGGGGGTCAGGGGAGGTCCCCAGAGCTCATGCAACGGCTGGAGATCAAGCGACATCGACTGCGCCCGGGGCATCGAGCAGGATCATGCCCGAGCCCACCCGGGCGGTCCGTCCCAGCAGCCGCCCCGATCCATCCACCAGCTCCAGACGCTCGTAGCCCAGCTCCAGGGCACGGAGGAGCCAGTCCTCGGCCTGGCGCTGCCGCTCGCCACTCGCCAGGGTCTGGAAGTCGGCCGTGAGCTCCAGTCGCAGGCAAGCGAAGGCAGCCCACTCGCGCACGGACCGCACCAGCCGGCGGGGATCGGCCGGCTGCAGCAGCGCCAGCAGAGGATCGGGGCCTGGCACGGGCGGGGTGGTGTCCGCTGAGCCGGGGGGCACGGACCTGTCCAGGGGAGGCGGGGGCGCGAGCTCTGCGGCGGCAGCGCCGGCGGCGCTGCCGGCCGGCTCCTGAAGCGGGCCCTCCCGCACCGGACTCGCCTCGTTCTGGGTCAAGTCGTTCTGGGCCAGCTCGTTCTGGGTCACCTCGCCAAGCGGCGCCGGCAATGCATTCAGGGCCAGCACCAGCAGCGCAGCCGCGACGGCCCCAGCCAGGGCCAGCAGCAGGGGCCAGAACCAGGGGCCGAGGCGGCGGGGCCAGAAGGCCGGCACGGGCAGATCCCCCTGCCGGTTGCGCCGGCTCAGCTCCCAGACGCGCAGCCGCAGGCTGGCCAGCACGGCCCGAACATCCCGCCGCAGCAGTTTCCAGGGATCTTCGTAGGGGGCAGGAAGGTCCCGACCAACGGGCAGATCCCGGCCCGCCGGAGATGGCGCCGGCCGTTGCTCCCCCACCGGCCCCGGCCTAGCGACGCTTGAGCAGGGCTGCCAGGCCCTTGCGGCTGGGGTCGGCGTCCTGGCCCTGGGAGAACTGCTCCACCGCCGCCGCCTCGGGGGTGGGCTCCTTGACGCCGCAGACCTCGCGGTACATGGCGTCGTAGGCCAGGGCCGAGCGGTCCCAGCTGAAGTCCACCGTCATGCCGCGGCGCTGCAGCCTGGCCCAGGAGCGGGTGTGGCGGTAGGCCTCCCAGGAGCGCACGATCGCCGTGTAGAAGTCGATCGGCTCGTAGCGGTCGAAGCCATAGCCGGTACCGCTGCCCTCTCCGGCGTCGGCACCGGGATCGTTGGGGGGCACCGTGTCCACCAGGCCGCCGACCCGGCGCACCACCGGCACCGAGCCGTAGCGCATCGCCAGCATCTGGCTGATGCCGCAGGGCTCGAAGCGGCTGGGCATCAGGAAGGCGTCACTGCCGCCGTAGATCAGCCGGGAGAGGGCGTCGTCGTAGGTGAGAAACACGGCGAAGCGGCCCGGATGGCGGGAGGCCATCTGCCACAGGCCCGACTCATAGGCCCGGTCGCCGGTGCCCAGCACCAAGATCTGGCTGTCGGTGTAGGCGAGCACCCGGTCGGCCACCTGCAGCAGCAGGTCCACCCCCTTCTGATCCACCAGCCGGCTGACGACGCCCATCAGGTAGCTGCGGGGGTTCACCGTGAGCCCGAAGCGCTCCTGCAAGGCCTGCTTGTTGATCGCCCGGGGAGCCAGGTCGTCGGCACTGAACCGGGCCGGCAGGGTGGGGTCGGTGGCCGGATCCCAGGCATCGGTATCGATGCCGTTGAGGATGCCCCGCAACCTGCCGCTCACGAAGTTGAGCAGCCCCTCCAGCTTCTCCCCATACTCGGCGGTGCGGATCTCCTGGGCATAGGTGGGCGACACGGCGCTGATCCGGTCGGCGTAGAGCAGGGCGGCCGCCATCGTGTGGTCGCCCTGCATGTACCAGGGGCACCAGGTCATGCGGTCCAGCTTCCAGCGCCAGGGGCCCTGATAGCGAAGGTTGTGGATGGTGAACACGGTGCTCACCTCGGGGTCCTGGTGCATCCACACCGGCAGCATGCCGGTGTGCCAGTCGTGGCAGTGCAGCACCTGGGGCTTCCAGTGGTGCCAGCAGAACTCGGCGGTGGCGCTGGCGAAGAAGGTGAAGCGCCAGTCCTCGTCCTCGCCGCCGTAGATGCGCTCGGCGTCGAACACCGGATGGCCCACCAGGAACAGCGGCAGCCCGCTGGTGGGATGGCTGGTCTCGAAGATGGCGAAGTCGTTGCCCATGGTGTGGCCCCGCCACACCGGCTCGTCGGGGATGGACAGCCGTGACCAGAGCTTGCCGTAGCCGGGGATGATCGTGCGCACGTCGTGGCCCAGCCTGGCCAGGGCCGGCGGCAGGGAGCCCACCACATCACCCATGCCGCCCACCTTGATCAGGGGGGCGCACTCGGCGGCGGCAAACAGGATGCGCATCCAGGCTCTGGCGCAAGGTGGGCGCAACTGTAGGGGTGGTGCACCGCCGCTCCCCCGGGCCCCTGCGGCGGACTCAGGGCAGCACGGTGACGGGGGTGCCCAGCTGCACCAGCTCGAACAGCTCGCGCACGTGCTCGTCGAACAGACGCACGCAGCCGTGCGACACGGCACGCCCCACGCTCTCGCGCTGGGGCGTGCCATGAAAACCGGCGCTCACGCAGCCCTCGACCGTGAGCACTTCCACCCCGTTGAAGCCGCTGCGACCCCTGCAGTCGCGGTGGAAACCGATCCAGCGGCTGCCGAGGGGATTGTCCGGTCCCGGCGCCACGTGCACGCCCGTGGCCGGATGCTCCCAGATGGGGTCGGCCACCAGCTCGATCACCTGGAACTGCCCCACCGGCGTCTCCCAGCCCGGACGGCCAACGGCCACGGGAAACCGCCGCAGCTCACGGCCGCCCTCCAGCACGAGCAGGCGGCGGGCGCGACGGTCGAGCACCAGTTCGCGGCCGGCGGAGTGGCTGACCGAGTGGCCGGCAGCGGCTGTTGCCGTGGGCGCAGCGGTGGGCGCAGCCGTGGCACGCCCCGTGGCTGGGGCGGCTGCGGTGGGGAGCGGCGCCCCCAGCAGGGCCGCCAGCGAAGCTCCGAGGAAACGGGTGAGCACGGGATGGTTGAGCACACCAGGTGTGGCCGGGCCCAGCGAACCGGCAGGCGACCGGCTCACGACGGCCAGCTCAAGGTAACCAGGGATAGGGGGAGAAGTCGGGAGGGCGCTTTTCCAGGAAGGCGTTGCGGCCCTCCTGCCCCTCCTCGGTTCTGTAGAAGAGATGGGTGGCCTGGCCGGCCAGCTCCTGGATCCCGGCGAGCCCATCGGTCTCGGCGTTGAAGGCCGCCTTGAGGCAGCGGATCGCCGTGGGGCTGTGCTGCAGCACCTCCCTCGCCCAGCGCACCCCTTCATCCTGCAGCTGCTCCAGCGGCACCACCGCGTTCACCAGACCCATCTCCAGGGCCTCGGCGGCACCGTACTGACGGCAGAGAAACCAGATCTCGCGGGCCTTGCGCTGGCCCACCACCCGGGCCAGGAAACCGGCCCCGAAGCCGCCGTCGAAACTGCCGACCCGCGCACCGGTCTGGCCGAAGCGGGCATTGTCGGCGGCGATCGAGAGATCGCAGAGCAGGTGCAGCACCTGGCCGCCGCCGATGGCGTAGCCCGCCACCAGGGCGATCACCACCTTGGGCAGGCTGCGGATCAGGCGTTGCAGGTCGAGCACGTTGAGCCGCGGCAAGCCCTGCTCATCCACATAGCCCCCGTCGCCGCGCACGCTCTGGTCCCCGCCGGCGCAGAAGGCCCAGCCGCCATCGGCGGCTGGGCCGGCGCCGGTGAACAGCACCACCCCCAGGCGGGGATCGTCCCGCACCCGGGAGAACGCATCGCACAGCTCCTGCACCGTGCGCGGCCGGAAGGCATTGCGCTTGCTGGGGCGGTCGATGGTGATGCGGGCGATGCCCTCATCGCTGCGCTCGAGCCGGATGTCCTCGTAGCTGCCGACCGGCTGCCAGCGCACGGGTTGCCAGGCCGGGGGGGCCGTGGTCATGGCGGAGAGACAAGGGCAGGGGCCATTCTGCGCAGCTCCCGCCGGCGGGCTGCGTCGCGGCGGCGGTCGGTGCGCAGGAGCAGCAGGGCCAGCGGCTGCTCCAGGGCCCAGGCCAGGGCGGCCTCGACATCGGCAGGAGCGGCCACCTCCCGGCCGGGCACACCGTGGGCAGCCGCCAGGGCCAGCTGGTCCACCGCCTGGGGCATGGCGAACAGACGCTCGAAATCGAGGGCCTCAGGGCGCTGCGGCCGGATCGGCAGCTGCTCGAAGATGCCGCCGCCGCCGTTGTCGATGAGCACCACCGTGAGCCGGCCGTGCAGCTGGCGGTGCCACAGCCAGCCGTTGCTGTCGTGCAGCAGGGCCAGATCGCCGCTCAGCAGCACCGCCTGGCCGGCCACCTCGGCCACGCCACAGGCCAGCGACAGGGTTCCGTCGATCCCCGAGGCGCCCCGGAAGGCATGCACCGGCCGCCAGGGGGCCTCCGCGGGGGTGAAGCTCTCCCAGTCGCGCACCGGCGAGCTGTTGGCAATCACCAGGGGGAGTCCGGGCGGCAGCAGCCGGGCCAGCAGCCGGGCCAGCAGCGGCTCGCTCCAGCCGCTGCTGGCGTCACCGTCCAGCTGGCCCTCCAGCCAGGCCTGAACCTGGCGATCCGCGCCCATCCAGGCGGCGGCATGGCGGCGGTTGTCCGCGGCCGCGATGGCCTGAGCGGGGGCCGGGGGCAGCTGGGCCAGCCAGCTCTGCAGACCCCACGGCCACTGCCCGGCGCACAGCCCGAGCGGATCGAGGGGGCGCGGATCACCTTCGCTGATCAACAGCTGGCGACCGGAGCAGCGCTGCAACAGGCCCTGAAGACCACGGCTGCTGGGCAGAGGGCCGAGCCGCAGCACCTGATCGGCCAGCAGCCCGGGCCAGGGGGAGGCGGCGATCAGGTCGTAACCGGCCACCAGCTCCAGCCCTGGGCAGCCACGCAGGCCGCTGAGACCGTCGGCGAGCACGGGCCAGCCGGTGCGGCGCTGCCAGCGCCGCAGAGCGTCCAGAAACCCTGGCCAGGACTGGGGCTGCCCGCGCCAGGGACCAGCCACCACCAGCCCGGGGCGGTGGGGGTCCAGCCCGCCCAGGCCGCTGC
>JBATEO010000011.1:0-26230 GCA_049664045.1 Prochlorococcaceae cyanobacterium
CACGGTGCTCGCGGCTCTGACCTATCTGCTGGTGCCGCTCGATCTGATCCCCGATTTCATCCCGGTGGCCGGCTTCTCCGACGACCTGGTGGCGATCACGGCCCTGCTCGGGCTCTGCACCCGCCACGTCTCGCCGCAGATCCGCGAGCGTGCCGAGCGCAGACTGAATCAGTGGTTCCCGCAGGACCGCTGACCAGCTGCGACCTCACCCGTTGATGTTGTCGATCATCACGAGGCGGAACGCCCCCTGCACCTCCTGGAACAGGACGTGCAGGGGGTAGCGGTCGGTGTCGCAGAAGGCTTCATCGGTACCCCCCCCCCACCACCGTCTCCAGCGCCGGGATGGCGGCGAGCAGGCAGATCTTCAGATTCGGCGTCAAGATCCAGGGGTAGCGCCTGCGCAACACCGCCGGCGATTCGATCGAGCCGCCCAACTCGTTTGTCATGATCGGGAACTTCGACACCCGGGCCAGTGCAGAAGGATTGTCCTGCTTCAGCGCGGTTCTGAATGTCTCCCAGGTGCTCTGCGTCCCGCCTGAGGCCTGGAATCATCCCTGGCGCGCACCAGCGCCCCAGTTCTTGAAACGCCCCCTGCAGGACTCGAACCTGCGACCGGCCGCTTAGAAGGCGGCGTGGCCAAGCCGAGAGCCACTGTGCTGCAAAGGGCCTCGATCTCGCCTGCGGCGCTCTGCGTGAAATCCGCGTGAAAGACGGGTACACTCGTACCATTGCTGACGCACTCTGTGCGATCTGTGGGCCTGGAGTTCGACTACGACGAGTGGGTGAGGACGGGCCGGCCTGGGGGGCGGTTCCAGCCCGCTTCTGAGCGCCGCAGTGCCCCGGCCGAGTGGCTATTCGGTGAGCCCATGACCGCGGAGGGTGTGGCGAAAGAGGCCCACCTTGACCCCAGAACGGTGAAGAACTGGGCTCGCCAGTCCATCGATCTGATCGAGTCGTGGCGATGGCACTACCAATCTCCGGCGGGCCAAAGGCTGCAGCAGGAGGTGTTTGAAGACATCAAAAGGTGGGCGCTGAATCTCCGGGGGCCAATGCCGAAGTTCCACGAGCCCACCAGTTGGTGCTGGATTGCGCTCCCGTCCGATGCCCCGGCGGAGTTCCGCGAGCGGGTGCTGCTGCGCCCGATCCCCGTGGGCTCTCCAGCCAGGGACGTGCGCCCCTTCAGGCTCAACGGGGACACAACCGTGGGGTTCGCCATCGTGCGCCCTGCGCTGGGCAGGGGCCGAGGCCGGGGCTGGCTGTTCCAGAAGGCGCGGCTCCCGTCGCGCCGGGGCTACGGGTCACTTCCCCCCTGGCTTCGCCATGCTGCTGCTTGAGGGTCAGCCGATCTCCGGCAACCTCGCCCTCCGCCCCCTGCCCACACCGGAGGCCGCGATCGGCTCGCCGCGGTAGGCGGCCAGGCCCAAGGCAAGCAGGTGCCGGCAGACGTCCGGCGGCTTGCAGCCGTGCTCGGCTGCCATCTGCTTCAGCAGGGCGAGGGTTTCGGCCGTCAGAGCGATGCGGACGTTTGGCTCGGGGTGTCAAGCGACATTGAAAACCGAGCCACTGGCGACATTGAAAAGTGAGCCACCTCCGGCCCGGTAAGGGCCGGAGGTTTGGGGCTGTTCTGCTGTCGTTGGCTGGGCTTGCTCATGGGACCTGCGTTGGCTTGATGGTTGTCTGTCGTTGCTTGAGGCGGGGTCTGTCGGTTGCGGGTATCTCAGTCCTCCTTGGCAGCCACCGGCGGGGACGTTCCGCCCGTCTGCGGGCGGAACAGGCCTGAGCGGCGCTTCTCCCTGAGCCGGTAGCTGTCGCCACGGATCGTCACCACATGGCTGTGATGCAGCAGCCGATCGAGGATCGCGGCCGCCACCACCTGGTCGCCGAACACCTCGTCCCACTCCTCAACGGGTCGGTTGGAGCTGATCAGCACGCTGCCCTGCTCGTAGCGCCTGGAGATCAGCTGGAAGAACAGGTGCCCCGCCTGGGGTTCGAGCGGCAGGTAGCCCAGCTCGTCGACGATCAGCAGTTTCGGCTTGCTGTACTGCGCCAGCCGCACCTCCAGGCTCCCCTGCTGCTGGCCTTTGACCAGTGAGCCGAGCAGCTCCATCGCCGTAGTGAACTGCACCGTGTAGCCCCGGCTCACCGCCTCACGGCCCAGGGCCACCTCCAGGTGGGTCTTGCCCACACCCGGCGGGCCCAGCAGCACCACGTTGTCGCCATTGGCCACCCAGCGGCAGGTGGCCAGATCGCGGATCTTGGCTGGATCGATCGAGGGCTGGGCCTCGAACTCGAACCCCTCCAGCGTGCGCACAAAGGGGAAGTGGGCAATGGTCATCGCCATCGACAGCCGCCGCTGCTCCTTGCTCGCCACCTCGGCCGCGCAGAGCCAGGCCAGGGCCTCGCGCAGATTCAGCTGCCGCCGGGCCGCTTCCTCCAGCAGTCCATCGAGCTGCTCGCGGATGGCACCGAGCCGCAGGCGGCTGAGCATCCCGTCGAGATCCTCCACCAGCTTGGCGATGTCGACTGCCTCCGCGGCGGGACAGCCGCTCGCCGTCGTCACGGTCGCTGTAGCAAGTTGTTTGCTGCGCGCCATCAGCCCACCTCCGCCACCACGGCCGCGTAGTCACTGAGCGGCCTGGCCAGTGACGAACGCCGCACCGCAGCCAGCTCCACCACATCAGCGATGGCGCTGTTGTCTGCCCGAGCAGCATCGATGGCCCGCTGCGGCACCAGCCCTGCCCAGTGGCCGGCGATCACTTGGCGGGAGCGTTGGTTGGCAGCCTGACGGGAATGGCGCGCCACGATCCGGCCCCCCTGGCGAATCAGCACCTGCTGGTCGCGGATCTGCACCGTCACGTTCTGGCGCACCAGCGCCGCCGGCACGCTGTACCAGTTGCCCTCCACCTGCACGCAGCAGTCCTTGGCGACACGGCGGCTGAACTCCTGCTCCGCCAGGTACGACGGCTTGCCGTTCAGCGGCAGCAACGCCCCGGCCTCGGACCTTTGAAAGCGCTCCAGCGGTTTCTCACCGGTGGTGCCGTGGATGCGCAGATCGGCGATCTCCCGGTTCCACCAGTCCAGATGGCCCTCCATCTGGCCCCAGGTGTCAAAGCGGTGGCCGGCCAGCCCACTGCGTTTCACGTAGCCCACCCCACGCTCGTCCTTGCCTTTGGTTTGCGGCCGGTGCGGCCAGCAGGCCTTGGGCGTGAACCCCCAGTGCCGGGCAAAGGCGGCAAACACCGGATTGATCACCAGCTCCCCTGTGCTGGGGTTGTGGAGCGTGACCAGGGCTTTGGCGTTATCGACCAGCACCTGCTCGGGCACCCCATCCCAGATCCGGAACGCCTCCTCCAATGCCTGCAACCAGTGGCGCTGCCGCTGCTGCCGGAACACCCGCACCACCTGCCGCCGCGAGTAGCCCAGGGTCAGCACGCAGAGGTGCACCTTGGTACGCACTCCGCCGATCAGCACCCACAGCTCGCCAAAGTCGGCCTGCAGTTGCTGGCCTGGCCGGGTCTCGTAGCGAACCGTGGCCTGACGGCTCTGGCGCAGCGCCTCCCGCCAGACCTGCACCGCCCGCTCCACCGTGCGCAGGCTTACCTCGATGCCCTTCTGCTTGAGCAGCTCCTGTCGCACCACCTCGGCGTTGCCGTGGTGCTGTTCAAACTGCTGCTGCAGCCAGGCCTGGTGCCCGTCGAGCTGGCTGGCGCGATTGCTGCTGTCGTACGGCTGCCAAGTGCCCAACGCCAGGTAACGACTCACCGTGTGGCGTGAGATGCCGAGTTCCCTGGCGATGCGGCGCTGACTCCAGCCCCTCTCCAGCAGCTGGCGCATCACCGCCACCTCCTCCGGCGTTTGCATCACGCCCTCCAGCCCAGCCATCAGGCCTGCTGTATGGGCGCCGAGCAATCCCGCCAGCCCCTTGCCGGTTGGGGCGGTCAGCTGCTCAGTGGATGGCGCGCTGGCGGCTCCGGGATGGCCCAGTTTTCGTGTCGCCTCTGGTCCAGTTTTCGATGTCGCCTGACACGGGGGTTGTGTGCCGGCTCATGCCAGGGCCTCCAGCCAAACCACATCGCTCAGCAGGCTCCACCCGGCGGCGACGGCTTTCTCGGGGGTGCTTCCGGCCTTCACCTCGCCGGCGAGGGTGTCCAGGTAGTCCGTGACGGGGCCGCCAGCGTTGGCGCGCTTCTCAAACAGCCTCAGCATCCGCTCCGCTGTTGCCCTCTGGGTGCGGGCCTCGGCCGGATCGCCGCGCCACCCGGCTTCCTTCAGCCAGCGGCGGCTGGTCTGCTGGCAGGCGGCTTGGAGAGCCCTGATCTGGCTGCGCAGCCTGGCGCGCACCGCGGCGCGGACCGCCAGGTTCACCTGCAGATCCGCCAGTTCGATCTGCGGGAGGAAACTCGCCTGCGGGCCGGTTTGTTCCAGGATCTCGGCGTCGCGGGCCAGGGCGGCGGCCTCCTGCAGGATCGCGTCACTCCAACCGAGCTGAGCCCTCAGCCGCGCCAGCTCGCGCTGCCGCTGGTGATCCTCCACCCGCCCGATGATCAGCCCGGCGGAGATGGGGAGCCTGCCCACCACGACCTGATGGAAGATCGCCTCGTCCAGGCCGGCGAGCGCCCGAGCGTCCTGCGCCACCTGCGGGGCTGGACTGATCCCCATGGTGGTGAGCTGCTCCTGGGTGAATCCCGACTCCCGAAGGGCGCGGGCGAAGTCCAGGCAATCGCCGTGCCCCTCGGCCAGGTTCAGCAGCGCCCCAACACTGCGAGCCTCCTGCTCGTTTGCCGCAGTGATGTAGCGGACCCCAATTTCCCTGACATGGCACCTGCGGGCCAGCGAATAACGGTGGTGGCCGTCACAGAGGTAGGTGAGGCCGTCATCGGGATTCAGCCAAACGGCAAGGACGCCAGCAAGGTCATGGTTGAAGCGGCGAACACCTCGCAGTCTCCCTGCAGATCCGTTCTTGCCGCAGTTGGCCCGGAATTGGTATTTCTGGGCGTCCACAGTGATGCTGTCCAGTGGGATAGTGGCGACCCTGGACATAGCTGGGGTGGGTGGAGACGCTGTCAGTGCAACGCTACCGGCATCAAAACCATATCCCTGGAATTGGCATCAATACCTACCCCTATCTCACGAGGCGTCTGACTGGCTGTTGCCCAATTGCGAGCGGGGCGGCAGGAAATTCATCAGGCTCTTGGCTGCTCAGGTGTGACTGCCTCAGGTCATCGCCTGCAAATCGGCGAGTTACAGATGGCAAAATCTACTGCCAGCCTCTGCCGCTATGACTACGGTAGTGAGTAGCCGGATCTGATTGTTAATTTTTCTGGAGGAATCATGGCTGTTATTGATGGATCAACTCTTCCTTTTGGATTTTCTATTGGGGTTAGATCAAGCACCCCGCCAATTCGAGTAGATGACGCCCGGTTCGGGACGCGCCGGATTCTAGTCCGCGGCACAGCCTTTATCGGTGGCAAGGCTTACACGGGTGAAATCGTCTACTTTGGCAGATTCAAGTATTCAGGAAATGACGTATCAGGAAAAATCACCCGAGCCGACTTGTTCCCGGATGACGGAGGTGTATTTCAGCTCAAGAAGATCGACCTAAGCGTAGACGATATAATCAAGAAGTCTGCCTGGGCGGTAGAAAAGCAGATACTGGCAGGCAAAGACAAAATCATCGGCAGCAAGAGCACCGACATTCTCAAAGGACTGGGCGGAGATGACACCCTGATTGGTGGCGGCGGCACAAATCGTCTTACAGGAGGCGCTGGGGTCGATACATTTGTATTGTCCAATAAGGGTATTCAGGTCATCACTGACTTCGATGTTCGCGAGGACAGGATCAATCTTCCGGGCCCTGTTTCGGGTTACGGTGAATACGAGTGGTTCAGAAAGGGCGGGGACAGCTTTATCGCCAAAAGCAATAATATTATTGGAAAGTTTCTCGGTGGCCCCAATCTGGACAACGCGACATTTGTGTAGAGGCTTCCGGCCCCGTGCCTGTCGTCATCAGCGGCAGTATTAACAGGGCCAAACGTTCTTGCAGGTTTCGATGCCCGTCAAGAGGATGAGGGCTTCAGAAGTTGCATGCGCCAAGCTCATGCGAGCCGATGGCTGGAGCCTCCGTGCCATTGCCGCCAGGATTGGCTGCTCGCCGGCCACGGTTGGCTACATCGTGAATCCTGCATACCGGCAGCGGCGGAACCAGCGCGACGCCCAGCGGCACGAAGCAGAACGTGCTGCATCACGGACGCGCCTGGCCACCTTTCAGCGCGAGCGCAAACAGCGGCACTCGTTTGCTGGACCCGAGCTCGGCACGGGCAGAGGGATCGGCGACTGAGATCACCAGCCCGTCGGTTGGCATCGAGCCCAGCGGTAGCTCACCGTTCCGCCAGGCATCCCACGCTTCGATGATCTGCGCGGCGCCGTGCAGTGTCGCGCTCCAGGGGCTGCGGTGCTGCTCGGGTGCGGATGCGTGCTCGGAGGCATCGGCGCAGTGGAGCATGAACCGCACCCCGGCGGCGGTGTCGTTGGCCCGGATCCGCCCTGCCGCCCATGGCCGGCCGCGCTCGGACCACAGCTCGCCCTTCACCCGCCCCGTGAACCCGGGCAGGTGGGGCAGGTGGGCGATGGCGGCGGACCGCTCCTGCCGGCGAGTGCGGATCGCGGTGGCGGTGTCGTCCTCGTAGGTGACCAGGGCAGCCACGCCATCGCACTTCACCTCACACCAGACCACAGGATTGCCGCGGTCATTGAGCCATTGCTGCAGCTCGTCGGGGTCGATCGCGTTCTGCAGCGACAGCAGCTCCGGCGTGACCATCGACTCGTATCCGCATCGGCGAGCAAGCTCATCGAATTGCGCATCAGACAGCGGCGAAGGCAGGCCGTCCTGATACGCGATATCGGCTTCTTTCAGCAGTGTGCCAAGGCTCACTTCTCGCGCGCGCATGAAAGACATTGTAGCCGCGCATTGTGCGCATGTGAAGGCCATTGGTGCAAACACAACCCGTGATCACTGCTGCTGGCGTGATCACGGGATTTCTCAGTGTGGATGCGGGATCTTCGGGAGAAATGGGGCTCGCTTACCACACTGCCAAACCCAGTAATCAGCCCGGCTTATTGCTTGTCAGTATCGAAAAATATGATTCACCAGCCAGCCAGAGCGGATCGAATATAACGCCGTACGGCATGATTAGAAGGACCCGCACATAAGCAACCCTGATCCGTCCGTTACATAACGATACCCCAGACACCCTGCCAGGCCTCCGGTCCGGGCTGTGCCACACATCCGACCGGCACACAATCAGCCAAACAAAAGCCCCTGCCAGGACGGCAGGGGCAGTGGTGATCAGCAGGGCGGCCAGGAATCCCGACCCATCCGCTGGAGAATGGGTCAGTTGGTGCGGAAGATGTGCACACCTCCCCCATCGGCCGCCGCGTCGATGTAGTCGCCGCCTATGCGCAGCTCACGCCAGGCCGCCTCCCAGTCGATGCACGTCAGCGGCCAGGCGGTCGACTCCGGCACCGCGCCGAGGTCCTCGGCCAACTGGTAGGCGAAGTCCTCGCCCGAATCCCATCGGCCCTGATAAGCGTCGCGGAAGTCGTCAACGTCGCAGATCTCGCCCCGGTCGTCGCAGTAGAAGCGGAACGCCTCCCACTCCGATCGGCTGAGGTCGGCGAGGGCCTCACCCCAGGCGGCGAGGTCGGCGAGGTCCGGCCACTCTGAGCGGCTCAGGCAGTCGGGCAAGCCGGCGTGATCGTGCATGGCCCATTCCTCGGCGCCGGGCTCTGGCGAGGTGGCCAGCACCCAGTCGATGCACTCCTGCAGGGCATCAACGTCGCCGTCGATCACCTCCAGGTCAACCCAGGCGCCATGAAGGCGGCCGGAGTTGTAGGCGGCCAGGCAGGCGACGTAGGCGCCGACATCCGGCAGGCCGGCTGCGATGCCGGCCGGTCTGGTGATGGTGGCCGTCATGCCGCCCTCCCGTATCCGCGCTCAGTCCAGGGCCGCCAGCCGAGCAGCCGGCAGACCCGGCGCCAGCTCGCGTCGCTGATGTCCCGCGGCCGATGGACGCTGAAGCTCACCCCGATGGTGTCGGGCAGATCAGCCGCCAGCTCGGCGCAGAGTGGGGCCTGCCACCAGTCCATGCCGGGGTCGATGGTGACCCATCGCGGCAGGTCGGAGCCGTCGCCCTCCACATATCCCCAGGAGTCGGGCAGGGATTCCAGGAGCTTGCGCAGATCCCACAGATCGGGCTGATCACACCAGTTGCCGAGCCAGTCGATGTATCCGCGCTGCTCGGCGTCGCCCTGCTCGCAGGACGCGCCGGTGATCACCTCAGAGGTGACCGGGAAGATGTAGAGGTCGCTCATTGGGCCACCCCCTGCTCGGCGCGGTCCAGATCGGCGCGGGCTCCGGCGATGGCACCCTCCAGGCGGTCCAGCAGATCACGTGCGGCGGCACGCTGGCGGTCACGCTCGGCGTCGGTGCCGTAGTGGCGGTCGCCGAGCCGGCCGATCAGCCACACCAGGCCGCTGGCAAGCAGCGCCGGGGCGCCATCACCGGGGCGGATGTTCAGCTCTGCGCTGTGGTTGCTGTCGTCGTGCCGGAAGGTCAGGCACAGATCACCGTGGCGGCTGATGTTGTAATCGCTGCAGCTCCAGCCGCTGGCGGCTCTGATGTGCAGGCGCTGCTCGCGGAAGGGGCAGGAGTCGCCGAGCACCGGCTGCTCGGCCTGCAGGTCAACGTCCCAGGCGGGACCGTGGGGAAGAATGTTCACGGGTCTAGGGGTGCCGGGGGCTTAGGAATCGCCGGCACCCCGAAACCCACCTACGGCGCGGGTGGCCTAGGTGGGCAGGTTCGGCAGGTTGTGCGGCGGCTGAGCCGTTAGGCGGCACCCAGGACAGCCAGCAGGTCGACGCGGCGCCCTGATCGCGCCAGGGTCCGGTACCCGGCAGCACGGGCAACGCGGCGCAGCTCGCGCACGGTGAGCCCGGCCAGGTCAGGCACCGGCGGCGGTGGTGGTGCCGGTGGCAGGGCCGGCACAGCGGCAGCTGGTGGCAGGGCGGGCCGCGGTCGGCGGTGGAGGGCCGCCAGGCCGGCGGCCAGGTCAATCAGGGCGGCGGCTGTCACCAGGACGGCGAGCAGCAGAATTTCGACGGGGTGGGGTGCGGTGGTGGTGTTCATGGCGGATCAGTGGTCGGCGATGGATTCGATCTCGGGGTAGTCGTTCAGCACATCCGCCAGGTGCATGGGGATGTGCCCGTAGACCTTCAGCGTTGCGACGTCGGCGGGGTGCTCAGTAAGGGCGACCGTCAACGCGTGCAGCGCCCGCAATGTGTCGGGATGCATGGCGTGGATTCCTGCGGACGACCGATCAGCTGCTGCGGTCATCCACACCCAGGACATTAACACGGACTCCGGCAAGGTGCGGCCAGCACCGCATAGGTGCTGTGCCACAGGTCAGGAAGCCGAAGGCTGCGGCTGCGAGCGCAAATGCCGGCAGTGGACTGTTCGCTGGCGGCCGCAGTGTGAACGCTCGAGTGTACCTGCGATTACACACATGTGCGTCCCCCGATTAAACCGAGGCCTCACAGATCTTCGGCCTAATTAAACCGAGACTTCGCAAGTTCTCGGCATAAATAACCGGCTCCTCAGCGAGGCCGGCCTGCCTGATCTGGAAAGGTGGTTGATCCAGTCTGCTGAAGAGCTTGGCTACCGGAGATGAGCGTGGCCCACAACAAGCAGCTGGAGTTCCTCGTTGGTCAACGGGGAGTGGAGCTTGGTCGGGTATCCCACCCGCCGGTTTTGGCATGCCCTCGATTGGCAGGCCTGCAGGCAGAACGACCCGGTTGAAACAGTGGAATCCGAGAAACCGAATCTAGAAGTCCCCGCCCATCCGGGTGCAGAGGGGCTGGAGGTGCCTTTCGGATCCGCTCCACCCGCTCCTGAAGACTCACCAGCTCCGATATCTCTCGACTGGGTGGGCATCACCAAGGCCGAGATCATCGAGCACTTCTCTCACTCACCGCTACGGGGTGTTGCTCATCCGGCCGCGGCTGATCGCCTGCGAGACCCCGGGGATGCTCCGGCGATGGACCGGTGCATGGGTGCTTGTCATCGCTGCAGCTCCGCCTCGATGCGCTCCCGGAGCAGCTGCGGCACCCGGGTGCTGGGGGCGTGGCCCGGTGCCCAGCCGCCTTGGGGGATCCAGCGGCAGAGCTGATCGAGGAGCCGGCCGGCCCTCCCGCGCTTGAGGAAGCGCACCACCACGGTGCCCTCAGCGGAGAGCTCGGGATGGATGGAGACCCGCCAGCGGATGCCGGCCTTGGTGTGATCGTGAAGGACGATCGGGAACGGTGTGGACGCCATGGCGAAGCCGGCGAAGGACGCCGAAGCCAGGCGCGGGGAGGGCAAGGGCGGCAGAGCGCAGCGAGGCCGCTTGCGCAGCCCTTGCCCCGCCGCGCACGCTGAGGTGGGCCGACGCCGACCCTCAGAGCTTCGTGATGAGGGGAGAAAGCTGCTCCAATACGACGAGTACCTGATACCTGCTGAACTCGAATAACCAGCTGCGCGGGACAGACGGGGCCGTTTCATGTTTCCGAAAACTAGGCTGGAAGTAGTAACGGGAGATTGTTGCGATGACCAGGGTCAAGATCATTGAACAACACTAAGTAGCACGCAGACTTTCTGGACCTGGATTTTGCAACGAGTGTTGGCGAGCCCCCTATTGCGCGACGGCCTCCCAATGCTCTTACTGATGAGTAGAGTGCCCCTATCTGTAGCTCTTTGCCAGCTCTGCTGGCGTAGTTTACTGACATCCATCGACATTGCCGGCCTGCTTGCCTTATCAAGCTCTAGAAACTAAAGAGCCATGGGTCACCGGCTTTGGCAATGCAAGGCTTTCACCGCCTCTAGGGATGCTTCCTATGGCATGAATCAGTCAGAGATGCATAGCCTGGCGCGGGCTTTGATTCATTAAGGCATGAGGAATATGGGCACTCCAGCAATCGAATGTCTGTCCCGCTCGCCGAGTATTCCTCAATGTTTATGCTATGCCAGGTGAGCAGGACAGGCTATGCAGCTTAAATCTTAGAATCGGGTGCCGTGGATGGTTCAACTGTGGCTTTGCAGCTGCCGGTTACTGTGCTGTAAATTGCAAAAAAGCCAAGCCTTCCACCCTCGACCTTGTAACTATTGAATCCTTTATAATCCAAGCTGCTCCGGTCTATTGATCGACTGTAGCTACGCGTTGTCGCCTCCTGGGTTCCCACATTATTTTCGATTGACTCTTTTGACCATGAAATACTTGTGGGTGAGAAAACGGCTTTGTGCTCAACAGAATCAACAACAGCGGACGATTCTTTTTTGTTGAGCACAACTACATCTGAGCCGCTTGATGTCTCTTGCTTGTCAACATCGTTGCGAGGCGAGACTGTTTTCTCTTCTTTTCTCCAATCGCACTTAAGGGTAAGCTTGTCTCCGATCCATCTCGGCGCAGAAGCACTTCGATCCCTAATCTCTTCGGGCATGCCTGGGGACGGTTCGATGCTAGGCTCTATTTGTTTGTTACTTGACGCTTCTTCTCTCAGTCTGGTTAGGTGTGGTCCGCAGAGCTTGTCGTTATCAGGGATAACGTCTAAGACTGTTCTGCAAAAAGCAATATCCTTTTCTATTTCGCCTGAAGATTTGGCATTCTGTGAACAGCTAGCAAGAAGGGCAAGAGCAATGGTAACTACAAATGTGTTAAGACTGGATCGCAATCCGACTTCGCCTAACATGTTCTCTTTGCGAACTTGTTGTGGTTTGCTGGTGATTTCTTGTTGTCAGTGACTGCGGATATCAGGTATTATAACCCATGCACATTGAATCGGCGACTCCGAGGCCCGCAAAAGAAGTGTCGAGTACAGCATGGGCGTTGGCTATTTCCGCGCGGGCGGGTCCCATCTGAGATGACAATATCGATCCAAGTCCTCATGTTGCGATACATACTAGGAATCAATAAGAGGATGCCCCACCTGTAAAGACTCAAAGCTAGCATCTTGCGCAGCACTTTGCCGGGCATCTCGGTTGTGTCGGATTCATCCATCTACTTGGCTGCTATTCGTCCAGGCACTTGAACACCGCATCCTCCGGATCCTTGTAGAACTCAATCGAGATCTTCGTCCAGAGATCATCGGGCAGGTCATTCAGACCGCGGCGTGCCGATACGGGCATCAGCAGCACCCTGGCTTGCTTCTCCACAGCCAGTTCGGCGATGGCCACGGAATTGGGGATCATCTCGACCGACCCGCCCAGGTTCAGGGAGCCCACGATGATCGTGCTGCCGCGGGTGTTGCGCTCAAGGAGGCCGCCGACCAGGGCTACGAGGACCGGCAGGCCGAGCCCGGCGCCGCTGCGGTCGTTGTCCATGGCGTGCAGCTGGATGGAGAACTCATGGCCGCGAGGGTCGCGGTCGCCCACCAGGCTCTTGGCGCGGGCGTAGACGTTCTGCTCGCCGACCTTGGTGCTTTCGCGGAAGGCAGGGGGCACGGGTTGGTTCAGGATCTTGACCCCGCTTCCGGGGCCCACCGCCACCTCAATCCGATAAAGGCTGGGGCCGGTTTCACCGGTGCCGGGGCTGATGGCCCACACCTGGCCAGGCGGCAGGGGATCACCATCGATGGCGTCGTCGCTGTGGAGCTCCGGCGTCGCCACGAACTTCTCCACCCCATCGAGGCCGAGGGTGTAACTGAAATGGGTGTTGCGGAACTCGCTCTTGAGGCAGCGCTTTTGCTGTTCCTTCACGCGGCGGCGTGATTCCAGCGCCAGGCGCACGATCCATTCGAGATCCTCGTCGGGGATCTCCATCTCGGGATCGGGGAACAGCAGCTTGATCAGAGCGCTCACCGTCTTGTTGACGCCCTCGATGTCACGACCGCTGAGGGCGCCCCCAAGGTGGATGCGGTTCTGCATCGCCGCCAGGCGGCTGCCATCGCGCAGGCGGCTCCAGCATTCGCTGAGGAAGTCGCTCACCAGGCCGAAGTGGCTGGTGAGGTGCTCGTTGGGGTTGAGCTTGGGGAAATCCCAGCCCGGGGCGTAGGCGTGGATGCGGTCCTGGAAGGCCGTGTCGTCGCGCATCTCGCGCGGCAGGGGGCTGAGCAGGTGGCCGATGCGCTGCTGCTGCTCCACATCGACATCGAAGTTGCCGACCATCACGATCCCGCCCTCGGCGCGGATGCTTTCCTTGCCGCGGCTGAACTCACCGGAGGCCATGTAGCCCTTGAGGATGTTGACGCCGTCCTTCTGATCGAACGACACGCCTGCCACCTCGTCGAAGCAGACCACGTCGTATTGGCAGACCAGGCCGCGCTGGCCGTTGCTGTTGTTGACGAACATCTTGGCGACGGTGGCCTTGCCGCCTGAGATCAGGTGCGAGTAGGGCGAGATCTGCTGGAACAGGTGGCTCTTGCCCGTACCGCGGGGCCCCAGCTCCACCAGGTTGAAGTTGCGCTCCACAAAGGGAGCCATGCGGAGCAGCACCACCATCTTGGCCCGCTCATCGAGGGCGGTTGGCTCCAGGCCGATCGAGCGGATCAGGAAGTCACGCCACTCCTCTGTGGTGAAAGCAGCCCGGCCCTTGGCCAGGATCCCCAGCACGTTGGGGTTGGACATCTGGATCGGCCGCAGCCCGGCGATACGGAACGGCCGGCCGTTGCGTTCCTGGGCGATGACCGGGTCGTACTCCAGTGACACCTCGGCATAGAAGCCATCGGTGAGCATGCGCTCGTTGGCGCGCACCAGTTCGTCGTCGATCTGGGCGTCCTTGATCGCCAGGCTGGGCACCTCTGCCGCGTAGGAGTCGCTGCGGGTATCGAGCCGGGCCCGAACGATGTCGATGATCTTGACGCTGCCTTGATCCCGGGAACGGGCCTTGAACAGCTCCTCCTCTCCAGTGCGCACCGTGCGCCCCTGCAGCTGCTTCTCCACGATCTGGAGGCCTTCTTCGATCTCGGCTGGATCGGTGCTGGCGCAGTAGCGGCCCAGCAGGAACTCCACCACGTAGGTGGGCACCGGGTACTGCCGGGAGTATTTGCGCACCAGATCCTTGCGGACCAGGAAGCCATCGAAGGCCTTGGCTCCGAGCTGGTCGAGATGGTCCATCTCGCTGGTGGCGGCGATGTCGGCGCTGCTCATGCGTTGTCTCCTCCCACCACGGTGCGGCGCTGAGCGATTACCCGGCCATCAGGGCTCAACAGCACCGCCACCACCGCTGCTCCTTCGAGCTCGTCATCTTCCACCAGCAGGCGGGCACCGCCATCGTCGACCGGTTTGGCCGTGGTGGCCACTGAGGGGCCGCCAGCGGCTTCTCGGCGCAGGTCGGCTGTCATGCCTGCCGTTCCGCCGCTCACCTCCAGGTTGCAGCGCAAGCCCTTCCAGCTGATCTCGGTGATGGCGGCTGCGGGGGCGCTGCTCGACCCGCCAGAGACCACCAGCACAGGGGTCAGGCACTCCTGCAGGCTGATGCCGCCATGGGCATAGGAGTAGCTGCCGCCTGTGTTGAAACAGGCGGCGCCGTTGGGGGTGGCGAACTGTTCGCTGGGGTTCCAGCTCCAGGCTGCGGTGGGAACGGGCACATGGGAGTCACCCTTGATGGCCGCGCAGCGGGCCCACTTGCTCGCGGTCAGGTGCTTGGGCAGCTCAGCGGTGGGCAGGCCATCGGGGCAGAACAGCCAGCCGTGGTCGGTGACGATCTTCACGGAGCGCCAGCCGGCATCAAGGAGCTTCTGGATGCGGAGGGCCAGCCGTTCGATCTCGTCCTGAATCACCCGAGGAAGGTCGTTCTGCAGCTGATGGCCGCGGTGATCCAGGGCGCCGATCTCCAGCCAGCCACGTGCCTCAGGGCCAGACGGAATGTTCAGCTCGTCGTCACCCAGCACTGTGTAGCCCTGGGCGGTGAGAGCCTTGCGCAGCTCAGCGGCACTGGTGGGCTTGCCGGAGCGGAAGGCTGGAGCGAAATCTTCCGGCAGGGTCTGGCCCTGGATCTTGCCGATCAGAGGCGTGATGGCGGGCTTGGCCGTGGCCGTGACGGTGGGCAGCCCAGCCCAGCGGGTGGTGAGGCTGCCAGTGATGCCAATCACCTCCAGCTCTTTCTGCAGCTGCCTAGCCACGTCGTAGCGGAGGCCATCAGCGAACAGCAGCACCTCGCCAGGATCGGCGGTTATGGCGCCTTGGTCTGCAGGGCTTGGTAGGCCGCTGTTAGCGACGGCTTTCTGGAAGCGAGAGGCGGTCTCATCCAGCCAAGGGCGCAGCAGCGCTGCCACCACGGTGCGCACCACGTTTTCCTGGGCTGTGCCGGCCATCGCCAGAGCCTGCCAAGCGCTGAGGTCTGCTTCCCAGCCATCTGCCGTGTAGGGCTCGATGAAGTCTTCTGGTGTGCTCCCCACCAGGGGCTGATCGGAACGTTGGGCCAACAGGCAAAGCGGTTCGAGCAGCTTTGCCATGGGTGACAGACCGAGCTGAGCCCAGATCCAGCTGCGCCGCTCACGGTGCTGGGCCTCCAGCTCGCGCACGCAGCGGCAGGCATCGGCGTGGGATTTGCCGGCCAGGCCCTGCAGGCCTGTGAGTACCTGGTCTTCGCAGGCGGCGTTGTGGGAGGGCCAGCGGGATAGGTCTTGAGCCCCGACGGCCAAACCCATCTGCTCGGGCTCGACCCGGCGCAGCAGCTCAGGGATGCCCGGGAAAGCCGTGGGGTTATCTGCAAAGCGCAGCCAGACTTTGTCCCAAGCGCCTGCGCCCTTGGTGAGTCGTTCGGCGGCGGAGAGCTCGCCGTCTTTGGCGGGATCAAACTTGAGCTCCTTCTTCCAGATGGCGGAGAGCGCACTCCAGCGCTCGCCTGCGCAACGCAGCTGGAACGCCTGGGGATCAGCCATCCACTGGAGTAGGTCGCGGGTGGGGTCGTCGGCCAGCAGGGCGTCGAAGTCTTCTGCCTCCAGCCGCTTGCCGCTCAGCTGGTCGAGGGGCACGCTGGCCAGTTCGGTGAGGGCTCGGCTGAGGGCTGCCTTGGTGGCCTGATCTCCAGCCAGATCGAGATTCAGTGCATCAGCGGAGCTGAGGAAGGCGGCCAGGGTCCAGTCGCGCCCATTGCGCTGGAGCCAGAGGCTGCCGCGAAACATCAACTCGATCAGGGGCTCCAGGGCCTTGGGGCAACCCTCGCCGGCCCGTAGCTCCTGGCGGGCGACGCCTGGTAGGTAGATGACTGGGACCTTGCCAGCAGCAATATCAGCAGCGGGCAGGCTGTGATCCACGATGCATCGCAGCCAGAGCGCCGGGCCCTGCTGGTCCTCGGGGTTGTAGTCGCCCAAGCAGAGCAGCTCAGGCAGCTGCTGGCGCAAGAGGGGAATCAGCGGTTTCCACTCGCTGCGGGGATCGGTCCAGAGGATGGCGACCGGCGACTCTTCTGCATCGCCGTGGACATTGCAGCCACGCAGCTTCTGGATCAAGGATTCGAGCATGGTGCGTTCAGCCATGGATCAACCCTCACCCCGATGCCGAGCCCTGGCTGCTTCCTTGGATGCACGGGTGTAGTGCAGATCGTTCCAGCGGTTGCCGTCGTAGCTGTCGCCGGCTGGGACTGGCTTATAACGAGAGTTCTGCCCTTGACCAACAGTGATGTCGGGTGGAGCACCGAAGTTGGCGCACTTGGTCGGATCTGAGGGGTTCATCTCTGGGTCATTTTCATCCCAGCCCCAGAACCATGGGAAGACGTCTTTGGAGCGCATCGGCTCCTTGCCTCTGTCCTTTGCCCATTTGATGGTGCCGGGCTTAGCGCGGAGGATGCCGGCTCCGATTTTGCCGCCTTTGCGCAGGTGGGCACTGAGGAAAGGGCGGATGTTTAGGCGAACACCATCGTTGATGTCTGGATCCCAGCCGATCGCTTGCTGGTGGAGTGGCTTCCAACGCACAAACAGGTCGTAGGGAGGCTCGCCATCGAGGATCTTCTTGAGTTGTGCCTGAAGATCAAGTGCGGCAGCAAGTCGATCATCGGCGCCATTAACACCTTCCGCTTGATCCAGTTTCTGGCGATCGATCCAGTCGCCCAGGTAGGTGAAGGTGAGCTGCTCCAGAGTTTTGCGGCCCTGGCCATGGGATGCCGCCAGTTTGTGATAGTTCACCAGGGCGCTGAACCCACGGGCATTCCCATCCCAGATCTGCCAGATGAAGGGCCGGCTGTGGAACAGCTTGCAGTGTTCGCTGAAGAACGAATCGCGCAGCCAACTCTCCAGATCGGATTCAGGCTTTTTGGCGTTATTATCCACGGCTGCGGCCAACAGCAACTCCCGCTCTTTGGCCGCCGACCACTCTTCCCCCAACGCAGCAGCCAGCAACTTGCGCAGGCGTTCAACGGCGGAGGCTTCGCCTCGAACGGGCGCCAGGCAGACGATGCCATCGTCATCGGCCAGGGCTGCTAGGCCATCAGGCCCAAGGACGGGGCAATCAGGAAAATTGGAACCGGTCTGGCGAGGCCACTGGTATCCGAGCAGCCGTGCCACGGCCACGTGCAAAGGCTGGCCTGCGCCGGCGGGGTGGCCGCTGAACAGCCATTGTGTTGCGTCGCTGGAATAGGGCTTCGGCAGGCCGTGCGGATATTTCTCAGCCGCCACCTTCTGCCAGTGCGCAAGGTCAAAGGGGACTTTTGTGAGGGTTGAGTCTGCTACACTAAGTTTCTGATTTAGCTTTCTTACTTCAATCGCGAACTCGGCGCTAGAGCAAAAGCACCATAACGGAGCCAGCAAGTCTTCGGAGTCTGGGATAATGGCGGCGACGTTTGTATCAAAGCGCTCTCCAGTGTAAATAGTCGGATGCAGAGAGGCCATTAGACTGATGGCCACCCCACGCTTGCCCCAAGCATTGGCTCCCTGCAAATCACGCCTGCGATCTCTGTCTTGAGATGCATTCATCTTCCGGAGAGAACCACGTCCCCCCTCGAACAAAATAATATTGGAGCGCCCAGAATAGGGCGTCACCTGGTCAACAGTGCTCTGGTGAAAATCCCACTCACTTGGGATTTCAGGGAGTTCCCAGAACCCGCGCACAAAGCGTGCGTCATCATTGGTGCTCAGCCCTTTGTTTGGGGTGCTTCTTTCTTTAAGAAGTGCTATCTTCGCTTGGTCGGCAAGAACGATGCTTGAATCTGGATTTGACAGTTGATCCGATTGTTTTGCAATATGAAAAGGTCTATGAGGAAGAGATTGCTCCTTGTCGGCGGGTGAGTTTTGATCAGAAACATCGATGCCTCCGAACACATGGCCACTTAACGGGTCATCCTGGGTCAAGGAGAAGAGGCTTACATTGAAGTCCCACATCGGAGTTTGAAAAGCCTTCGGCCCAAGGCGCGCAATCCAATTCCACGTTGTGTTGAGGAGAAGTGCCTGGCGGAGTTTTTGATAGGATTTCAAAAATAGCCAGTTCTGTGGCGTGACAAGTGCTGTGGCCCCACCTTGTGCGCAAAAATCAAGGCAGCGCAAAACGAATACGGCAGAGAGATCGGCCTTGCCTTTATTGAAGTTCTTCTCAATAAAGTCACACAATGCCGCTTCCTGCTTCCCGCGCGCCAAGTAAGGCACGTTCGTGGCAACCAGCGTGAACTGCCCTGCGAGCACGTCCGCCGCCTTCGCCAGCCCCCGCGCAGTTACGGCAAGTTCATTGGCGCTGTCGTCCTTGGATTTGTTAACCAGAGCTTGCTCAACCAGCGGTTGGAGTTCGTTAAATCCAGCGACCAGCAAATCGGCTTCCTCTGCCCTTGGATTGACAAGACTTCCCAGTACAGCTGCATTGTCAAATAACTGGTAGAGCCGCTTCATTCCATTCCTCAGGCGCTCGTTATCACCAGCCCAAGCCAACCAGTCGACCTCGCTGGTGTTCGGCGCCAGGCCCGAGCATGCGAGGCTCATCGCGGGCAGCTTGCAGTGACCCACACGCCGCCACGCGGCCAGCGCCAGGTTGAAAGCGCCAATCTGCGTGCAGCGCGGATCAATCTCTAGGCCGAACAGGTTGTCCTGGATCACGGCCGCCACGGCGGTCTGTTCGCTCACTCCTTCCTCCTCCATTCGCAGCGCCACCATGCGCTCGAATATCGCCACCACGAAATGGCCGCTGCCCATGCAGGGATCAAGGCAGGTCAGTTCTGCCGCAGTTCTGGGCCAGCTATCGAAGGTTCCAGCCGCCGGTGTCCAAGTGTCATCGTCTGACTTGAGGAACCGCAGGTAAGTCCAGGGGCAGCCGGGAAGAGTCACGGCCTGGCGCAAGTCATCCTCGGTTTGGGCAGTGCTGGCGAGCTCAGGATTCGAGGCCAGGACCTTGCCGGCGTGCCAGGCGCCGAGGGTGTTGTCCAGCAGGAAGTCCACCATGTAGTCCTCGGTGAACAGCTGCGTGACCGGGGAGAGTTCATCGGCGCCGATCTTCACGCCAGAATCATTCACCTCCTTTTTGCGCTTCGTCTGCCAGAACTGATAGGTCCAGCCCAGGCTGTCGCTGGCCGTGAAGGTCTCTGCTTCCAACCCTGCAACCAAGCCCTGCAGTTGCTGCCGGATCTCCAGCGGCAGCTTTGCTGCCAGCACCGGATCATCGACCCGGAAGATCTGGGGCAGCATCGCCTGGGCAAACTGGGCAGCCAGGCCCCAGAGATCGGTGCCTTCTTCAGCTGCGAGATCTTCGCATTCATCGAGCGTGATCGAGACGCCAGATGTTGGCTCGATCAACAGCTGGTTTTCCGCCAGGAAGCGGGCGAACAGCATCCGGTGCCAGTGCTCGTAGGCCATCTCCCGCACCAGCCGCTCGATGCTCTGCGAGCCCTTCTGGGGATCGCGCTGATCCCCCAGCTGGCGACCATGGGCCCGTAGGCGGTTGCGCAGCTTGCGCTCCTCCTCACTCATCGAGGCAAAGGGCTCGCTGGCGCCCACCGCCAGAGCCATGAGTGCATCTCTGGCACCGCGCTCGGCCAGCTCGCGGGCCTTCACCACGGTGGTTTCGAGGGTCCTACGCAGATCGGAAGCGAGAGCGGGCATCGGGAATCAGTTGATCTGGATCGGACTGTTTTGCAGGGCTGCGAGCAGCTTTTGGCGCTCAGCTGCCCACCAGGCATCCAGTGCTGCTGGATCTTTGAGCACCCCGCTGCTGAGTTTCAGGGCCTGGGTGGAGGGCTCCAGGGCCTTGGCCGCCGCGGTGCGGGCCTTGGCAAAGCGGGTGGGGATGCTCTCGGCCTGTTCTTTTCGGCCGGTGATGGAGCGCTGCTGGAGTGCTTCCAGGAGCTGGCTGCGCTCAATGGGCGCCGCCGGTGGAACTGAGGCGGGCAGCTGCAGCACTTGGCTGATTCGACCGCGCTCGGCCTCCGCCAGCCCCTGCCATTCGGCACTGGCCTGCAGTCGCTGCAGCTCCGCGGCCACTACCTGGCTCACCTGTTGCTGGGCCTGCTCCAGCTCCGCCGTGAGTGCCTGCTCCAGTTGCTGGAGCAACGGGGTCACGAAGTCGGTGGTGGGATCGAGCAGGGAGCGCTGGCTCCGAATTGCCTCAACCTGGGCCTCCAGCTCCTGGTGCACTGGCAATCCCTGGGCCTGGTGCAAGAGAGCCTGCAGACGTTCCCATCCAGGCTGACGTTTCTCCTTGAGGGCACCCAGGCTGCAGGCCTGATCCCACAACTCCTGCAGCTGCTCCTTGGCATCAAGGATGGACTTGAGCTGCTCGGGGCCACTCTTTTGCCGCAGCTCCTTTAGCAGGGTGGAGCTCACAGGCGGGGGCAGCGGGGCCTCGCCACCGGATTGGAGCACCTTGTTCTCGATGGCATCGAGGAACTCGGTGGCCTTGGCCTCCTCCTGCCCGGACTGGGCGTTGACGTCGGCGATGCCATAGACGCCCCGCACCGCCAGTTTTTCCTTGGTGGTGAGGCGCACCTCCTGCAGGTAAAACCGCGCCTTGCCCAGGCTCTGCTGATCAAGCTGACCAACCGCAATCGGGTTGTTCTGGCTGTCCTTAGCGCTGAGGGTGCCATCGCGGTGGAGGGCCAGCAGCACCGCATCCATCGCATCCTGCGGCCAGCCATAAGGAGACACCCTCAGCTCTGCCCGGATGGCGCTGCCCTCTTTGCCGCCGCCGATAGCGTTGATCACCTGACGAGCCACCGGATGGCTGTCGTTTGAGCCCTGATGGCCTACTGCGGTGAGCGGTGCATCGCTGCCTTCTTTGGCGCGCTTCACAGCCGTGCCCCAGCTGCCGTGGTCGGCTTTTGGGAACTCAGGGAATAGCCGGGCCAGTGATGCCTCAGAGGCCGCGGACTGCAATTTCTCGCTCAGCTTGGTGCCGAACTCCTCGATGCCGCCGCCCTTGAGCACCAGCGCGTTGGCGATCACATCGGCGATCAGCTCGTTGCAGTCTTCTTCTGCTCGGCTCAGGCGGCTTTGCATCGCCTGCCGCGCCTCCAGGCCCTCCGGCGTGGAGGGGGTGCCGTAGTGATCGAGCACCCGGCGGGCAGCGGTGGCATCGATGATCCGGTTCTTGAGGTCCTCTGCGTTGCGGCGCGGCAGGAACACGTGCAGCACTGGGTTGTCGGCACCGGCCTCGCGGGCTGCCTCCCGCACCTCCTTCTCGCTGCAGCCCCAACCGTCGCGGATCCACACCACCACCTGCTCGTTTGAGGGGGCCGGCGGTTCGGGATTGATCCACTGGACGATCGAGCGCGGGATCTTGGCGTCGCCTTGCAGCAGGCGGATGGCCTTCAGCTCCTTTTGGAGCTCCACTCCGAGGCGCTGCTCGCGCTGGGTGGTGACTTCGGTGTCGTCGTTGCGGACCGCCTGGCGCTTCTCTTCGAAGAGACGCTGCCACTGGGCGCCTTCGGTGGTCTGCAGGCGGTATTCCACCTGACCTTGTTCTGCCTGAATCGGCATCACAACGCCTTCCTCGGCCATCGCCTCCAGCAAGCCGGCGATTCGATTGCGCATCGGTCCGCTGTCTTGGCGGATGTCGGCCACCATCAGGTCGGCCAGGGTGCGGGCGGTGGCACGGATGCCCTTGTCTGCCCCCTGCTCTCTCGGCAGCCGGCTGATCAGGAAGGCCAGTCCGCACAGGCTCTGCTTGAGCCTCCCCTCCTCGCTGCCGTCATCGAGGCCGGCGATGCGGTTGTTGAGCTCATTGAGCAGCACGCCTGAGTTCACCAGGTCGGGCCCCATCGCCTGGAACAACACATCGCCGGTGATCACCCGGCCCAGGTCTTCCTCGGCGATGTCTTTGACCGCGTCAAAGATGATCCGCAGCTGTGAGCGCAGCTGGCTGTTGGTGCCGGCCACATCGACGCTGCGGAAGCACTCCTCCCAGAAGCGCCGGCGCGTGGGCAGCAGCGGATAGTCGGCCACCGCCACCTGGCGGTCTTCCGTGCGCTCCTTGATCAGGCTGCCTTCCAGCTGTTTGGAGACTTCGCCGGCATTGGTCTCCAACACCTGCTGCACATCGGCCTGGGCATCGGCGCGTTTCTGCAGGATCACCTTGCGGATCACCGTTTCCACGTCAGTGTCCGACAGCTGCACCGTGACCCGGAAACGGTCCTTGAGCTTCTGCAGCTGCGGAGTTTCCGACGACAGGGCTGACTGGCCGGAGGCCACCAACATCACCCGGCTGTCGAGCTCCGTCTGCAGCGCCTCGGCCAGCTCCACGAAGTCGGTGGCCCTGTCGTTGGAGTCGCCGATGTACTGCTGCACCTCATCAAGCACAAGCATCGTGTGGGGCAGCTCGCCGCCATCGGGGGCCAGCGCCTTGCGGGTCAGCTGCACGAACTCGGCGGTGGTGATGTCGCTGTCGCTGTTCGGGAACTGCTGGCGGATCACATCCCGCGCCTCGCGGTTGCCGGCGGCGAAGTCGCGGTCTTGCTCCAGTACGGCTCCGGCGATCACCGGGCTTACATAGAGCTCATCGAGCTCCTCCAGCCAGCGGCTGCCTTCCGCCTCAACTGCTGAGCGCACTACGTCGAGGTAGCCCTTCTCCCGCAGCCAGAAGCAGAAGCGCGCCTGGGGCACCTTCTCGGGCATGCCCACTGACTTGAGCAGGATCGCCAGCACGGTCTTGCGCACGGCGTCTTTGGCGCCGGAGGGCATGGCGCCGCTGGCCGCCATCAGAGGTTTGCCGCTTCTGACGGCAAGGGTGTCGAGCTCGCGGAACTGGGCCTTCACCCCATCGGGAAGTTCCAGCACCAGATCCCGTGCTCGCCTGCCCGGGCTCACCTCGGTGTTGGCCCAGAGGTGGCCGAGCATCTTTTGCAGGTGCGACTTGCCGCTACCGAAGAACCCCGCCACCCAGGCAGCGTTCTGGCGGGCCTGCCCCTGCTGGGCCAGGTAGCTCTGCAGGATCCGCTCCATCGCCTGGCCGTACTGGCCGTCGCACACGAAGGTGCTGAGCTCACCTTCCAGCTCACGGCGAGCGTTCTCGTCGTCGAGCGTGGTGATCCGCGCCTGCCCGTTGTTGGCCAGCGGGCTGATGCGCGGGTCGCGCTGAAGGGTTTGGAAAATCTTTTGGGTCATGCCACCGCTCCTGTGGGATGGCGGGTGATGCCCACCGCCATGTAGTTCCAGCCATCTCGGGCATCGAGCAGCCGGTAGTTGTTGCCGTCCTTCTGGCCGGGAAAGAACACGACCAGGCGGCCCTGCAATAGAGGCTCCTGATCGGCAGTACGGAAGCCCTCGATCTCCCGAATCACATCTGAAAGCCGCAGGAACCCGAAGAGGCTCCCTGCTCCCAGCAGCGCCACCACGTCGTTGTCGGTGGCCTGGCTGAGCTGGACCTTGATCAGCTCAGCCACGTAGCGCAAGAAGCCGGTATCCAGCTTGAGGCGGATGTCGTCCGGTCGTTCGAAGTAGTCCTCCCTGTACTTCATGCTGGCCATCCAGTCCGCAAAGGCAGTGGTGAGATCGACCAGATGCCAGCCATGGCCAGCCCCCTTGGTGAGCTGCTCAAACTCGCCGAGCTTCCCGCGCAGTTGCCGTTCTGCCTCCTTCTCGTAGACCAGCATCACCACCCGATTGGCGGCGGGCAGGCCCTGCTGCCAAGGAGTGCGGATGTGATCGGCGTAGCGGGCTGCCAGATCATCAATCCTGCTCATAATTGATCACCTCCGCGCAGTGGATCCAAACCACAGGGGTCGATCGACACCACCCCGCCACCGTGGGAGAGCTTGAGCAAGCCCAGGCGCTTGGCCTGCTCCGCCAGCTCCAGCAGCCCTGAGCTGGACGCATCGAGCGCCGTTGCCCAGGGGGTGTTGAGCAGGGCCTTGCCGCGCTTGCCACTGGCGTAACCCAGCCATATGGCCAGGGCCAGAGCCACCGGATGGGCCCTGAGCGGCTGCCGCAGTTTCTTGACCTTGCCCCTGAGGTGACCGCTCTGGGTCCAGCTGCTGGCGGCGTTGCGGGCCACTGCATCGAGCACCTTTGGGCTGAGCCGGTCGTGGGTGAAGCCCTGGACCGCCGCCACCATCTCGGAGCGCTGCAGTTGCTCCCCCTGGGCCATCCCCATCACCTGCGCTGTGGTGGCCATCAGCAGGGGGTCGCGAGCCAGGCCGTTGAGCAGGGCCAACTGGCGGTGTGCCGCCGGATCCACGGCCCAGAGCCGGCGCATCACTCGAAACAGCGGTTTGCTGGGATCGAGGCCATGCAGCGCGGTGAGCCGGGAGGCGGTTTCCTTGCGGGTGGAGAGGGTGCGCTTGCCCAGCACGTTCGCCTCCACGATCGCGGCTCGGTAAGCCTTGGCCGGAGCATCTGCCGGAACCGCTGCCAGCAGGGCTTCCAGCTCCTGGAGCATCAGGGTCTTGCTGGTGTGTGGGCCGCTATCGGCCACCCGGAAGCCCCGCGCTGCGAGGTCTGCCTTGGGATCTGCCGGTGTGGGGGGCTTGGGTTTGGAGCGGCGGGCGGGCATGCACGGGAAGGTACAGGCTGGCCTGTGAGGGGTTGGGTGGATGCCAGACCGGGATTGAAGACTGCGCATGCAGGCCAGCAGCGTTCTCAAGGGAGTCTGTCAACCAGTCGCCGCCGGCGCACCCTTGCTTTCATCGCTTTCACAGACGGCCGGATCCATGCAGCTCCTGCATCGCTTCGCGACCTGTGGCAGTCATGCCTCCTCCCGGTGGCTCACTCCAGCTTCCAGGAACCCCGCTCTTCGGGGGGTGTGGCTGTTGGCAAGCTGCGTCCCTTCCAGCTCTAGATCACTACTTATGCTTGGCGCATACTCGATCGAGACGATCGACATCTCAACGCCGAGCCTCCTTCCATTTCATCAGGCATCCCTGTTCGCGTCGCCCCTGGGATGATGTGTTGACGTTCTGAAAGTCGTCTCTCGCGCTCCTTGACCGGCAGAACATCGATTGCATGTCCAGTTCTGACTATTCCCTTTCGTCTAAGAGCTTGCGCAGAGCATCGAGCGCTAGTGCTTACTCACTGTATCGCGCCGCTCTGGAATGGTCACTAATTGATCCGATTGTCATCAACAGCCGCGCCGACCTCAAATCGGAGGCACGCTGGCGCGGACGGATCGAGCCGTTTAATCATCAGGTAACCAACCTCATCAACTTCTGCAGGCGTCTACCTGTGACGCTCCTCGCCGATGACGTCGGTCTCGGCAAAACGATTAGCGCTGGCTTGGTCGCCAGCGAGCTCGTCGCACGCAGGCGGATCGCAGGAATACTTGTCGTGGCACCGAAATTGCTCGGACCCCAGTGGAAGGAGGAGCTAGAAGCAAAGTTCGACATTCCCGCCCACATCGCTACTGGCAGTGAGCTGCTCAAAGCCGAGCCCGAGGATGAGATCGGAGCGGTCATTACGACCTATAACAGCGCACGGCTCTATCTCCAGCACCTTCCGCAGGACCGTTTTCAAATGCTGGTCCTTGATGAAGCTCATAAGTTGCGCAATCTGCACGGTACGCCATCGCCGCCGAAGGTTGCAATCTCGTTCCATAAGGCACTTCTCGATCGGCGCTTCAAGTTTGTGCTGATGCTCACCGCCACGCCCATCCAGAACCGGCTCTGGGACCTCTACTCGTTGGTCGAGCTCCTGACTGTAGCGCGAGGCCATAGTAATCCATTCGGTACCCCCGATGAGTTGACGTGGACCCCGGAAACTGAACCAGTCCTTATGAGAGCTTCCCTACCGGCCAGACTTGGCCAGGAGAAGCCCCATGAAACGCAAGCGCCACACCCCCGAGCAGATCATCCGCAAGCTGCGC
>JBATEO010000012.1:0-9240 GCA_049664045.1 Prochlorococcaceae cyanobacterium
CACGGTGCTCGCGGCTCTGACCTATCTGCTGGTGCCGCTCGATCTGATCCCCGATTTCATCCCGGTGGCCGGCTTCTCCGACGACCTGGTGGCGATCACGGCCCTGCTCGGGCTCTGCACCCGCCACATCTCGCCACAGATCCGCGAGCGTGCCGAGCGCAGACTCAATCAGTGGTTCCCGCAGGACCGCTGACCAGCTGCGACCTCACCCGTTGATGTTGTCGATCATCACGAGGCCGAAAGCCCCCTGCACATCCTGGAACAGGAAGCGCAGGGGGTAGCGGTCGGTGCCGGAAAAAGACCTCGAAGGTGGCCACCCCCCCGATCTGAGATCTAGAAGATTGACCACAGATCATTGAGTTCCAAAGCCTGAGGCCAACATTAGGGAAACTCTGTTCAACGCACGTCTGACGCGCGGGCCCACGACGAGACGGTCGTCGTGAATCCATTTGACCCTGGCTTAGGACACCCATTGCCCGTGGCGCCTTGGATGCCGAGGCTGGGTTCAATTGATTCGGAGGCTCCACGGATGGAAGAAACCCCACCGGAGCTGCGCCCAGGAGCGCGCTGACGATCCGGCCCCTGCTCCAACATCCTCAGCCGATCACCGGTCTTCCAGGCGTGTGACGCCGGCGCCGTCCACTGCACCGACCCAGGTGCCCCGGACCCCACGGGAGACCCCACTGGACCCCTGGCCCCAGGCGCCAGCGTCAGCAGCTCCGCCCCCACATCGCCATCCACCAGCGGCGTTCACTGGTAGTCCAGTCGGTAAGCAGACCTCACACCATGCCGTTGTCCCGCCTGCGTCGACCGATTGCCATCGGAGCTCTGCTCGTGTCTCCGTTGGTCCTGTTCCTGGCGCTGCGTCTGAGTCCTCAGGCCGGCAGAGCCGATACCCTGCCGCCCCCCAGGCAGGACCTGCTCCGCCCTGACAGTGCCCAACGCACGGCGGTCTTCGCGGGGGGATGCTTCTGGGGGATGGAAGCGGTGTTCGAACACGTCAAGGGCGTGATCGATGTGCAAACGGGCTACGCCGGCGGCGATCCACAAACGGCGAGGTATGACTCCGTGAGCTCAGGCCTCACCGGCCATGCGGAAGGCATCCGGATCATCTACGACCCCTCCGTGGTGAGCTATGGGCAGCTGCTGAGGGTGTTCTTCTCCGTGGCTCACGACCCCACCCAGCTCAACCGGCAGGGACCCGACGTGGGACCGCAGTATCGATCGGCAATCTTCACGACCGATCCGGCCGAGCGGGAGGTCGCCCAGAGGTACATCGACCAACTGGAGCAGGAGGGAGCCTTCGATGGGGCCATCGTCACCCGGCTGGAGCAGAGCAACGCCTTCTATGCCGCTGAGCCGTTTCATCAGGACTTCGTGAAGCGCAATCCTGCCCATCCCTACGTGGTCGTCCACGACCTGCCCAAGCTCACGATGCTGCGCCGGCAGCTCCCTGAACTCACACGCTGATCGCCCCCCAGGACTTCGTGAAGCGCAATCCTGCCCATAGCTGCTGGCCTTGGTTGCTGGCACGCGTAGCGAGCAGGGCTATTGGGGTGGTGGGCAGGCGGATTTACGCCTTAAGGAAAGCCAAACGTGGCGGGGTTACTTTGAGTCGAGAGGAGTTCCCCAGCGAGCCTGCGCTGCAGCGGCTTGGTAGGAGGAAGGTGGGTAGGAGGAAGGTGGCGGCACGCGAACGCGCAGCCTTAGCCGCGGCAGGCAGTCTGGTGGGTGCCATCGACACCGGACTTGACCGTCTGACGCCGACCCAACCGACAACACCAGTTCTGCTGCCCACCGGTTCAGGTTGGCATGGCCCCATAGGGGCGTCTCCACTCCGACCGAGGGACAGGACTTAGCAAAAAACAAACCCTGCTGGCTTTCAGCACGCAATGGGGGCACAACTCTTCGCTGTCTGGAGTTGGCCTTCAGCGGCCGTGACCACGACCCAGGCCAAGATCGCCAGTGACCAGAACTCCGCTCAGTGCCAGCAGCAACACGCTGAGACTGAAGTATGTCAGCGAGGCACCATCCTGAATCTGCATGGTAAGCATCGATTTAAACGCCGCTACGATCAACGCCACGACCAGCACCTTCACCAGCTTTTCCTTGAGCTGATCAAGGTTTCGGATGTCGAGCAGGCCACTGCCGCCACCACTCTCACGTGCTGCTTCAATTGGTGAGATCAGTAGCTCGTACACTCCATAGCCAAAGATCAGGAGGGCAATACCGATCAGATAAAGGTCGATTCCTGACACCACCCCACCCAGAAGCTTGGCGATCACATCCTGATCGTTGGCACTACGGCCCAACAGGACCATCGCCTTGCCGATCTCCATCGTGCCAAGCACGAAAGTGAACACTGTGCTCGTCAGGCTCATGACCACTGGCAAGATGGCGATCAAGCGAAGGCGCCAGAGGTACCGCTCCATACGTAGCTCCACACCCTTCAGACGCCGGACTCGAGGCCCCATGGCAAGGCAAGCAAGATCCTGGAAACCTAGAGAGGACCGAGCGTGCTGTCCAGCAGGACGATGAAGCCATGATCATGATGGCGAGATGTAGCTTACAACTTCAACAGGGATAATCAACCCGGCCCTGCAGGGCATGATCATCGATGGGTTCGACCCATGCCAAAGCAACACTGACCATCGCTGTGTGGCTCTGGGAGTATGAACCATGGCATTGGCAGTGACGGTGCTCAGCCGCGGCACGGCTATTGCTGAAACGTCCGACTTACCCGCTGGCCCTGGCGGCTTCTGCCTCAAGCTGGCGCTTGAGCATGCCGTAGTGCATGACTGGCTCGCGGTACTGCCGCGGCATCGCCCGATTGAGCATCTCCAGTCGCTCCCAGCAGACCGTGCGCTTGATCTCCACCAGCGAACGACCCTCTTCGATCAGCATCCGGAGTGCCTTGCAGTAGGTGAGGTAACTGGCCTCCAGCTGGCCCACCGTGAGAGCGGCTGGCTGCGGTGAATGCTGATTGGATCCGCCAGCCATTCAATCCCCAGAGTGGAGCGTAAGCGGAATCTACCGGGGAGGGAGCCGTTTCAGTAGCTGCGGTGCAGATTCTCAGCCTGTTGCAACTGCGGTGTCAGACAGCTGCAGCCAGGGAGCACCTCCGATCGGATTGGAGATATAAGCAGAATTGAATTGCCTATTCTTTATCAAGGCCATGCTTCGGCTCCGTAGCCAGCTACTGACTCCGCAGCTGCTGACTCCGGATCGTCACCAGCGCCACTATGCGATGGACGACGCTGTAATCTGCGTCTTGTGAGCGTTTATCACACCGGTTGCGATGCGGCGCCCCCCATCTGCCCGTTGGTGGTCATGAGCCTGAACGCCTGATAAGCCGCAGACGCTATTCTGCTGGGATCACAGTTGACGGATACCGGCTCGCTTGGATGCGGTGTGGATAGCTGAACGCCGTGAGCTTCCGCTTTCGAAAGACTGCCCGCGTGGGCCCACTGCGCTTCCACTTCGCGAACAGCGGCCTGAGCTCGATTTCCGTCGGCGGCCGCGGTGCATCCTTCAACATCCCGGTGGCGCAGCCGGGCCGGGCCCGCACCACGGTGGGGCTGCCTGGCACGGGGCTTAGCTGGAGGGTGGAGGCCCCGGCCGGCCCTGCGGCGGGGCTGCCCAACAGCCGCCGCCTGCGGCCAGCCCAGGTCGAGGCCTTCAAAGGCAACGTGCTCGCGGTGCTGCAACAGGAGGTGTTCGGCCCGGGAACGCCAGCTGGCACTGATCGAGACCCCAGAGGCGATAGAGGATTACATCTCTTGCGCTCGCAGGCAGGACGAGGCCAAACGCCGCGCCCACCGCTGCATCGAAGCCGTGCAGGAAGCGATTCGGCTGGCGGCCGGACGGAGCCTGATCAGGTCATGAGCTGCCGGTAGCTCCCGGCTCAGTCCTTTCAGCCCCGCACGTTTTCCTCGGGGAAGACCTCCCGCATCACCCCCAGCAGGCCATGGCCCAGGGGCCGGCGTTCCTGCAGCCGCCGCAGCGGCACCAGCATCAGATCGCGCCGCTGAGAACCATCGGCCCCTGAGGGGCCTGCCCGTCCGGCACGGTCTCGACGCTGACGCTCACGCTGCTGGCCTGGCTCGTGGGCGAGGTGGGAATCAGCATCGCCACATGGCCGCGGCTGTCCGGCACGAATGGCACACAGCCCACCTCGCGCCCGTTCACCTTTGCCCAGAGCCGGTAGGTCTTGTCGGGGGGTAGTGGCGGCAGACCGTCGAGCACCAGCATGTTGTGGCTGGGGTTAGCGGTCACCAGCACCTCCCCCGCGGCCCGCCCCCCGGAATCCATGGTCCGAAGCGGCAGGCGGCGGTTGACGGCCTGCAGGTTGGTCGCGATCGGCTGCAACCGCTTCTCCAACTGGGCCACCTGCTGGCGGGTCTGGTGCAGCTGCACCCCCAGCACCAGCAGCGCGGCCCCCATCAGGGCCGGGATAAGCCAGCTGCTGGCGCGGGGCCGGCGGACACCCTGGTGCGGGCCGTTGGCCCTGGACTGCTTCAGCAGCCGCTGCCGCAAGCGGGCGGGCGGCGCCTCTGTGGCCGGCAGGGCCAGAGGCAGCAGCTCCAGGGTGGTGCTGAATTCCTCCAGCCGCGTGCGCAGCTCCGGTCGTTGCCGCAGCAGATCGGCCAGCTGCTCCCGTTCCTCGGGGTCTAGGTCTCCGAGCGCATGGCCTGCCAGCAGGGAGTCGATCTGGCTTTGCGGCAGGGAGGGTTCGGCGGTCATGGTTCGCTCCGGTAATCGATCAGCAACGTCCTCAGCCGGATCAACCCCTGCCTGGCGCGGGTCTTGATGGTGCCCAGGGGTACTCCGAGCCGTTCCCCGATCGCTGCTTGGCTCAGACCCTCGTAGTAGGCCAGCTCCAGCACCTGCCGCTGGGTGGTGGGGATGCTGTCCAGCGCCCGGCGCACCCGCACCGACAGTTCGTCATCCTGGGCGGCCTCCTGGGGGCTGCGCCCGGTCGAGGGCAACAGCTGGGCCGACCAGCGCTGCATCAGCTGCCAGCGGTTCTGGCGCTGGTTGAGGCGGTTGATCGCCATCGATCGGGTCAGCAGCAGCAGATAGGCGAGCACCGGTCCCCGCGAGGGTTCATAGCGGCCCTGCTGCCAGAAGCGCAGGAACACGTCGTGACTGAGGTCCTCGGCTTCCTGGCTGGAGCGGCTGAGCCGCAGCGCAAGCCGGTAGACGGCACCGCCGCAGGCGTCGTACAGATCCTCGAGGGAGTTGCAGGGGAGGCTGGTCTCCGTCAGAGAGGCCCTCCTCGCCGAGTGCTCACCCGGCAGGTCTGGTGGATCGGAGGAGGGCAGGAGCGATCCCACATCGATAAGGCAGGCAGTCAGAAAGGTGCTTCAGGGGTTTACCGCCCAAGGGGCCGATCGGATTGGCTCTCGTCGTTGCCGCTGGCCCCATACCGGCACACCCCGATCAGCACCAGCAGCAGGCCGAGCATGGTCGGCCATGTCCCCCTTTCCCCCAGCACGACGGCAGCGCTGCCGGCCGCCACCAGGATCGAGAGCGATCCCCAGAGGGACACCGTGGCCACAGGGAGACGGCGGTAAGCGGCGCGCAGCGCCAGTTCGCGGCCCAGGGAGAGGGCGAGGCCATAGACGATGATCACGCCAACCACCCACCACAGGCGTAGCAGCAGGAAATGGTGCGGTCCGTACAGAACCAGGGCGATCAAGGCGAAGACCAGGGCCGCCAGGGTCGACGGCAGACCGACGCTGATGGCCGGAGGCCACCCGCAACCTGCCACGACCCGGCCGGTGATGGCGGAACCGGCGAAGGCCACCACCCCCACCAGCGCCCAACCCACGCCGATCAGTTCATCCATGGGACCGCCGCCCATTGCGCTGGCCGCCTGAGGCAGCAACAGACCGGCCAGGATCAAGGACAGGCTGATCCAGAAGCCCCTCGGTAGGGCCTCGCGCAGCAGCCAGCGGGCCAGCAGCGCGGACACCGGCAGAACCAGCGCGAACAGGAGGGTCTGACTGATGACCGCCAGCGAACCCAGAGCCAGATAAGCGGCAATCGGGCCGAGGAACATTCCCAGACCGCCATGGAGAGCCAGCAAACGTCGATCTTTCCCGTCCAGCGCCCCCAGATGGCGCCGCAGGCCACCCCGGCCTGTGAGGAGGGCTGAAAGACCCACGATCGCCTGCGCCACGAAGAACACGTTGCAGAAGCTGATCGGGTTCTCACCATCGACGGCATGGGCGGCACCGCTGAGTTGGAGCCACTTGAGCGCCGTTGCGTCGAGTCCACGGAGCAGGACGTAGAGAAGCAACGGCGACCAGGTCAAGGTGCGGAGTTTCCAGCCGGGGGCCAATCCGATCCCTTCGCTCATCGGTATTCCCCTCGAGCGAGTACCGCTCCGATTCGGATCACGGTGTTCAAGCTCCTCACTCGACCCCAACAACCATGCCCGCTCGCTACTCCAAAGAACTCCGCTGCGCGGCCCTTGCCTTTGCTGCTGGCTCCCTCCTCTTCTCCACCGCACTTCATGCTCGGAGTCAGTCCCCGCTCCTGGCTGAGGCCATGATGGCCCCGGCCGGATTCAGCGCCAAAGGAACCTTCCAGAAAGCAGAGGCTCCCGTCACCGGCGGGTTTGTGATCAAGAAAGAAGGCGGTCGGCAGGTTCTGGTCCTCAGCAACGACTTCAAGACCAATGACATGGCCCCAGATCTGAAGGTGGCATTCAGCCCCTCGAGGACCCCCCTGGCGGCGACCAAACCTCCTGGTTATCCACTCAAGCCCGGCAGCTACACCGTGCTGGCTTCACTGAAGTCGGCGTCAGGGCCGCAGAGCTACGTCATTCCCGCGTCGGTGGATCTGAGCAAGCAAGGATCGGTGCTCATTTGGTGCCAGAAGTTCAACGCCACCATGGCCTGGGCGCCTCTGAAGCCCTGAGCCCTGTGATCGATCGATGGGCCGTGGCTCCTCCATCCGATTCCGGGGTCGTGCTCGTCTACCCCCTGCGGGGTTGGGTATCGGTGCTGCGGCTGGCTTAGCCTTTGATGGAGGAGAGGGGCGACTGGCGCTCCTGCTCGTGGTGCTGCCCGCTTCGGAGCTGGCGCTGATCGCTCTCTGGCGGGTCAAGCGGCCCGCTTACCGGGCCAGCTTCGCTCTGCTCTGCTGGGCCGGAGTGATCGGCCTGGGGCTGCAGGGCGACGTGTTCCGCCCTGGCGACACGCCTGCCGAAACCGCGTTCTGGCGATCGAACTTCTGGGGCGGCATCGGGCTGAGCGGCCTGATGCTGTACTCCTCTCCATGGCCCCCAGGCCGGGGATCCAGAAGCGTCTGCGCTGGCGTCAGTTGCATCGGGCGGCCAACGACCTGGCTGCCCTGATCGTCCTGGCCCAAGGCATCAGCGGGCCGCGGGACTTGCTGGAAATGCCGCTCAGATGGCAGAAGCCGGTGATCTACGGCTGCGGCTCCTTGAGGCTTGCCGATTCGTTTGCCGTCGTGTCGCGGATCGTTCCATGCAGCTGCCTTCGGCCCCGATGGAGGTCGTCTCAGGGGGCCTGGATCTCTTGCCCCTGCCTTACATCGGCCTCGCCACCGCGGTGGCGTTGGGGCAGGGGATGGCGATCTCCTCCACCGAGGGCCGGACCGCAGGAGAACGTCGATGTCGCGATCGGCTCAGATCCCCGCGAACCATTCGTATCCCTTGTCTTCCCAGGTGCCGCGGCGTTCCCCCAGGGTGGCCACCACGCGCAGTCGGGTGACCCATTTGCTGAGCTTGTAGCCGAGTTTGATCGGCGTGGCGAGTCGAACGGGTGCTCCATTCGCTGCCGGCAGCGGCGCGCCGTTCATGTGCGTCGCCAGCAGGGTCTGGGGGTGCATCGCGGAGGCTCGATCACAGCTTTCGTAATAGCTGTCGGCCGAGTCGATGAACACGTAGCTGCCCAGGTTGGAGATCCCTGCCAGGGTCAGCACGTCACCCAGGCGTACGCCCGACCAGGCCACGATCGCCGACCATCCTTCCACGCAGACATGGCGCATGATGATCTCGTGCTGCGGCAAGGCGGCCAGAGCCGCCAGGTCGAGCTGGAGGGGCTGCCTCACCAGTCCCTCGACCGCCAGCCGGTAGCGCTCGGGATCGAGTCGGGGGATGCCGTTGAAGCTGTTGATCAGGAGCGCCGCGGGGTCGACCTGGTCGGGCCGGAATTCGGGCACGGGCCCAGAGCCCTGCAGCAGGGCTTCGATGCGCTCATTGAGCGGTTCGGTGGCCTGCCCTACTGCCGTACTGAGGCCGTTCAGGGCGCAACCTCCGAGGAACAACGAGGAGCCGCCACCGAGGGTGAGCCCCAGCAGCTGGCGGCGACTCAGGCGTGACGGGTCGGTCATCGGGTGGAGATCCGGTTGGTGAGCCGGTCGGTGGAACGGCTCAGGCGAACATCAAGCGCAGCAGCCGCAGCCCCCCGATCCGCCACGACAGCAGCACGTGGCCGACCAGCAGCAGGCCGATGCATGGAATCGTGGCCAGATGGCAGATCCGCAAGGTCTGCCAACTGGTGGTGCCGAAGGCCTCGCCGAAGGAGAACAGGGCGGACAGCCACCAGAATTGGGCGGGTTTGTAGAGCGCCAGACCACTGATCAGGCTGAAGCCCAGCACCCCCAGCATCAGGCTGTAGATCAGGCGATGGGCCGCGAGGCGACGCTTGGCGGTGTTCAAGCTGGCGTGCAGTGTTTCCAGATCACCGCATTCGGCCAGGCGCCGGCGTCGCTGCAGAAACAGCTGGGCGATCCACACACCCAGATTCAAGGCGTAGAGGCCCATGAAACCGAAATGCCAGTCACGGCCACCCGCCAGCCAGCCGCCCAGCGTGAAGAACTCCGGGACAGTGGGGCCGCCTCGGCCGCCGAAGACGGGATTGGCGTTGTAGATCTGCAGCCCGCTGCTGGCCATCACCAGGAGCACGAACAGGTTGAGGCTGTGGAAGGCCCGGGTCCAGATCGGACTATGGCGGATGCCGCTGGTGGGGTGGGCCGGAGCCGCGGTCATGACGGAGGTGGAGGGGAGCTGAGGGAACTCAACCATTTCAGTACCGCTCAGCCGCCGCCGCGGATTGCCGGTGCTGCCTGAGGGGAGGGCTCCAGACCTGCAACCAGACCTGCAAGAGGCCTACAGCGGCTCGAAGCCCGATGCCGCAGGAGCCACGACGGAGACGAACACCAAAGGCTCGCTCCCGTTGTTGTAGACGCCGTGGACTTCACCGC
>JBATEO010000013.1:0-2927 GCA_049664045.1 Prochlorococcaceae cyanobacterium
CCCTGCGCCCAGGCGAGCGCGACCAGCTCGCCGGCGCCCTGGCCCAGCTGGGAGACACGGCGGCGGCCGAGCGCTGCCTGGGGGATACCAGCGCCAGTCCGGCCACCAGCCTGGCGCTGGCCCGGGCCCTGCTTCCGGATCCCCGGCAGGAGGCGGCGGCAGAGGCCCGTCTGCTGGAGCTGGCACGGCGTGCGCCCGGGAGCGATGAGGCCCTGGAAGCGGTGCGGCTGCTGGGGGAGGGGCGCAGCCCCGCCAGCCTTGCGGCGATCGCCCAGCTGCCGCCGGCCCTGCGCGGCAGCGCGCCGGCCCAGGCCCGTCTGGCCCGGGAGCGTGAGGATCCGGGCCCCACCCTGGCGGTGCTGCGGCAGTGGCCCGCCGATCCGGCCAGCTGGGAGCTGCAGTGGCATCAGGCTCGGCGTGCGGCGCTGGCGGGCGACTGGAGGCAGGCGGCGCTGCTGCTGGATGAGCCGACCCTCGACGGACTGCTGCCCCCAACCCTGGAGGGCCGCCGCCGCTTCTGGCAGGGACTGGCGCACTGGCAGCTGGGCGAGCGCCGGCGGGCCGAGACGATCTGGAGCGACCTGCTGGAAGCACTTCCCGGCGGCTACTACGGCTGGCGCGCCGCCGTGCGCCTGGGCCGGGGCGATGTGGAGCTGGACCCCCTCAAGGCGCCGCCGCTGGCCCGCCCGGACTGGCACCCCCTCGACCAGGGCGAACCGGCTCTGGAGCGCCTCTGGCGGCTCAACCAACCGCTGGAGGCCTGGGAGCACTGGCGCATCGGCCAGGAGCAGCGGTCCGGCGAAGATCCGCTGGAGCAGATCCACGAGGGCCGGCTGCGCCGGGCCGTGGGGGACCACTGGCTGGGACTGGGCAGGCTCGAGCAGGCCAGCCTGAGGCTGCCGGCCGGCCGCTGTCCCTGGACCCGCGTGCTGGAGAGGGAGCTGCACAGCCCGGATTTCATCGCCGAGCTCAACGACGCGGGCCGCGAGGCCGCCGTGCCCGCCACCCTGCTGGCGGCGGTGGCCAAGCAGGAATCGCGCTTCTCGCCTTCCGTGCGTTCGCCCGTGGGCGCCGTGGGGCTGCTGCAGCTGATGCCCGCCACGGCCGGGGAACTGCTAGGCCGCCCGCTGGACGCCGCTGAACTCGAGCAACCGGCCCTCAATGCCCGGCTGGGTGCCCGCTACCTGGGGCAGATGCTGCAGCGCTGGCAGGGGAATGCCCTGCTGGCGGTGGCCAGCTACAACGCCGGCCCGAACGCCGTGGCCGGGTGGATCAACCCACGCCTGAACAGCGAGCCCGAGGTGTGGGTGGAAGCCATTCCCTTCCCCGAGACACGCCTGTATGTGAAGAAGGTGATGGGCAATCTGTGGAGTTTCCAGGAACCGCGTCCCCCTGCCTGCGGCGAGCCGCCACTCAGCCCCGGCTGACCAGCCAGCGTCCGGCGGCACCGCTCACCACCACCAGCAGACTGAGGCTGAACGAGAGCACCAGGGGTGCCGGCACCACCCGCACCCGTGCCAGGTCAACCCGCGCGAGCAACACCGCCGAGCCCAGGATCAGCACCCGTGAGAGCACCTCCAGGCGCAGCAGATAGAGTGCTGTGAGGGTCGCGATCAGCAGGGTGAGCACCAGGGTCACCACCTGACTGGTGGCCATCAGCCCGGTGATGGCGCGCAGCAGACGCACCGGCATGCAGCACACCACCACCACCAGCAGGGTATGCAGGGCATCCCATGACCAGAGCCAGCCCAGCAGGCCCAGCAGACCATGCGTCTCCGGCTCCAGGAGGCGCCACGACGTGCCGATGTACACCGCCACCCCCATCAGCCCCAGCAGCAGCGGTGCCCGCAGAGGCAACAGCAGCAGGCGCAGCAACGCCACGATCACGGACAGGACGGCCGACACGGCTCAGATGGGATTCAGAACCAGCGCGATCGCCTCCACCGGGCAGCTGGGGATGCACTGTTCGCACACCAGACAGCGCGAGGCCTCAAACTGCAGCCGCCAGGCGGGAGCCGTGAAGCTCAGCGCACCGCTGGGGCAGACGCTCGAACAGATCCCGCAGTCCACGCAGAGGCCGCGATCGATGGCGATCTGCCCCGGAGCACGGTTCAGCCCCAGACCCTGGCTCTCCAGCCAGGACTCGGCGGCATCGAGTTCATCGATGTCACCGGAGAGTTCCACCACCATGGTGCCGCTCTGGTTGGGGGCGATCTGGGCGCGCAGGATCTTGGCGGCGATGTCGAAGTCCACGGCCAGCCGGTAGGTGATCGGCTGATGCACCACCTCGCGGGGGAAATGCAGCGTGAGACGACGCTTCATGGCACGCTGGCGGGCCGACCCTGGCAGAGTGCTCCCAGCCTGCATCACCCGGCCCGGATTCACCATGTGCCGTCCCCATCGCCATGCGCCGTGCCGAGATGAGCGGGCCTGAGATGAGCACTGCCGAGCGGACCCCGGGGCCTGGCCGGCGGGAGCGGCAGGCGCTGCTGGCGATCGCCGCCGTGCTGGCGGTGCTGGTGGTGTGGCTGCGGGGGGGACTGCAGCCCCAGGCGCCCCTGGAGGCCCTGGCCCGGCGCTCCCCCGAGCTCTCGGTGGCCCTGGCCGACGGCAGGCCCACGCTGGTGGAGTTCTACGCCGACTGGTGCGAGGCCTGCCGCGCCATGGCACCGGCCGTCGACAGCATCGAACGGGCCCGCCGCGGCGAACTCGATGTGGTGCTGCTGAACGTGGACAACCCGCGCTGGCAGCCGGAACTCGAGCGCTACGCAGTGAACGGCATCCCGCACCTGGAACTGTTCGCGGCCGGGGGGGGCAACGTGGGCCATGCCATCGGCGCCCGCACGGCCGGCGAACTCGAGGCCCTCACTGCGGCGCTGCTCAGCGGTGAGCCGCTGCCCCGGCTGGCCGGCGTCGGCGCCGTGAGC
>JBATEO010000014.1:0-1829 GCA_049664045.1 Prochlorococcaceae cyanobacterium
TTCTGGCCGCGGTAGGTGCCGTCGGGATAGCCGGCGACACAGCCGTAGCGCTCGATCAGGTTGGAGAGCGCCTGGTAGGCCCAGTCGGTGGGCCGCACGTCGGAGAACTGGGAGATGCTGGTGACCTGTTCTTCGCTGGCGTACTCGTTGACGCCATCGAGGTTGATCTCAGCGGCGGTGGCGGCCATGGGGGCCAGCAGACCGAGAGCCGCGGGAGCAACCAGCAGTTGCTTGAAGAGTTTCATGGTGGTGTTCCTCACACAGAAGGCGCAATGCGCCGACCACAGTGTGCGGCCCTGCCACCCCGTTCACCAGCCCCCCTGTGACAGAGGGCACAATGGCCCTGATGGACGGGCCTGATGAATGGGCCTGCAGGTGGACGTTCAAAAACGATGCCCCCGGCATCCCTGATCAGGGATGCCGGGGGCTCTCGCCGGGTCCGCAGCGTCCGCGGAACCGTTTGATCAAGGTTGAGGCGCCGTAATCAGCCGGCGTTCTCCGCGATCAGCAGACCCTTGGTGAAACAACTGGAACTCACGGGCACCTCCTCCGTTGGGGGTTGGGCCAGCCGGTGACGCCTTCGGCAGTGGCCCGGAACAGAGCTCCTGGGGCCCCAGCCACGCCACTGCTGACAGGACTTGCGGATCCTAGGGGGGTTGGACTCAGCGGCGTGACCTCCAACAGCGCCACTGGCGCGGCTGCGGGAGGGGCGAACGGCGCTGCTTAGGGTCGGGCGTGCGCCGTGCGGGTCGTCCGCAGCATCCGATGGCCGTCCCCCACCGGCTTCAGCACCTCAGCACACCCGATCCGCGCCGGCGGCACTGGACCTTTCCGGCGCGCTCCCCCAAGGCCAGGGTCCGGCGTGCCATCCATGGCGGCCTGGAGCGGATCCTCTGCTGGTTCTCGGTGCACCCCGACCGGCCGGTGTATGCCGTGGACCGGTTCCCCTGGGTCGGACGGGTGGAGGCCGACTGGCTGCTGGTGCGGCGGGAACTGGACGCGCTGATGGAGTACCGCGCGGCCATGCCCAACTTTCAGGACATCCTGCGGGAGGTGGGCACGATCCAGAAGGACGACGACTGGAAGACGTTCTTCCTCAAAGGGGTGGGCATGGACTGCAGCGAGAACGCCCGACGCTGCCCGGAGACGATGGGGGTGCTGGCCGCCATCCCCGGCTGCACCACCGCCTTCTTCTCGATCCTCTCCCCCCACAAGCACATCCCGCCCCACCGGGGCGCCTGGGCCGGGGTGCTGCGCCTGCACCTGGCCCTGGTGGTGCCGGAGCCGGCCGACCAGTGCCGGATCCGGATCGCCGATGAATTCCACACCTGGCAGGAGGGTCGTTGCCTGGTGTTCGACGACACCTACAACCACCAGGTGTGGAACGACACCGACGGCTACCGGGTGGTGCTGTTCGTGGATTTCGAGCGGCCGCTGCACTGGCCGCTGTCGACACTCAACCACTGGCTGCTCAACCTCGCCGGCCTGGCTCCCTTTCTGCGCGAAGCCAACGCCCGCCAGCAGGCGGCCGAGCGCTCGTTCTGGGGCCGGGTGGCCGGAAGCGTCAGCGGCGAGGCCTGAGGAACAGACGCCACAACAACAAGCCGACATGAAAAAAGCGCCCTCACGAGAGGGCGCAGGCCGGCGGCTGGGCCGGTTCTGGTGATTGTGCCGCGATCAGAGCGCGTTGCCGCGAGGAAGCACCTCTTCAGGGAAGACGAAGTTTTCGTGCGGCTGGTCGGCCGGTGCCATCCAGGCCCGGATGCCTTCGTTGAGAAGGATGTTCTTCGTGTAGAAGGTTTCGAACTCGGGGTCCTCGGCGGCGCGGA
>JBATEO010000015.1:0-8441 GCA_049664045.1 Prochlorococcaceae cyanobacterium
GGGCAGTTGCGGCCAGGGGGCCGTGGCCAGGTCGGCCGTGGTCAGGCCAAGGGGCTGATGGGGTGGCAGGGTGGCCAGCAGCGGCGGCGGCAGGCCCAGGTCGAGCCGCCGCAGTGTGCCCACCCAGGCCAGGGCGGCATCCTGCACCAGGCCGGTCTTCACCAGCCCCAGGGTGTAGGTGTGGCTGGCCAGGACCGCCGCAGCCCCCAGGCAGCGGCCGCTGTCCGCGCACAGGCCGGTGGGCACGTCGATGGCCACCAGCCGGCCGGGGCGCAGGAGTGCCCTAGCCCTGAACAGCTCCTGCAGGGCCGGATCCAGTGGGCGCCGCTGGCCGATGCCCAGCACCGCATCGATCCAGAGAGCCGGTGCGTCCGGATCCGGCGCGGTCTCCAGACGGGGGATGCCGAGCCACACGGCATGGCGCAGATGGCTGGCGGTGAGTGGCTTGTGGCGCTCGAACGGACTCCAGATCGCCACCGCCAGGCCGGCCAGGTGCAGTTCGCGCGCCACCACCAGGCCGTCGCCGCCGTTGTGGCCCGGTCCCACCAGCACCACCGCCCCGTGCCGCTCCAGCAGTGCGCCGTGCTCGAGGAGCAGCTGCCGGCTCAGGGCCAGGGCCGCCTTCTCCATCAGCGCCTCCACCGGCAGGCCGGAGGCGAACAGCTGCTCCTCAAGCGCCGCCATCTGGTCGCCATCCACCAGCAGGTGGTCGGCGTCCGGCCTCGGCCAGCTGGGCGCGGCGGGTGCCGCGGGCTGAGTCTCGGTTCTGGGCACGGCAGGCAGACGGCGCTCGGTTTCATGATGGGAACACCCGCGCGCCTTTCCCACCTCTTGCCCGTCCCCTGCCCGACCGGAACAGCCACCACCGCCGGGGCGGCGGCCACGCCCGCGGGGGCGGCGGCCCTGGAGCGCCTGCGGGCCTGGCCCGGGGAGCACCGCCTGGCCGTGGGGCTCTCCGGCGGTGTCGACAGTTCCCTCACCGCTGCGCTGCTGGTGGAGGCGGGATGGGAGGTGGAGGGCCTCACCCTCTGGCTGATGAGCGGCAAGGGGGCCTGCTGCGCCGAGGGACTGGTGGATGCCGCCGGCATCTGCGAGCAGCTCGGCATCCCCCATCACGTGGTGGATTTCCGCGAGCACTTCCGCGCCCAGATCGTCGATTTCCTCGTGGAGGGCTACGCCGCCGGCGTCACCCCCCTGCCCTGCTCCCGCTGCAACCGGGAGGTGAAGTTCGGCCCGATGCTGGCCTGGGCGGAGGCGGAGCGCGGCATCGGCCGCATCGCCACCGGCCATTACGCCCGCGTGCGCCATGGCGAAGGCGGCGACCCCCTGCCGGTGCCCGGTGAGGCGGCAGGCCGCCACCAGCTGCTGCGCGGCCTCGACAGCCGTAAGGACCAGAGCTACTTCCTCTACGACCTGCCCCAGGAGTCCCTGGGGCGGCTGGTCTTTCCCCTCGGTGAACTCACCAAGGCCGACACCCGCCTGGAGGCCGCCCGCCATGGCCTGCGCACCGCCAGCAAGCCCGAGAGCCAGGACCTCTGCCTGGCCGACCACCACGGCTCGATGAAGGCCTTTCTGGATGCCCACCTGCCGCCGCGCCAGGGCGAGATCGTCCTCCGTGACGGCACGGTGGTGGGGCAGCACGACGGCATCGAGCACTTCACGATCGGCCAGCGCAAGGGGCTCGGCGTGGCCTGGAGCGAGCCGCTGCATGTGGTGCGCCTCGATGGCGCCCTCAACCGGGTGGTGGTGGCGCCGCGCCGCGAGGCGGCCCGCAGCGTCTGCGTGGTGGGCGCCGTGAACTGGGTGTCGATGGCTCCCCCCGAGGCCCCGGTGGACCTGGAGGTGCAGGTGCGCTACCGCAGCGGCCCGCAGCCGGCCAGGCTCACCCCCGTGCCGCCGAGCGATGCCGACCGGGCTGCAGGCCGGCCCCACCGGGTTCGGCTGGAGTTCGCCGAGCCGCAGTTCTCGATCACCCCCGGCCAGGCGGCGGTGTTCTATGCCGGCGAGGTGCTGCTGGGCGGCGGGCTGATCGAGGCCTGATCCCGCCCCGGGCCTGCGACGCCAGCCCCGACGGCTCGACCGATACGGCTCGACCAGGAGGGCTCTACCAGTAGGGATCGCTGGCCAGTTCCACCCGGAGCTCGCCGCTGCGGCTGGGCGGAACGACGGCGATGCAGGCCCTCACCACGCGGCCGTTCACCTCGATCTCGCAGGCTCCGCAGCTGCCCCCCAGGCAGCCGGTGGGGATGGTGAGTCCCCCCTCCCGGGCCGCCTCCAGCCAGGGGCAGCCGGCCTCCACCGTGGTGCTGCGGCCATCGGGCCAGTGGACGTTGACCCGTCTGGAGTTGCTGCTGCTGCGGTGGGCCATCAGGTGCTGTGGTGGGCCATCAGGGTGTGAGCAGCGGCTTCAGGTTGACGTGGGTCTCGAAGGCATCGGCGAGCCGCTCCAGCAGCTGATCGCGCTGGTGGCTGTGGTGGGGCTGATCCAGGCTGAGCGGGGGCAGGGCCTGGCGCCGGCGCAGCCGGTTCAGCCACTGCCGCCGCCAGGGGCCGCTCTCGAACACCCCGTGCAGGTAGGTGCCGGCCACCAGGCCGCCATGCTCGCCCACGTCCTGCCACCAGCCCAGATCCGCGTCCCCGGCAAGGGGCTGGGGGGCCGCCTGCGGGTCTCCGTCCCGCGGCCCGGCACCGGCCTTGGGGGGCAGAAGGGCAGTGCGGCCGTGGTGAAGCTCGAAGCCGCTCAGCTCCAGGGCCGGCCCCGTCGGCCAGAGGGCTCGGCTGCGGCGCTGGCGCAGGGTCTTGGCACCGCCGAACACGGTGCGCAGCGGCAGCAGATCCAGCCCCCGCTGCCCCGTGCCGCCCGCTGGGTTCTCGGTGCCGGCTGAGCCTTCCAGTCCCTGGGGGTCCATCAGCTCCCGGCCCAGCAGCTGCAGGCCTCCACAGAGCCCGAACAGGTGGCCACCGGCCTCCAGATAGCGGCGCAGCCCAGCGTCCAGACCGGCGCGGCGCAGGGCCGCCAGGTCGCTGAGGGTCTGCTTGCTGCCCGGCAGGATCACCGCGTCGGGGCTGCCGAGGGGATCGCCGGGTCGCAGCCAGCGCAGCCTCACGCTCGGTTCGGCCTCGAGGGGATCGAGGTCGGAGAAGTTGCTGATCGAGGGCAGCCGCAGCACGGCGATCTCCAGCTCGGCGCCGGCCTTGCGGCCGCCGCGCTCCAGCAGGTCGAGGGAGTCCTCCGGGGGGAAGATCTCATCGAGCCAGGGCATCACCCCCAGCACCGGCACGCCGGTGTGCTGTTCCAGCCAGCGCCGGCCTTCGTCGAACAGCTCACGGCGGCCCCGGAAGCGGTTGATCAGCAGGCCGCGGATCAGCGGCCGCTGCACCGGGCTGAGCAGCTGCAGGGTGCCCAGGATCTGGGCGAACACCCCGCCCCGCTCGATGTCGGCCACCAGCAGGCAGCGGGCCCGCAGGAACTGGGCCAGGCGCAGGTTGGTGAGGTCGCGGGCCTGCAGGTTCACCTCCACCGGACTGCCAGCGCCCTCGAGCACCAGCCGGCCCTGGGGGTGGGCAGCCTGCAGCTCGGCCAGTCCTCGGCGGATGGCGGCCCATCCGGGCCGGAACCAGTCGCGGTAGTAGTGCTCGGCGCGGGCCTGGCCCACGGCTCGGCCCATGTGGATCACCTCGCTGGTGGAGTCGCCCCGGGGCTTGAGCAGCACCGGATTCATGCTGTGGTGGGGGTCGAGCCCGGCCGCCCAGGCCTGCAGCGCCTGGGAGTAGGCCATCTCGCCGCCCGTCTGATCCACCCAGGCGTTGTTGCTCATGTTCTGCCCCTTGAAGGGCAGGGGCTGTTCGCCGCGGCGGCGCAGCACCCGGCACAGGGCCGCCGTCATCAGCGACTTGCCGGCACCGCTGGAGGTGCCCAGCACCATCAGGGCGGGCGGGGGCTGGACCGGCGAAGGCATCAGTGGCTGGCCATCAGAGGCGTGGGCGGTGGCGGCGGATGTTCTCGAGCATCCGCTCCCGCAGTCCGGCGCGGGGGATCTCGCCCTGGATCTGCTCCAGGAGGCGGCGACCCATCGGCGTCAGCCGCACCCGCTCGGTGAGGCCCTGTCCGTCCACCTCGCGGCGCAGCACCCCCAGCCGGATCAGCCACACGAAGTGGGCTTCCGCCCGCTCGGGCGTGACCGGGAGGAAGCAGAGCCGGCGCCAGTCGTGGCTGCCGCGGGCCACGCTGCCGCTGCTGACTGCCGTATCCCCCACCTGCTCGTAGAAGGCCCGCCGGAAGGGCAGGCAGCGCAGGGAGCGGCTGGCGCGGATGAGGGCGCGACGGTCGTCGACCGGGGATTCAGCAGCTGCAGCCCCGCCGCTGGCCGGCTTGGCGGTGGCGTCGGGGCGGTTCAGTTGGCTCCTCCTGAGAACAGCCTGTCGATCTGGTCACCCCTGCTGCCGGCGCGGGGCTGCGCCAGAGGCAGCAGGCTGTGCTCGCGGGTGGTCACCAGGGTGATCTCGCTCCAGCGGAACACGCCGGTGTAGCCATGGTCGCGGAAGTCCACGGGCCAGGAGCCGGTGGCGTCCTCAAGCTCGAGGCTGTCGCCGCGCCGCCGGAACACATACCTCCGATTGTCCGCTGTGGACACGGCGTAGCGGCTGACGCCGGAGTCTCGGCTCACCACCCGCAGATCGCAGGGTCCGTCGTAGATGGCCCGGCCCCGCTGGGTGAGGCTGCACAGCCCGCGTGACCTGCTCACCTCCTTGCCACCGCTCTGGCCGGTGGCGAACAGGTTCCGGCTGAGGTCGCTGCTGACACGTCTCCTGCCTGAATCGGTCCAGCAGGTGCTCTCGCGGATGCTGCACACCGCGCCGTTGCTGAGGCGGAACTCGCTGGCAGGCGGCCGGCCGCTGAGGTTGGCGCTGAGCCGCAGGGCAGCCGTGTTGCCCAGATGCCGGCGGGTGAGATCCACGGAAGGGCCGCTGCTGTCGAAGCAGGTCATGGCGATGCGGTCGCAGACCACGCCGGATGCCGGGCTGCTGACCCCGCCGAACTGCTGCAGCTGGGCATGGGCGGGGGCCGCCGCCACGCAGACGGCCCCGAGCAGGGCGAGGGAGCGGTAGGGCAGCATCGGCGTGGGTCCCGGGAGCGGACTGGGGGATCGTTACGGTACGAAGGCAAGGGTGCGACCGGCACTCTCCCTTGGCCGTTGCCCGTTTCGCCGCCCCACAGCCACCCGATGCTGGTGCTCGCCTCGGCCTCCCCGGCCCGCCGCCGTCTGCTGGAGCAGGCCGCCATCGCCCACCGGGTGGAGGTGAGCGGCGTGGACGAGGAGGGGATCGTGGATTCCGATCCCCAGCGTCTGGTGCAGCGCCTGGCCCGGGCCAAGGCCGAGGCGGTGGCCGCCCGGCTGGAGTCGAGTGGCTCCATCGCTGGCACCCCCACCGGCCGCGCCGCTGGCCTCTCCCCTGGCCCCTCGGAAGGAGTGCTGGGCTGCGATTCGCTGCTCTGCGTCGCCGGGGCGGTGCACGGCAAGCCCGCTGACGCCGCCGAGGCCATGGCGCGCTGGCGGGCCATGGCGGGCCGGTGGGGGGAACTGCACACCGGCCACTGCCTGCTGGGCCGGGCCCAGCCCCTGCTGGAAACGGTGACCACCAGGGTGCTGTTTGCCGACCTCAGCGATGACGCGATCAGGGCCTATGTGGCCACCGGTGAGCCGCTCCACTGCGCCGGCGCCTTTGCCCTGGAGGGGCGCGGCGGGCTGCTGGTGGAGCGTCTCGAAGGCTGCTTCAGCAACGTCATCGGCCTCAGCCTGCCCCTGCTGCGGAGCTGGCTGCAGCCGCTCTGATTCACAGCACCGGCCTGTGCGCGTCAGCCCGTGCGCGTCAGCGGTCCATGAACAGCTGGCTGATGCCGTCGCTCTGGAGGCGCCTCAGGGGCAGCGCGGGGTGCTCGCGCGTGGCCACCAGGGTCATATCTCGCCAGCGGAACACGCCGGTGAGGCCGTGATCCACGAACGTGGCCGGCCAGCTGCGATCCCCATCGCTGACCTCCAGGCGGCCGCCGCGGTCGCTGAAGCTGAGTTGGCTGCCATCGGGCTGCCGCACCACGTAGCGCGTGACGCCCCGTTCGCTGTTGGCCACCCGACGCAGCGCACAGACTCCGCTGTACATCTCCCGGGTGCCCCGCATCAGGTTGCAGAGACCCGCAAAGCGGTTCACCTCCCGGTTGCCGCCAGCGCCGCCGCCGGCGAACAGCTGCTGGCTGAGCTGGGTGGCCACGGTGCGGCGGCCGAAGGATTCGCTCCAGCAGGTGCGGGCGCGCACGTCGCAGAGGCTGCCGTCGCTGAGCCGGAACTCCGTGGGCGCCGGCTGGCCTGAGAGCTGGCGGGCGAGGCGCCACTCGGCCCAGGAGCCCAGGTGCTGTCGGGTCTGCGGCAGCGAGACGCCGTTGGCGTCGTAGCAGATTCGGGTGACGGCATCGCAGACCACACCTGGAGCCGGGCTGCTGATCGCGGTGTTGGCCATCGCTGCCGGACCGGGGCCCGGGGGGACGTTCCAGGACTGGGCGGAGGCCGGCACCGGAGCCAGCCCGGCGGTGCCGACCAGGGCGGTGGTGAGGGCGGTGGCTGTGCGGGCGCGGCCCGCGCGCGTCGCCCTGTTCGGACTGAGGGAGATCATCGGTGTGTGTGAAGAGTCGAGCTGCACCGGATTGCGGTGCTCACTTGAACGCTATGGATCACACATGACTGATCTCTGACAGCTGGCGGCGCAGGTCTGACTGAATCTGACCTCCGCCATCCGCTTGCGGCCGCCATCACGCCGGACCAGCAAAAAACCCCCGCCGGATGGCGGGGGCTGCTGGTGCTGACTCAGATTGTCCTGACTCAGATTGTCTTGAATCGGACGGAGGATGGACTGATCGCTGCCGATCAGTCGAGATCCGGCATGGCGAGAGTGGGCTCGGCCTGACGGTCGATGCCCTTCTCGAAACCGGCGGCGGCGGCGCGGGCGCGGCCGGCGTGCCAGAGGTGCCCCACCAGGAAGAAGAAGGCGAGCACGAACTGGGTCGAGGCCAGCCACTGGCGGATGTTCACGAAGTTCACCGAGTTGGGCTCGGTGATGATGCCGCCCACGGAGTTGATGGAGGCGTTGGGGGCATGGGTCATGTACTCAGCCGCGCGGCGCACCTGCCAGGGCTGAATGTCGTTCTGGAGCTTCTCGAGGCTGAGGCCGTTGGGCCCGCGCAGGGGCTCCAGCCAGGGACCGCGGAAGTCCCAGAAGCGCATGGTCTCACCGCCGAAGATGATCTCGCCGGTGGGTGAGCGCATCAGGTATTTGCCCAGGCCGGTGGGGCCCATGGCCGAACCGATGTTGGCGCCCAGGCGCTGGTCGCGCACCAGGAAGGTGAAGCTCTGGGCCTGCGAGGATTCGGCGTTGGTGGGGCCGTAGAACTCGGAGGGGTAGGCGGTGTTGTTGAACCAGATGTAGGAGCTGGCGATGAAGCTCATCAGGCTTAGGGCACCGAGGCTGTAGCTCAGGTAGGCCTCACCGTTCCAGATGAAGGCACGGCGCACCCAGCCGAATGGCTTGGTGATCACGTGCCAGATCCCACCGAAGATGCAGATCAGACCGATCCAGATGTGGCCACCGATGATGTCCTCCATCGAATTCACGCCGATGATCCAGCCCTCACCGCCGAAGGGGGCGCGGGTGAGGTAGCCGAAGATCACACCCGGGTTGAGGGTGGGGTTGGAGATCAGCCGCACATCGCCGCCGCCGGGGGCCCAGGTGTCGTAGACGCCACCGAAGAACATGGCCTTGAACACCAGCAGCAGAGCACCCACACCCAGAAGGATTAGGTGGTAGCCGATGATGTTGGTCATCTGGTTCTTGTCGCGCCAGTCCTGGGAGAAGAACGAGGAGTAGTTCTCCAGGATCTCCGGCCCGCGCAGGGCGTGGTAGAGCCCACCGAGGCCGAGCACGGCGGAGCTGATCAGGTGCAGCACGCCCACCACGAAGAACGGGTAGAGGTTGGTGACCTCACCACCGGGGCCGACCCCGTAGCCGAGCGTGGCCACGTGGGGCATGCAGATCAGCCCCTGCTCATACATGGGCTTGTCGAAGGTGAAGTGACTCACCTCGAACAGCATCATGGCGCCCGCCCAGAACACCATCAGGCCGGCATGGGCGACGTGGGCGCCCAGCAGGCGGCCCGAGAGGTTGATCAGGCGGGCGTTGCCGGCCCACCAGGCGTAGCCGGTGGAGTCGAGGTCCTTGCCCCCGACGTTCACCAGGCCGGAATTAAAGGGCGTTTCCACGGGGCAGTACCTCTTCAGGGAAGACGAAGTTTTCGTGCGGCTGGTCGGCCGGTGCCATCCAGGCCCGGATGCCTTCGTTGAGAAGGATGTTCTTCGTGTAGAAGGTTTCGAACTCGGGGTCCTCGGCGGCGCGGA
>JBATEO010000016.1:0-3649 GCA_049664045.1 Prochlorococcaceae cyanobacterium
AGCCGCCCAGCGCCAGGTAGGCGGTGGGGAACAGGAGCAGACCGGACCACCCCACGAAAACAAAACGGTCGCGCTTGAGCCAGTCGTCGAGGACGTCAAACCATCCCCGGCCCGCCGGCGCGCGCCCAACTGCGATCGTCATGGAGAGAGCGGGATACCGGGCGATGGTAACAACGTTCCCGGGCACTGCGAGGCGCTCTGACACGGGCTGAAATCCCTTGCTGGATCTGGCTTCTGCCGTTGGCCTCCGCCCCTGGTGCCGGCCCTCACGCCAAGATGCCCCCATCTCTTCTGCCCTGCCGGATGCCCCCCACCGACCCGACCGACGTGCTTGAGCAGCCGGTGCTCGGCTCCCGCCGCCCGTCCAACCTGCTGGTGGCGGTGGTGGTGAGCCTGGGCGGCGTCGGCTTCCTGCTCACCAGCCTGTCCAGCTACCTGCACCGCGATCTTCTGCCCGTCGGCCATCCGGCCGAGCTGATGTGGCTGCCCCAGGGCGCGGTCATGGGCCTCTACGGGACGGCCGCCGTGCTGCTCGCCACCTACCTGTGGTCGGTGATCGGCATCGATGTGGGCTCCGGCAGCAACCGCTTCGACCGCGGAGCCGGCAAGGCCACGATCACGCGGCGTGGCTTCCGCCGGCGCATCGACGTCGAGATCCCCCTGCGCGAGATCCAGGCGGTGAAGGTGGAGGTGCGTGACGGTCTCAATCCACGCCGCCGCCTGGCGCTGCGGGTGCAGGGACGGCGCGATCTGCCCCTCACCCGGGTTGGCGAACCCATGCCCCTGGCCGATCTGGAGCTGGCCGGCGCTCAGCTGGCCCGGTTTCTGGGAGTGCCCCTGGAGGGCGTATGAGGCGCTCTGCCTGGTCATTCGCCATCGTCCTCACGGCGGCACTGGTGCTGGCGGGCTGCAGGGGCGAGGGCCTGCAGAGCAGTCAGAACGCCTGCGCCGCTGCCCGCACGCCCTGCCTCAGCGGCAAGGCCACCGTGGCCCTCACCACCAGCCGGGGCAACGTGCTGATCGAGCTGGATGGTGACGCCGCGCCGCTCACCGCCGGCAACTTCCTCGATCTCGTGCGCAGGGGGGCCTACAACGGCACCGCCTTCCATCGGGTCGTGCGGCAGCCCACTCCCTTCGTGGTGCAGGGCGGTGATCCACTCTCCGCCAATCCCGTGGTTCCCGCCAACCAGTACGGCAGTGGCAGTTTCATCGATCCGCAGAGCGGTGAAGAGCGGCTGATTCCCCTGGAGGTGAAGCTCACCGCAGAGGAGTCCCCCCGCTACGGCCAGGAACTGCTCACCCCCGGGGTGACGCGTCAGTTGGCGCTCGCTCACCAGCGCGGCGCCGTGGCCATGGCCCGCTCAGCCGATCCCAACTCCGCCAGCGCCCAGTTCTATGTGGCGCTGCAGGCGCTGCCCGAACTGGATGGCCGCTACGCCGTGTTCGGGCGCGTGAGCGAGGGGATGGAGGTGGTCGATCGGATCCAGCAGGGAGACCGCATCGTCAAGGCCACCGTGGTGGAGGGCGGCAGCGGAGCGAAGGGCGACTAGGCCGGAACGCGTTTCTCGGAGGCTGTGACCTTGAGGAGCTCGGTGTTCACCCCCGAGGCCCGCTCCAGCGCCACCTTGCCGGTGCGGGCGATCTCCAGGATCCCGTAGGGCTCCAGGAGCTGTTCCAGAGCCACCAGCTTGCCCGGGTCGCCCACCACCTCCAGGGTGAGGGCCTCGTCGGCCACATCCACCACCCGGGCGCGGAACACCTGCACCAGCTCCAGGATCTCGCCGCGCTGGCGGGGCGGGGCCGACACCTTGAGCAGCATCAGCTCACGCTCCACGGCTGGAATGGTGGAGAGGTCGATCACCCCGAGCACGTTGATCAGCTTGTCGAGCTGCTTGGTCATCTGCTGGAGGGTGCGGTCGTCACCCTCCACCACCATGGTGAGCCGCGACATGCCGTTCCTCTCGGCCGGGCCCACCGCCAGGCTCTCGATGTTGAAACCGCGGCGGGCGAACAGTCCCGAAATCCGGCTGAGGGCTCCGGACTCGTCCTCCACCAGCACCGAGAGGGTGTGCTTCATCGCACCAGGGCAGAGCTGGCAGGCTACCGCCCCGGCTCCAGGGCCCGGTCGGCCGCCGGCAGCGTGCTGAGCCAGGTCAGCAGGGCGCGGTTGAAGTGCTCCGGGTCCTCGTCGTGGGGGCAGTGGCCGCAGTGCTCCAGCACCTCCAGCGGCAGTCCCGGCAGCAGCGAGAGCACCTGCACGGCCATGCGCACCGGCACCAGCCGGTCGCGCTGACCCCAGACCAGCAGCATCGGCCGGCGCAGGCGCCCCAGCAGGGCCGGGGCGGTGGCCCCATGGGGCCGCAGGGCCATGGCGATGCTCATCGCCCGCAGGGCGCGCACCGCTCCGGGTCTCCGGGCCGGCCGGGCGATCAGGCGGTGCAGCTCCTGGTCGCCGATCACCGGCCCGGCATAGGCCGACTGGATGCCCAGGTCCAGCAGCGGCGAGTGGGCCAGCAGCGGCACCAGCAGCTCCAGCGGCAGCAGCCGGCAGAGGGCGATCACCAGCCAGCGCTTCAGCCGCCGCCGCCAGGGGGCACGCCGCGGCGGCCGCCCCTGGGGAGCGGTGAGCAGGGTGGGGTCCGGCAGCGGCGCCGCCACCACCGCCCGCACCCAGGCGGGGAAGAACACAGCGCAGCTGAGGGCCACCAGGCCGCCGAGTGAATGGCCCACCAGCACCGCCGGCGCGCCCACCACCTCCGCCAGGAACGCCTGCAGCTGGCGGGCCCAGAGACGGTTGTCGAGGCGCAGGGCTGGCTGGCTGGAGGCGCCGAAGCCGATCAGGTCGAGCCCGTACACCCGCCAGCCGGCGGCCGCCAGGGCCGCCGCGTTGCGCCGCCAGTGGCCGCAGGCCGCCCCGAAGCCGTGCACCAGCAGCAGCGGCGGATGGCTGGGGTCCCCGAGCACCCGCCAGTGGCAGCTCTGGCCACGCCACAGCCACTGGCTGTGCTCACCCCAGTCGGCACTGCCGGCGCCGGAGTTGCCGGCGCCGGGGGATGGAGCCGCCTTGGCAGGCTGGGGCATGGCTCGCAAGGCGGCTGGTTCCTGGATTCCCGTGCAGGCTCTCACTATTGCGAAGCGGCGGCCCGGTTGCAGCTCGGTGGCGGCTTCTTTCGCCCGGAGTCGCGGCCCAGCCGCGATCTGGGTGTGCTGCTGGCCCGCGAGTTGGCTGCTGCCGGGACGCTGCGGCTGCTGGATGCCATGGCCGGCTGCGGCATCCGCAGTCTGCGGGTGGGTCTGGAGGCCGGGGCCACGGCCGTGTGGGCCAACGACGCCGATCCCGATCGCCTGGCGCTGCTGAGCGCCAACCTGGCGCCGCTGACCGCCGCCGGCTGCGCGCTGCGCACCTCCGCCCTCACCGCACAGCAGCTGCTGGCGGGATGTCTGCAGCGGCGCGAGCGCTTCGAGCTGGTGGATCTGGATGCCTTCGGCTGCCCCACCGCCCTGCTGCCCCTGGCCCTGGAGGCGGTGACCCTGGACGGGGTGCTCTACCTGGCCAGCACCGATGGCCGCTCGCCCACCGGCCACGATCGCCCGGCCGCCGTGCGCCGCTTCGGGGCGGCGGCGCGGGCCCATCCCGCCTCATGGGAAC
>JBATEO010000017.1:0-7460 GCA_049664045.1 Prochlorococcaceae cyanobacterium
GCTCTGCTGCGCAGTCCGGCCACGGCAAGCGCGCTGTTCGCACTGGCCACCCGCCTGCCGCCGCTGTCGCGGGAGCTGATCCGCCGGTTCAACAGGCCGCCCGGTCCCTTGGCGCCCGCTGCCCTGGCCCCATCCATCCACCGTGCCTAGACCCCTGCCATGCCCATAACCATCCGCGGCATCGGCACGGCGCTTCCCGCCCACAGGGCCGATCAGAACGACGCCGTTGCCTTGGCCCGGCACCTGATCGCCGGGAACCCCGAGCGATTGGCTCTCCTCGAGCGCATCCAGCGGCGCACGCGGGTCCAGACCCGCCACAGCGTGCTGCTGGAGAGCGGCGAGCCGGAGCTGCCGATCGCCGCGCGGCTGCCCTTCTACGGCGAGCGCAATCCCTCCACCCAGGAGCGCATGGTGCGGTTCGCACGTCACGCGCCACCGCTGGCCCTGGCGGCGTCACGGCGCGCCCTGGCCGACGCCGGGATCCATCCGGGGCGCGTCACCCACCTGGTGACCGTGAGCTGCACCGGTTTTCAGGCGCCGGGATTCGACCTGGAGCTGATCGGCAAGCTGGAGCTCAGCGCCGACGTGGAGCGCACCCACGTGGGCTTCATGGGCTGCCACGGCGCCCTCAACGGCCTGCGCGTGGCGCGGGCCTTCGCCCAGGCCGATCCGCAGGCCTGCGTGCTGCTCTGTTCGGTGGAGCTCTGCAGCCTGCACCTGCACTACGGCTGGGATCCGGAGAAGGTGGTGGCCAACGCCCTGTTCGCCGACGGCGCCGCCGCCCTGGTGGTCGCTGACGGCAGGATGCAGGACGGCGGCGGCCAGGAGGTGAAGGTGCTGGCCTCCGGCTCCACCGTGATCCCGCACACGGCGGAGCTGATGTCGTGGACGATCGGCGACCACGGCTTCGCCATGGGCCTCTCGCCGCGGGTGCCGGAGGCGGTGGCGGCCCACCTGCGCCCCTGGCTGGAGCGCTGGCTGCAGCGCCAGGGCCTGGCGATCGACGCCATCGGCGCCTGGGCCCTGCACCCCGGCGGTCCGCGCATCCTCCAGGCCAGCGCCGCGGCCCTCGGCCTGGCGCCGGAGCAGATCGCCGTGTCCGAAACCGTGCTGCGGGAGCACGGCAACATGTCGTCGGCCACGATCCTGTTCATCCTCGAGCGGCTGCGCCGCGCCGCGGCCCCAGGGCCCTGGCTGGCCCTGGCCTTCGGGCCGGGGCTCACGGTGGAGGCCGCCCTGCTCGACACTGCCTGAACACCAGCCCGCGGGCCATGCGCCGGTTCGCCGAGCTCTACGCCGAACTGGATGGCCTCACCGGCACCAACGCCCGGGTGGAAGCCCTGGTGCGCCACTTCGCCGGCGCCGAGCCCGCCGATGCCGCCTGGGCGCTGCAGGTGCTGCTCGGGCAGCGGCGACGCCGCCTGATCACGGGCCGGCGGCTGCGTCAGATCTGCCTCCAGGGATCCGCCCTGCCGGAGTGGCTGTTCGACGACTGCTACGCCCAGGTGGGCGATTCCGCCGAGACCATCGCCCTGCTCTGGCGCCAGCTGCATCCCGCCGACCCCTCCCGCAGCGAGCAGCCCCCCCAGCAGCAGCTCCGCCACAGGCCCCTGCACCACTGGATGGAGGAGCTGCTGCCCGCGGCCGCCGCCCTCGAGCCGGAGGCCCAGGCCGAAACGGTCCGCGACCTCTGGAGCGCCCTTGAGCCCCACGAGCTGCTGGTGGTGAACAAGCTGCTCACCGGCGGGCTGCGGGTGGGGGTGGCCCGGGGGCTGGTGCTCCGCGCCCTGGCGCGCCTGAGCGGCCTGGAGGAACCGCTGCTGGCCCACCGCCTGATGGGCGGATTCGCGCCGTCGGCCCTGGCCTGGTGCCAACTGGTCGCCCCGGCGGGCGCAGCGGAGGCGGCCCCCAGTCGGCCCTACCCCTTCTTCCTGGCCTCCCCCCTGGAACCGCCCCTGCCTGGCGCAGCCAGCGCCTGGCTGTGCGAGTGGAAGTGGGACGGCATCCGCGGCCAGCTGATCCGCCGCGCCGGCCAGAGCTTCCTGTGGAGCCGCGGCGAGGAGCTGATCAACGACGCCTTTCCGGAGCTGATCGCGGCGGCGGCGGCGCTTCCGGAGGGCACCGTGCTCGACGGCGAGATCCTGGTGTGGCCCCCCGCCAGCGACCGCCCGGCCCCGTTCGCCCAGCTGCAGCGGCGGCTGGGCCGCAAGGCACCGGGCCGGCGGCTGCTGGCCGAGTGCCCGGCGGTGGTGCTGGCCTACGACCTGTTGGAGGAGGGGGGCGAAGACCGGCGCCCCTGGCCCCTGAGCCAGCGCCGGGCCGCCCTGCAATCCCTGCTCCGCGGCCTGCCGGCGGCGGCGGCGGCTCCCGCGACCGGGCTCCTGCGCCTGTCCCCCCTTCTGCCGTTGGAGAGCTGGGAGCAGCTCGAGCCGCTGCGCCAGCAGGCCCGTACCGCCGGGGCCGAGGGGCTGATGCTCAAGGCCGCGCACTCCCCCTACCTGGCCGGCCGGCGGCGCGGCCACTGGTGGAAGCACAAGCTCGATCCCCTCACCCTCGATGCCGTGCTGCTCTACGCCCAGGCCGGCAGCGGCCGCCGCGCCAACCTGTTCACCGACTACACCTTCGGGCTCTGGGATCGCGCTCCTGATGCCAGCGATGCCACCTCTGGGGATCCATCTGCGGCGAACCCAGCCCGGCTGGTGACCTTCGCCAAGGCCTACTCCGGCCTCAGCGACCAGGAGATCGGCGAGCTCGACCGCTGGATCCGCAGCCACACCACCGAGCGCTTCGGGCCGGTGCGGGCCGTGCAGCCGCTGCAGGTGTTCGAACTGGCTTTCGAGGGGCTGCAGCGCTCCAGCCGCCACCGGAGCGGCATCGCCGTGCGCTTCCCGCGCATCAGCCGCTGGCGCCGGGACAAGCCCGCCGCCGAAGCCGACACCCTGGCCAGTGCCCTGGCTCTGCTGCCACCGGAATGAACGGGGAGATGCGGAGAGATTCAGTCAGCGGCGCTGCGGTACACCGAGCGGCCGTCGCCGGGCAGCAGGGTGAGGCTGCGGGGATCGATCAGCCGCCCGGCGGTCGCCTCGATCTCCGCATCGCCCGGCGCGCCACCGGCCTGGGTCCAGATCTCCAGCCCCAGCACGCGCTCGCCCGGCCCCGAGTAGTCGGCGAAGCGGCAGCGGCCCAGGCGCTGGTTCATGCTCCGGTGGCTGGCGGTCACGCTGGCGGTCCCCTGCTCCTGGAGCCGGTAGGTGGCGCCGTTCCAGCTGAGCTCGGGCGGCGGCGGCAGGGGCGGCGACGGCACCATCTCCACCGGCTCCAGCCAGCTCACCTCCAGCCAGTCGTCCTCGCACACCACCAACCAGCGGCTGCGGCCGCCGTCACGCAGCAGATACTCCAGCCACTGGAAACAGTCCTGGTCGTAGAGCAGCCGGTCCTCCACCACCCAGTCGGCGGCCTCGGCCTGCACGATGTCGCCCAGGCGCAGATCGAAGAGGGTGCGCTCCCGCTCCCGCACCTCCCGCCGGCGCTGGGCCGCCTGGCGGCGCTGACGCTGCAGCAGCAGCACCGCAGCACCGGCCAGCACGAGCAACGCCAGCAGGAACACGGCCATGGTGGCGGGGCGCGACAGATGGAGACCTGCCCAGGCTATGGCGGGTCCCCGCACCAGTCGGGTCCGGGATGCAGCACCTAAGTTTCAGGGCAGTCCCTTGCTCCCTGGAGACGCCCCATGTTCACGCTGGATAAAGCCACCAAGATCTTTCCGGAAACGCTCTCGGCCGATGTGGTTCCGGCCCTCACAGCCCGCTATCGGCTGCTGAACGCTGAAGACCAGCTGGCGCTGATCTGGTACGCCTACCTGGAGATGGGCAAGACGATCACGATCGCGGCCCCGGGCGCTGCCCGCATGCAGTTCGCCGAACCGGTGCTGAACCGGATCAAGGCGATGGATTTCAACGAACAGAGCCAGGTGATGTGTGATCTGGCCAACAGCGCCGACACCGAGATCGGCCGCACCTATGCCAACTGGTCGGTGAACATCAAGCTGGGCTTCTGGTATCAGCTGGGCGTGTGGATGGACGAGGGGATCGTGGCGCCGATCCCCGAGGGCTATCAGCTCTCCGCCAACGCCGCCTCGGTGCTCGCCAGCCTGCGCGGCCTGGAGGGCGGTCAGCAGATCACCGTGCTGCGCAACTTCGTGGTGGACATGGGCTTCGATCCCAGCAAGGGCGAGGGCCAGCGGGTGATGGAGCCGGTGGTGGTGCCCACCCCCGAAGAGCAGCGCAAGAAGGTGTTCATCGAAGGGGTGCTCAACCCCACGGTGTTCTCCTACATGGAGCTGCTCAACGCCAACGACTTCGACAACCTCATCCAGCTGTTCCTGCCCGACGGCGCCCTGCAGCCGCCGTTCAAGCAGCCGATCGTGGGCAGCGAGGCAGTCCTGCGCTTCTTCCGCGAGGAATGCCAGAACCTGAGCCTGCTGCCCGAACGCGGCTACAGCGAGCCCACCGACGGTGGCTTCACCCAGATCAAGGTCACCGGCAAGGTGCAGACCCCCTGGTTCGGCGCGAATGTGGGCATGAACGTGGCCTGGCGCTTCCTGCTCGATCCCGACAACAAGATCTACTTCGTGGCCATCGACCTGCTGGCCTCCCCGGCCGAGCTGCTCAAGCTCGGCAAGTGATCAGCCGAGGCACCGCCGTCGCCCTGGGTCTGATCGGCGGCTGGTGCCTCAGCCTGCTGCTGCTGCTGGCCCTCGCTCCGGCCCTGCCGGCGGGGGCAGCACTGCTGGCCGTGCTGGTGCGCACCCAGCTGCAGACCGGGCTGTTCATCGTCGGCCACGACGCCATGCACCGCTCCCTGTCGCCCGCCAGCCGCAGGCTCAATGACGGGCTCGGCCGGCTGGCCCTGGGGCTCTACGCCTGTCTGCCCTACGGCTTCTGCCGCCGCAACCACCTGCGCCATCACCGCGCCCCCGGCAGCGCCCGCGATCCCGACTTCCACGCCCCGAGCCAGCCTGGGGCGGTGTGCTGGTTTCTGCGCTTCCTGAGCGGCTATCTCAGGCTCCGCACCCTGGCCCTGCTGGCGGTGCTCTGGGGCAGCGCCGCTCTGTTTGCCTCAGCCCTGCACGGCCACGGCCTGCAGGTGGTGCTGAGCTACTGGATGCTGCCACTGGCCCTCAGTTCCCTGCAGCTGTTCCTGTTCGGCACCTACCTGCCCCACCGCGGCCGTGCCCGCAGCGCCCCCCATGGTGCGGTCACCCTGGCCTGGCCCGAGCCACTCTCCCTGCTGGCCTGCTTCCACTTCGGCTACCACGTGGAGCACCACAGCCATCCCTCCCTGCCCTGGTACGCACTGCCCGCCTGCCACAGGCGTCTGCGGCGTCAGGCCGCCGGATTCGCGGTGGCCACACACGCGCTGTAGCGTCCAGCACATCACATGTCAGACAGGGGTACAGGGATGGGAGGACAGGCAGCCGAGCACCCGTCAGCGACCCGTTCAACCTCTCCATCCCAGGCACCGGCCGACGGTGCCGGCTGGACTGAAGCTGAGCAGATCATCGCCAGGTGCGCCTTCGACCGGGCCCAGCAGCGGGCCATCCGCGGACTGGTGGAGGCGGTGCAGGCCCATGTCCAGACGCTGGACGGCGTCGAGAGCGTCTGGACCCTGCACGACTTCCTCAGCATCCAGCGCCACGCCATCGAAGGCCGCTTCGACTTCCGCCTGAGCGGCCTGCTGTTCGTGTTCGCCAGCCTGGTGCGCGACGAGCTGCTGTCGATGGAGGAACTGGAGGGCCTGGACGCCGTCAAGCTGGCCAAGATCGCCGCGATGTCGCGGATCTAGCTCAGGGCGTGGGCAGGCAGGGTCTGGTCAGGGCCAGCTCTGCCGCCAGCGGCTCTGGCGCTGGTATTCCGCCAGCACCGGTCTGCCCAGACGGTTCGGCAGCACCGCTTCACCGGGGTCGGGCCGCAGGTCACGCGGCAGCTCGAACAGCCGGGCCAGTTCGGCCGCGTCCACCCAGCGCCCCGTGAACGGCAGCTCCGCGAAGCTGCGCTCAGGGCCCGGGCGGTGGGCCAGCACGAAGCCCCAGGGCCCGAAACTGGGCACCGTGACGCTGTAGGCCCGGGTGTGCAGCCCCAGGTGCTCCAGGCTGGCCTGGATTGAGGCCAGCACCCTGGGCGTGAAGAAGGGCGTCGAGGCCTGGGTCACCAGCAGCCCGTCGGCCGCCAGGCGCTGCTGCAGGCGGCCGTAGAAGCCCACGCTGTAGAGCCGCGCCACGGCAGCGGTGGCGGGATCGGGGAAGTCGGCGATCACCACGTCGTAGGGGCCGTCCAGCTCGGCCACCCGGGCGAAGGCGTCGCCCACATGCACCCGCACGCGGGGATCGGCGAGGCTGCCCTCGTTGAGGCGTCGCAGCACCGGGTGGCGGCGGGCCAGCTGCAGCATCGCCGGGTCGAGCTCCAGCACATCCACCTGCCGCACCTCCGGCCAGCGCAGCACCTCGCGCAGGGCCAGGCCGTCGCCGGCGCCGAGCAGCAGCACCCGCCGCGGGCGGCCGTGCAGGGCCATGGCCGGATGCACCAGGGCCTCGTGGTAGCGGTATTCGTCCAGGCTGGAGAACTGCAGGCTGCCGTCCAGGTAGAGGCGCAGGTCACCCCGGCGGCGGGTGAGCACGATGCGCTGATGGCGCGACTGCACCCGCCCCACCACCGGATCGGCGTAGAGGCTGTCCTCGATGCGGTCGCCGAGGGGCCCCACCAGCACCCCGGCCAGGGCCGCCAGCGGCACGGCGGCGCTGAGGGGCCAGCGCCAGCGCCGCAGGACCGGAAACCACCACACCAGCAGGGCGCTGGTGACCAGGGGCACCACGGCCAGGGCAGCGGCGGTGGGCAGCAGGCCCAGCCAGGGCAGGAGCACCAGAGGGAAGAGCAGGGCACCGGCCAGGGCGCCCATGTAGTCGAGCGCCAGCACCCGCGCCAGGGCAGTGCGCAGCTGCTGCTGGCTTTCCAGCAGGCGGGTGATCAGGGGCAGCTCCATCCCCCCCAGCACCCCCACCAGCACGGTGAGCAGCACCACCGCCAGCCAGATCGGTCCGTCGACGGCGAACAGGGCGAACAGGGCCAGCGGGCCCAGCAGGCACAGCGGGCTGAGCCCCAGCTCCACCAGCAGCAGGGCCCGCAGCAGCTGGCGCTGGGGTTGGGCGCCGGTGGCCAGGAACTGGCTCAGCCAGGCACCCAGCCCCATGGCCGCCAGGAAGGTGCCCACCACCACTCCCGTGGCCAGGGCGGCATCGCCCACCAGGTAGCTGGCCTGGGCCACCAGCAGCAGCTCCAGCACCAGCCCCACGCAGGAGGAGATGGCGGCGGTGAGCAGCAGCAGGCGCACCTGGGGCGGGCTGAGACGCCGCGCCTGGCGCCGGTCGCGGCTCACTTGGCGCCGCTCGGGCCGCGGCCCTGGAA
>JBATEO010000018.1:0-25739 GCA_049664045.1 Prochlorococcaceae cyanobacterium
AGCCGCCCAGCGCCAGGTAGGCGGTGGGGAACAGGAGCAGACCGGACCACCCCACGAAAACAAAACGGTCGCGCTTGAGCCAGTCGTCGAGGACGTCAAACCATCCCCGGCCCGCCGGCGCGCGCCCTACTGCGATCGTCATGAGTGGGGCTTCATGAAGCGTTACACCAGAAATCCTATGGGGCGGAGAGCCGAACCGCGCCCCCAGGCCCAAGCGTTGAGTAGATCCACCTAACGACCGCCGCGACGGGGATCCCGTTCGCCAGAGTGGCTGCGGTCTCCCCCACCTGCGGATGTACGTCGTCGAGCTGTCGATCAAGCTCAGCCCCCTGCCGATCGCGGTGCAGCGCAAGGAGCTCGCCGATGCCCAGGCCCTCTACGCCAGCGTGCGGTCAGCCCTCGAGAGCGGCAGTCCGCGGCTGCTGGAGCTCAGCTGCGAGAAGGAACCCGAGAAGAAGGTGAGCCTCCTGAGCAGTGAGGTGGTGGCCGTGCAGGTCTACGAGAAGTCGACCACCGGCACCGGCGGCAAGCGGCCAGGCTTCAGCTTCGACAGCTGAGGCTGCCCACTCCCGCAGCAGTGCCTTGTTCCCATCCAGCCCCAGCACGACGCCGGCTCCAGCCCTGGAGGCCGAGGGTCTCGGCTACACCTGGCCGGGTCGCGATCAGCCCGCGCTGCGCGACTGCCGCCTGCAGGTGCCGGCCAGCGGCCTGTGGATGCTGGTGGGCAGCAACGGCAGCGGCAAGAGCACGCTGCTGCGCCTGATCGCCGGCCTGCTGCCGCTGCAGCGGGGCCAGCTCCGCTCGCGGGTGCGCTCCGCGCTGGTGTTCCAGAACCCCGACCACCAGTTGCTGCTGCCCAGCTGCGGCAGTGAGCTGCTACTGGCCATCGACGCTTCGCTCGAGCGCGGCGCCCGGGAACGACGCCTGGACAGAGCGCTGGACCAGGTGGGCCTGGCAGGCCTGGCGGACCGGCCCATCCATGCCCTCAGCGGCGGCCAGAAGCAGCGCCTGGCCATCGCCGCGGCCCTGGCCAGCGAGGCCGAACTGCTGCTGCTCGACGAACCCACAGCCCTGCTGGACCCGGCCAGCCAGCAGGAGGTGCTGGCCCTGATCCGCCGGCTCACCAGCCGGGCCGAACAGCCGCTCACAGCCCTCTGGATCACCCACCGCCTCGAGGAACTGGCCAGTTGCGACGGGGCGGCGCTGATGCGGGACGGACACCTGGGACCCTGGCAGTCCGGAACGGCCCTGGCCCGGCGCCTGGCCGGGTGAGCGGTGGGAACTTGCTGAGGGGGACGGCGGACCGGTATGGTCTGAAACCGTCGGTGCCAGAGGCTCTGGCTCGATCATCCCCGGGAGTTCTCTCCAGGGATGGCATTCCTCGGTAGCTCAGCGGTAGAGCGGTCGGCTGTTAACCGATTGGTCGCAGGTTCGAATCCCGCCCGGGGAGTTTTCAGTTCATCCGCAGACCTGGTCATCCGATGGCCTGGTCATCCTCAGACGTTGTCATCCGGAGCCCAGGTCATTCCGGTGCCGGGCGCGCCTCAGAGGGTCAATGCCACGGCGAACACGAGGAGAGGGAGATCGCCGAGGGGGCGGGGAAGCCGAGCCAGGCGATCCGACAATCTAAAGACAATCTGAAAAACCTCCCCCTCTCAGGGGCCCGGCGGTGCTGAGATCGCCGTCAGCACCAACAATGGCGTCGCCATCGTGACGCCTCGGTCCACCACACCGTCGTCATCAAGACCCCGTCGTCCAGCCCCCATGAAGCCCTGCATCCTGCTCATCGAGGACGACGGCGACATGCGCGATCTCGTGGCCGGTCACCTGGAGCACAGCGGTTTCGACGTGCAGAAGGCCGATGACGGCATCCGCGGCCAGGCCCTCGCACTGCAGTACATGCCCGACCTGATCCTGCTGGATCTGATGCTTCCCAAGGTGGATGGCCTCACCCTCTGCCAGCGCCTGCGGCGCGATCAGCGCACGGCCCGGATCCCGATCCTGATGCTCACAGCCCTGGGCGACACCAAGGACAAGGTGAGCGGCTTCAACTCCGGCGCCGACGACTACCTCACCAAGCCCTTCGACCTGGAGGAGCTCACCGTGCGCGTCAAGGCGCTGCTGCGCCGCAGCGACCATGCACCGCTCTCCACCAAGCACTCCGAGATCCTCAGCTACGGGCCCCTCACCCTGGTGCCCGAGCGCTTCGAGGCCATCTGGTTCGACACTCCGGTTCGCCTCACCCACCTGGAGTTCGAGCTGCTGCACTGCCTCCTGCAGCGCCACGGCCAGACCGTGTCGCCGGCCCTGATCCTCAAGGAGGTCTGGGGTTACGACCCCGACGACGACATCGAGACGATCCGGGTGCACGTTCGCCATCTGCGCACCAAGCTGGAACCCGACCCACGCAAGCCGCGCTTCATCAAGACCGTATACGGCGCCGGCTATTGCCTTGAACTGCCCAGCGCCGTTCCCAGCTCCAGCAGCGCCACCTCCCAGGCCAGCCGCGGCTGAACGTAGGCGCGCAGCTGGGCCCGCAGACGCTCCAGCCTCTGGAGCACCACCGGCCCGGACCCGCGGCGCCAGAGCCAGAGCTGCCACCAGTCGAGCAGCCAGAGCTGCTGCTCACCATCCAGTGCCTCGCTGAGATCGCGGGCCAGGGCCAGCGCCGTGAGCGGGTCGAGGCTGCCTTGAATCTCCTGCAGGCGGCCCGGGAGCTCCGCCGGCAGCGCCCGCCACTGGCGGCGATGGTGCAGCAGGGCTCCCGGTGAGCCGGCCGCCAGCTCCAGCAGCTCAGGCGGTTCGGTGGTCGCCTCCTCCCCGGCGCCAGCCGCATCGGCGGCGGGAAGGGCCGCCAGCACGCCGGCCACGTCCTCGGGCGTGAGCCGGCGGAGGGGGATCAGCTGACAGCGGGAGCGGATCGTACTCAGCAGGCGCTCGGGTGCCGCCGTGATCAGCAGCAGCAGCCCCGCGCCCGGCTCCTCGAGGGTCTTGAGCAGGGCATTGGCGGCCGCTTCCGCCATGGCTTCGGCCTGCTCGAGCACCACCATGCAACCGGGCGCCTCCACCGGTCGCCGGGCCAGGAAGCGCGACACCTCGCGGATCTGCTCCAGGCGCAGTTGGGGCGGGCTGCGCCGGTTCACCCCCGCCTCCTCGCCGCGGGAGAGGGGCACCAGCTCACCCCGGTGCAGGTAGGTGGGCTCGACCCAGAGCAGGTCGGGATGGTTGCCCTCCGCCAGCCGTCGGCGCAGGGCCCCCGATCCCTGCGGACCTGCCATCACCCCCTCCACAAAGCGCAGAGCCGCCAGACGCCTGCCCACCCCCTCCGGTCCGGCGAACAGGTAGGCGGGAGCAATCCGGCGGCGGTCCAGGGCGGCCAGGAGCAGGGAGCAGGCCTGCGGCTGGCCCACCAGATCGGCGAACAGCCCGCTCACGAGCCCTGCCGGAGCTGGCTGAGCAGGGCCTGACAGGCCGCCGTGACTTGCTCAGGCCCCACGGAGGCGTCCACCCGGCACCAGTCTCGACGGCTGGCCAGCTCGGCGAAACCGCACGCCACCGCCTCCAGAAACGCATCGCCGCCGGCTTCGATCCGGTCGCCGGGCCGGCCGCCGCGGCGGCGGCGGCTCTCGGCCAGGGGGAGATCCAGCCAGAGGGTGAGATCGGGCCGCAGGCCGGCGGTGGCGATCGTTTCGAGCTGGGCGATGAGGCCCTGATCGAGGCCGCGGCCATAGCCTTGGTAGGCGGCCGTGGAGCCGCTGAAGCGATCGCTCAGCACCCAGTGCCCGGCCGCCAGAGCCGGCCGGATCACCTGCTCCACGTGCTGGGCCCGGTCTGCGGCATAGAGCAGCAGTTCGGCGGTGCTCAGCGGCGCCGCCTGGGCGGGGGGATGCAGCAACAGCTGCCGCAGGGCCTGGCCCAGGGGCGTGCCGCCGGGCTCGCGGGTGCACACGACGCGGGCTCCGGGAGCCAGCAGGCCGCTCGCAGGCAGCGAGCGGCTGAGGGCATTGAGCTGGGTGCTCTTGCCGCAGCCGTCGATGCCCTCGAGCACCACGAACCGGCCCGATGAGGTTTCAGGCGCCACGCCGTTCGCTTGCCCGCGGGCGGCCATCCTGCAGCAGCAGGGCGTTGAGCACCACGGTGATCGAGCTGAGCGCCATCAGCAGCGCCGCCAGCGGCGGATCGAGCAGCACCCCGAAGCCCGGCAGCAGCACCCCGGCGGCGAGTGGCAGCACGACCAGGTTGTAGCCGAAGGCCCACACCAGGTTCTGACGCACCTTGGCCATGGTGCGGCGGGCCAGGCGCAGGGCCTGCACGATGCCGTCGAGGCGGTCGCCCATCACCACCAGATCGGCGCTGTCCTGGGCGATCTGGGTGCCGGTGCCCACGGCGATGCCCAGATCCGCAGCCGCCAGGGCCGGGGCATCGTTGATGCCGTCGCCCACCATCGCCACCGGCCCGGCCTGCCGGCGGGCCACGATCGGCTCCAGTTTCTGCTCGGGTCGCAACTCCCAGTAGAGCTCCTCCGGCCTGAGCCCGACCACAGCCCCCAGCTGCTGCACAGGCTCGCGTCGATCACCGCTGAGCAGGCCGAGCTGGAAACCCAGCTCACGCAGGCTGGCGATCACCCCGGCGGCGTCCGGGCGGGGTGCATCCTGCACCGCCACCAGACCGAGCAGGCGGCCGGCCCTGGAGGCCGCCAGCACCGAGGCGCCTTCTGCTTCCAGGGCTGCCTGGCGGTCCTGCCAGTGGGCGCCGGCGCCAGGCGCCACCCAGCTGAGCCGGCCCACCCGGCAGGGCTGCCCGGCCACGGTGCCGGTCAGGCCGGCGCCGGCCAAGGTGCTGCAGTCGCTCGTGTCGAGCACCGTGAGCCGGTGAACTGCGGCCTCCTGCAGCAGGGCATGGGCCAGGGGGTGGCGGGTGCTGGCCTCGAGGCTGGCGGCCACCTGCAGCAGCTGCTCCACCGACACTCCCGGAGCGGGTTCGGCGGCTGTGACCATCGGCCGCCCCACGGTGAGGGTGCCGGTCTTGTCGAACAGCACCGCCTGCAGCCGAGAGGCCATCTCAATCGCGTCACCACCGCGGAACAGCAGGCCGGAACGGGCCGCAAGTCCCGAACTCACCGTGATCACCGTGGGGGTGGCCAGGCCCAGGGCGCAGGGGCAGGCCACCACCAGCACGGCGATCGCCAGCTGCAGCGCCAGGCTGAAGGGCGTGTCGGCCGACAGCCCCAACACCCCATGGCCGGCGTGGGCACTGCCTTGGTGATGCAGCTCCAGCACATGGGGCCAGAGGGAGGTGCCCCACAGCCACCAGAACAGGAACGTGGCCACGGCCAGGCCCAGAACCACAAGCGTGAAGCGCCCCGCCACCCGATCGGTGAGACCCTGGATCGGCGCCTTGCGGCTCTGGGCCTGCTCCACCAGATGGATGATCCGGGCCACGGCGCTGTCAGCGCCGCCGCGCTGCACCTCGAGCAGCAGCGGCGCCTCCAGGTTGAGGCTGCCGGCGGCCAGCTCGATGCCCGCGGCAGCCTGCAGTGGCAGGGGCTCCCCGGTGAGAGCCGACACATCAACCACCGACTGCCCCTCCAGCACCAGACCGTCCACCGGCACCCGGTCGCCCGGTAGCAGACGAACCCTGTCGCCTGGGCGCAGGCCACCCACCCGCACCGGACGCGGCGAGCCATCACCCACCAGCAGCAGGGCGGTGTCGGGCTGGAGCTCGGCCAGCTGCTCCAGGGCCCGGCCGGTGCGCTGGCGCGCCCGCTCCTCCAGGAAACGCCCCAGCAGCACGAAACCCAGCAGCATCACCGGCTCGTTGAAGAAGCAGGGCCAACCCGTCTGTGGCCACAGCAGCCCCACCAGGCTGGCCATGTAGGCGCTGCCTACCCCCAGGCCCACCAGGGTGTCCATGCTGGGCAGGCCGGCCAAGGCCGAGCGGGCACCGTTCAGCAGGATCGCGCGGCCCGGCCCCAGCAGGGCGGCGGTGGCCACCAGGGCGTGAAACCACTCCGCCGTGAGCACCAGTCCCCAGGGCCCACGCCAGAGGGTGGGCGCCACCAGGCCGAAATGGCCGAGGGCCGACACCGTCAGCAGCAGCATGGCCACGACCAGGCGGCGCCAGAGCTGCCACCAGCTGCGCCGCTGCTGGCGCTCGCGCAGGCTGGGCAGCTGCGTCTCGCTGTGGCGGGGACGGGCGGTGTAGCCCATGCCCGCCAGGGCCTGTTCCAGGGGCCGGCTGCGCTGCTCGGGCGCCACCGCCGCCAGGGCCGGGTCCAGATCCACCCAGGCGGTGCGGGTGAGCAGATTCACACTGACCTGACGCACGCCGGGCTGCTCCAGCAACCGCCGCTCCACCGCCCGCACGCAGCCGGCGCACTTCATGCCGTCGATTTCAAGCAGCAGGGGTTCAAGCAGGAGGACTTCCAGCGGCAGAGGTTCAAGCGGCAGGGGTTCCTGTGCCGGGGGTTCCTGGGGGAGTGGTCCCCCATCTGGAGCATCGGGCACCTCAGCCGACGGGGCGACAGGCGAGACAGACATCGGGCCGATCAGCCGGGCATGGGCTTCACGCTAGGCAGATCGGCCAGACTGGCCAGCCCGAAGCTCCCCCTTCCGCCGGTGCCCCGCTCCCAACGCAACGACAACTTCATCGACAAGAGCTTCACGGTGATGGCCGACCTGATCCTCAAGGTGCTGCCCACCAACCGGCGGGCCAAGGAGGCCTTCGCCTACTACCGCGACGGCATGAGCGCCCAGGCCGACGGCGAGTACGCCGAGGCGCTGGAGAACTACCAGGAGGCCCTGACGCTCGAGGACGACCCCAACGACAGGGCCTTCATCCTCTACAACATGGCCCTGGTGTTCGCCTCCAACGGCGAGCACGCCAAGGCCCTCGACTACTACGGCCAGGCCCTGGACCTCAACAGCAAGATGCCGCAGGCGCTCAACAACATGGCGGTGATCCACCACCACCTGGGCTCGATCGCCGAGGAGCAGGGCGACGCCGACGAGGCCGACCGGCAGTACGACCAGGCCGCCGACTTCTGGAGCAAGGCCATCCGCCTCGCCCCCAACAATTACATCGAGGCCCAGAACTGGCTGAAGACCAGCGGCCGCGGAAGCGTGGACGTGTACTTCTGAGGGTTGCTTCCAACGGCTGCTTGCGGGGGCTCAGGCCCGATCGTCCGCCGGGTTCACCCCCAGGGCCGCCACCAGGGCCTCGGCCACCGTGCCGGCTTCGTGCAGCTGCAGCCCCAGACCCGCGGCAGCCTTGGCCAGCCCCGTGCCCCTGGGCACCACGGCGCGGGTGAAGCCCAGCCGGGCCGCCTCCTGCAGGCGCAGCTCCAGCTGGCCCACCGGTCGCAGCTGGCCGCCCAGGCCCAGCTCGCCCACCAGCACCGTGCCGGGAGGCAGGGTGAGATCCCGGAAGCTGGCCACCACCGCCGCGGCCACCCCCAGGTCCGCCGCCGGCTCCTCCACCTCCAGGCCGCCCGCCACGGCCAGGTAGCAGTCGAAGCGCGAGAGCGGCAGGCCCAGGTGCTTCTCCAGCACCGCCAGGATCTGGTGCAGGCGGTTCACGGCGATGCCGGTGGCGCTGCGGCGAGGACTTGCATAGCTGGTGGTGCTCACCAGCGCCTGCAGCTCCACCACCAGGGGCCGGGTGCCCTCGCAGGCCACGATCGTGGCGGTGCCGCTGCTGGGCTCGCTGCCGCCCAGGAACAGCTCGCTGGGGTTGCTCACCTCCGCCAGGCCCCGGTCGCGCATCTCGAACACCCCCAGTTCATGGGTGGCGCCGAAGCGGTTCTTGACGGCCCGCAGCAGCCGGTGGCTGGCGAAGCGGTCGCCCTCGAAGGTGAGCACCGCGTCCACCAGGTGCTCGAGCACCTTGGGCCCGGCGAGCATGCCCTCCTTGGTCACGTGGCCCACCAGCAGCAGGGCCGTGTCCTGGCGCTTGGCGATGCGGGCCAGGGCGGCGGCGCACTCGCGCACCTGGGCCACCGAGCCCGGCGCGCTGGCCAGCTCGGCGTCGTGCAAGGCCTGGATGCTGTCGATGATCGCCACCGCCGGCCGCAGGGCCTCCAGCTCCTGCAGCACCAGCTCCAGGTCAGTTTCGGCCAGCAGCTGGAAGTCGCCGGCCGCCTCAGCCCCTGCCGCGGCGGGCTCGCCGGCGCCGTCAGGCTCTTCCATGCGGGCCAGCCGCCGCCAGCGCAGCTTCACCTGCTGGGCCGACTCCTCGGCGCTCACGTAGAGCACGGAGGCCCTGCCGGCCATGGCCCTGGCGCTCTGCAGCAGCAGGGTGCTCTTGCCGATGCCGGGGTCGCCGCCCAGCAGCACCAGCGAGCCGGGCACAAGGCCGCCGCCCAGCACCCGGTCGAGCTCGCCGTAGCCGCTGCCCAGCCGCTGCAGCGGCCGCTCGCCCACGGCCTGGATCGGCTCGGAGCGGCGGGCCCTGGGGACGGAGCCGTACTCCGGGCGCACCGGCCGGCGCCGGCGGGCGTCGACGGCCGGCGCCGCCTGCAGCTGCTCCACCAGGGTGTTCCAGCTGCCGCAGCTGCTGCAGCGGCCGAAGAACTGGCGGGTCTGGGCGCCGCAGGCGCTGCAGACGTAGACGGTGACAGGCTTGGCCAAGGGCTGACGGCGGGAGCGACGGATGGATGGGGCCGGCGGCGGCCGATGACTATGAAGAAAGGTGGCGTTGCATGAATCCTGAGCCCTCCGACCTTTTCAGTAGAGGCCGCCTGATGTAGAGCCCACGGCGGCATGACGGCCACCATCCCAAGCCCCAGCAAAGAGAAGGAGACGATCCTGGTCGTCGACGACGAGGCCAGCATCCGCCGGATCCTCGAGACCCGGCTTTCGATGATCGGTTACCAGGTGGTGACGGCCTGCGATGGCCAGGAAGCCCTGGAGGTGTTCCGCAGCAGCCACCCCGATCTGGTGGTGCTCGACGTGATGATGCCCAAGCTCGATGGCTATGGGGTCTGCCAGGAGCTGCGGAAGGAATCGGACGTGCCGATCGTGATGCTCACCGCCCTGGGTGACGTGGCCGACCGCATCACCGGCCTGGAGCTCGGCGCCGACGACTACGTGGTGAAGCCCTTCAGCCCCAAGGAGCTGGAGGCGCGCATCCGCTGCGTGCTGCGGCGGGTGGAGAAGGAGAGCGGAGCCGGCATCCCCAACTCGGGGGTGATCAGCATCGCCGACCTGCGCATCGACACCAACAAGCGCCAGGTGTACCGGGGCGACGAGCGCATCCGGCTCACGGGCATGGAGTTCAGCCTGCTGGAACTGCTGGTGAGCCGCAGCGGCGAGCCATTCAGCCGCGGCGAGATCCTCAAGGAGGTGTGGGGCTACACCCCGGAACGTCACGTGGACACGCGGGTGGTGGACGTCCACATCTCCCGGCTGCGCTCCAAACTGGAGGATGATCCGGCCAATCCCGAGCTGATCCTCACGGCGCGGGGCACCGGCTATCTGTTCCAACGCATCGTTGACCCCGTTGCCTCCGAAGGAGCCTGACAGGCGCGCCAAGCCTCACCGCACGATCCGGCGGCTGGTGATCTGGTATCGCCGCAACGCCGCCGTCACCACCCTGGTGGGCACCGCCGCCTCCGCGGCCAACACGGCGGGCAGTGTCGCCGGCTCCGTCGCGGGAGCGGCGGTGTCCGGGGCCGGTTCGATGGCCGGTGCGGCCACCAGCGCCGCCCACACCGTGCTGCAGCCCCTGGTGTTCGATCCCCTGCGGCGCCTCCAGCGCGGGCTCGGCGGGCCGGACGAGAACGCCCCGATCAACGATGCCGACCGCCTCTGGGTGGCCGTGGACGGCATGGGCGGCGATCACGCCCCCGGCCCGATCCTGGAGGGCTGCCTGCAGGCGGTGGAGCGGCTGCCGCTGCGGGTGCGCTTCGTGGCGGAACCCGAACGGCTGCGGGCCGCCGTGGCGGAGCTGGAGCTGCAGGAACAGCTCGATCACGCCATCGCCCGCGGCTGGATCCAGCTCGTGCCCAGCGGTCTCTCGGTGGGGATGGACGAGGAGGCGACGGTGGTGCGGCGCAAGCGCGACGCCAGCATCAACCTGGCCATGGACCTGGTGAAGCAGGGCCAGGCCACCGCGGTGTATTCCGCCGGCAACTCCGGGGCGGTGATGGCCTCGGCGATCTTCCGGCTGGGCCGGCTGAAGGGCATCGACCGCCCGGCCATCGGCGCCCTGTTCCCCACCCGCGATCCGGAGCAGCAGGTGCTGGTGCTGGATGTGGGCGCCAACATGGACTGCAAGCCCGAGTGGCTGCACCAGTTCGCGCTGCTGGGCAACATCTACAGCCGTGATGTGCTGCAGGTGTCCAGGCCGCGCATCGGCCTGGTGAACATCGGCGAAGAGGAGTGCAAGGGCAACGACCTCTGCCAGCGCACCTACCCGCTGCTGGCCGCCGAACGGCGCTTCCTGTTCGCCGGCAACTGCGAGGGGCGCGACATCCTCTCCGGGAACTTCGACGTGGTGGTGTGTGACGGCTACACCGGCAATGTGCTGCTGAAGTTCCTGGAGAGCGTGGGCAGCGTGCTGCTGGATGTGATCAAGGTGGAGCTGCCCCGCGGCCGCAGGGGCAAGGTGGGCTCGGCGTTCCTGATCAACAACCTGCGCCGCATCAAGAAACGGCTCGACCATGCCGAGCACGGTGGCGCCCTGCTGCTGGGCGTGGACGGGGTCTGCGTGATCGGCCACGGCAGCAGCAAGGCGCTCTCCGTGCTCAGTGCGCTGCGGCTGGCCCACTCCGCCGCAAACCACGGAGTGATGGAGGATCTGCACGCCCTCAGTGGCCAGAGCAGCCCCGCGGGCGGCGTGATCGCCTGTGGTTGACTGAGGCCGACTCCGGGCCAGCTGCGTGCCCAACGGCGTGTCCCTCAGCCTCACAGGCCCCGCGGATGGGGCCGGCACCAACCCCGCTCCCGGCATGGCCCTGGTTGGCTGCGGCAGCGCTCTGCCGGCCGTGAGCATCAGCAATGAGGACCTCAGCCGGCGGGTCGACACCAGCGATGACTGGATCCGCTCACGCACCGGGATCGGTGCCCGGCGGGTCTCCGGCCCCGATGAACCGCTCACGGTGCTCGCCAGCCAGGCCGCCCGCCAGGCCCTGGAGCATGCTGGCTGGCGCCCCCAGGACGTGGACCTGATCCTGCTGGCCACCTCCAGCCCGGACGATCTCTTCGGCACCGCACCCCGGGTCCAGGCGGCGCTGGGGGCCACAAGCGCGGTGGCCTTCGACCTCACCGCGGCCTGCAGCGGCTTTCTGTTCGCCCTGATCACCGCCGGCCAGTACATCGCCAGCGGTGCCGTGCGGCGGGCGGTGGTGATCGGCGCCGATCAGCTCAGCCGCTGGGTGGACTGGGACGACCGGCGCACCTGCGTGCTGTTCGGGGATGGAGCCGCCGCCGTGGCGGTGGAGGCCTGCGCCGCAGGAGACACGGGCCTGCTGGGCTTTCGCATGCGCTCCGATGGCAGCCGCAACGCCTGTCTCACACTCGCCCAGACCGACGCCCGCGACGCGCTGCTGGGAGAACTCTCGACGCAGAGGGGTGGTTTCGCCCCCATCCACATGAACGGCCAGGAGGTGTACAAATTCGCCGTCCGCGAGGTGCCGGCGATCCTGCAGGAGCTGCTGGAGAGCACCGGGGTCGAAGCCGCCCAGCTCGATTGGCTGCTGCTGCATCAGGCCAACCAGCGCATCCTCGACGCCGTGGCGGAACGCTTCGCGGTACCCGGCGAGCGGGTGCTCAGCAACCTGGCCCATTACGGCAACACCTCGGCGGCCACCATTCCGCTGATGCTGGACGAGGCGGTCCGGGAAGGGCGGGTGCTGCCCGGACATCTGCTCGCCAGCAGCGGTTTCGGGGCTGGCCTGAGCTGGGGCGCCGCCCTGCTGCGCTGGCAGGGTCCTCCGGCCTGAGGCCTAACCTCCTGGCCGATTTGAGCGGCAGAGACGGCATGGCAATTGCCTGGGTGTTTCCTGGCCAGGGGTCCCAGAAGGTGGGCATGGCGGATGGCGTGATCGAGCTGCCGGGAGCGCGGGAGCGCTTCGCCCAGGCCTCCAGCCTGCTCGGCCGCGATCTGCTGGCCATCTGCAGCGGAGGCGAGGGCACTGGCAGCGAGGACAGCGGCGGCGAGGGCAGTGGCGGCAGTGGCGAGCCGGTCGATCTCAACGACACCCGCAACACCCAGCCGGCCCTGTTCGTGGTTGAGAGCCTGCTGGTGGATGCACTGCTCGCCCAGGGTCGGCGCCCCGACCTGGTGGCCGGCCACAGCCTCGGGGAGCTGGTGGCCCTCTACGCCGCCGGCGTCTTCGACGCCGACACCGGCCTGGCCCTGGTGCGCCGCCGCAGTGAGCTGATGGCGGCGGCCGGCGGAGGGGCCATGACGGCGGTGATGGGCTTCGACCGGGCCGAGATGGAGAACCTCGTGGCCGCCACCGACGGCGTGGTGATCGCCAATGACAACAGCAGCGCCCAGGTGGTGCTCTCCGGCACCCCGGACGCCGTGGCGCAGGTGAGCGGCACTCTGCGCTGCAAGCGGGCCGTGCCCCTGGCGGTGAGCGGGGCGTTCCACTCCCCGTTCATGGCTGGGGCCGCAGCGGCCTTCGCGGCGGACCTGGAGGCGATTGCTTTCGCCGACGCCAGCGTGCCGGTTCTGAGCAACACCGACCCCACCCCGGAAACCAGCGGCGCAGCCCTGAAGGATCGCCTGCGGAGGCAGATGACCACAGGGGTGCGCTGGCGCGAGACCATGGACGCGCTGGCGGCCGCGGGGATCGACACCGCCGTGGAGATCGGCCCCGGCACGGTGCTCAGCGGCCTGATCAAGCGCAGCTGCGCGGGGATCAGCACCGCCGGCATCGCCACCGCCGCAGACCTGGGCGCATGAGCGGCGGCAGCCTGCAGCCCATCGCAGCTCAGCAGCAGGCGCTGGTCTTCAGCCCCGGGCCCAACCTGCCCTTCAGGCTGGTCCGCTACCTGCTGGTGTTCCCGGTGTTCCAGCTGCTGCGCGGTCGCATCAGCGGTCGCGAGCACGTGCCGCGGCAGGGGCCCGTGGTGGTGGTGGCGAATCATGGCTCGCACCTCGATCCACCGCTGCTGGGCCATGCCGTGGGGCGGCCGGTGGCGTACATGGCCAAAGCCGAGTTGTTCCGGGTGCCCCTGCTGGGGCGGATCATCCACGCCTGCGGCGCCTACCCCGTCACCCGTGGCGGCAGCGACCGCGAGGCCATCCGCACCGCCAGCGACCGGCTCCTGGCCGGATGGGCCGTGGGCGTGTTCATCGACGGCAGCCGGCAGAGGGATGGCCGTGTCAACCAACCCCGGCCCGGGGCGGCCCTACTGGCCGCGCGCACCGGCGCTCCCCTTCTGCCGGTGGCCATCCTCAACAGCCACCGGGCCCTGGGGCGGGGCCAGCGCTGGCCGCGGCTGGTGCCGGTGCACGTGCGCATCGGCGCCCTGATCCCGCCGCCGCCATCGCGGCGGCGGGATGATCTCGACGCCTGCACGGCCGCCTGTCAGCGGCAGATCAACGGCCTGCTCGACCAGGGTCCGATCGGCGCAGCCGGTCTGTCCAGCGCCCGGGTTCCAGATGCTCTGCCGCCCACTGGCGCAGATCCCGACCGCTGACCACCCAGAGCGCGGCCCGCAGGCCGTCACCCCACACCTTGCGGCGCCCTTCCGGCAGGCACTGGTCGCCACAGTCCACCGGCTCCGGGGTGAGATGGATGCCGCGGCTGCCGGCGACGATGCGGCCCACCAGCAGGGCGCGGTCCATGTGGTCGCTGCTGGTGACCAGCAGGGCATGGCGCACGCGGGCCTGGCGGAGGTCGTCCACCAGGGAGGTGAAGTTCGTGAGCGTGTCGGTGGCGCGGTAATCAAGCGTCACCTGGTGGCTCGGCAGACCCTGGCGCTGCTCGAACAGCCACTGCGCGTACTCCGGATTGCTGCCGCCACTCACCACCACCGGCAGGCCCCGCTCGCTGGCGATCTCCGCGGCATGCCGCTCACGCTCCAGATCGCCCCCGAGCACCAGGATCACCTGGGGAGGCGGAGGCGTGGGCCACCACCAGCCCCGCGACAGCCACACCAGAGATCCCGCCAGCAGCATCAGCAGGGAGCCCCGCCACGGCGGGCGGTGTCGGCGCACCGGGGCCGGAGGGGGACGGCGTCGGGGCGTGGCGGGCCTCACCGGTGTGGTGCGCCGCCGCCGGGACAGCGGGAGCCTCCGGCGGGGGTCCGGCGCAGCAGGCGGGGGAGCCTGCATCAGCTGGCCCCCACCGGTGATGTGGGATAGGCCGGCAGCACCGACTGCCACGGAGACACCCGGCCGGCTCGATGGGCCTGGTGGGCCAGCGCCAGCAGCTCGCCCACATCCTCGGCCACGGCCACGGCAGCCGGGTGCTGGGGGGCCGGATCGAGGGCGGCCAGGGCAGCGGAATCGGCGTAGAGACGGGGCTGCCGATGTTCCACCATCCCGGCGCCGTCGGCAGCGGGTGCGTAAAGACCCGCCACCAGCCCGCGTCGGGGCAGCTCGTGCACCAGCCACGTGGGACCGGGGAGAGCCAGACGGCGGGCCGCCAGCAGAAAGCTGCTCACCCCGTCCAGGGGCAGCCGCAGCTGCTGGGCCAGGGTGCGGGCGAGCACCACGGTGAGCCGGGTGCCGGTGAACCCCCCCGGACCGGTGGCCACCGCCAACCGGTCGAGCGCCGGCCAGTCTTCAGCCGGCAGCACCTCCTCCACACATCTCAGCAGCTGGTTGGAGAGCGCCCGACCCAGTGCGAAGGTGGCGACCCGGTCGGGCAGGGAACCATCCAGGCAGCGCAGGCCCACCCCCAGCTCGGCGGTGGAGCTGTGCAGCGCCAGCAGCCAGCGGCTTGAACCCGTCATGAGGGCAGGGCCGAGCCGGGCCGCAGACGCCGCCAGCGCCCCGGCTCGGCCAGGAAACTGCCACAGCCGCGCACATCCCACTCCACCCCTGCGCCCCCGCCTGGCAGGTCCATCACCTGAACGTGGATGCGCGGTTCGCGGGGTTGGAAGTCGGGCCGGGGATTGAGGTGCTCGGCGCCGTGCTGACGCTCGACCGCGTGATAGGCCTGGCAGCGGTCGACCCAACGGCAATCCACACAGATGCACATGCCGGCCCGGCACCCCCAGGACTCCATTGTGACGCTGGAGGGCAGCGAGGGCGAGCTGGAGCGCCGGCTCTGGCAGTGCCTGAGGCCGCAGGCGTGGCCGATCGCTCCCAGCGCGCTGCCGGAGGGCACGGCCCTGGTGGGGGGCGCCGTGCGCGACGCCCTGCTCGGCCGGCTGGCCGAACGTCCGGATCTGGACCTGGTGGTGCCGGCGGGGGCCATCGCCCTCGGGAGGCGTCTGGCAGGGCAACTGGGCGGCAGCTGCGTGGTGCTCGATGCAGGGCGGGACATCGCCCGGGTGGTGGTGTCGGGCTGGACGATCGACCTGGCCCGCCAGGACGGCAAAGCGCTGGGCGACGACCTGGGTAGGCGTGACTTCAGCGCCAATGCCATCGCCCTGCCACTGGCGGCGGACAGCCGCCTGCTCGATCCCACCGGGGGCCTGGCGGCCCTGCGGCGCGGCCAGCTGGTGGCGGTGTCGGAGGCCAACCTGCGCGACGATCCGCTGCGCCTGCTGCGCGGCATCCGGCTGCGCTGGGAGCTGCAGCTGGAGCTGGAAGCGCACACCCGGGCCTGGATCAGCGCCCTCGCCGCCCTGCTGGGCACGGTGGCGGGCGAGCGGGTGCTGAGCGAACTGCAGCGCCTGGCCGCCGCCGGCGAAGGGCAGCGGGGACTGGCCGAGGCCCTGGGCCTGGGGCTGCTCAACCCCTGGGGCGCCGATCCCGCCGCGGCGTCCCGGCTGGCCCTACTCGATCGCGACGCCCCGGAGCGCCTCGGCCTCAACGGGGAGGAGGCCGAGGCGGCCCTGCCGCTGGCCCGGCTTGCGGCTCTGCTGCCCTCGCAGTCCGTGGCGGCCCTGCACGGCAGCCGAAGACTGCAGCGGCAGTGCGAGGTGCTGCGCCGCTGGTGGCAGCGCCTTGACGACCTGGCCGCCGCGGAGGGCCAGGACCTCAGCGCACTGAGGGAAGACGAGCGGCTGGACCTGCACCGTGATCTTGAGGTGACGCTGCCGGCGCTGCTGCTGGCTTTGCCGCCAGCGGGGGCCCGACGCGCCCTGATCCACTGGCGGGATCGCGAGGATCCCCTGTTCCACCCCCGCCCGCCCCTGGACGGCGACCGCCTGCGGGAGATGTTGAACCTGCCCCCCGGCCCGGATCTGGGGGCGCTGCTGCGGCACCTCACCCGGGAGCGGGCCTTCGGTCGGCTGGGGACTGCTGACGAGGAGACCACCCTGACGGCGGCACGGCGCTGGCTGGATGGACCGCGGAGGTGAGCGCCGTGGTTAACTGCATGGTGCGAAGGCGTGAGGTGAGAGGTTCCTGTCCTCGCCCGCTGAAGTTTCCCCCTTTTCCCGATTCCCATTCCATGAGCGTTCGTCTCTATGTCGGCAACCTGCCGCAATCCTTTGATGCCAAGGAGCTTGAGGCTCTGTTCACCGGCGTGGGCGAAGGGGTGCGCTTCAAGGCGGTGAACGACCGCGAGACCGGCGTCTGCCGGGGCTTCGGCTTCGCCAACGTCGACGATCAGAAGCTGGCCGAAGCCGTGATCGCCCAGCTCAACGGCAAGGATTTCGGCGGCAACAGCCTGCGCATCGAGATCTCCGAACGGCGTGACAGCCGCTCGGCCGGCAGCGGCGAGCGCCGCGGCCAGACCACCCCGCTGCGCCAGGCGGCAACCAAGGTGGTTCACGCCGATCAGGTGGACAGCGAGGCTCCCGATCCCCGCTGGGCCGGCGAACTCGCCAAGCTGAAGCAGCTCCTCGACAGCCAGAAGGCTGCTGTCTGAATCTCCCTGATCCAGGCCCCGTCACTGCTGTGGTCATGGCAAGGCCACGCCATCGGTCTGCGCCGCGCCGGTGATCCGGCCAGCGCCGACAAGGTGCTGCTGATCCACGGTTTCGGGGCTTCATCCGGGCACTGGCGGCACACCCTGCCCGCCCTGGCCTCCAGGTGCGAGGTGCTCGCCATCGATCTGCTGGGTTTCGGGGCCAGTGACAAACCCCGCTCCCGCCTGGCCGGTGAGCCCGGACAACCGGGCTCGGTGCACTACTGCTTCGATCTCTGGGCCGCCCAGGTGGCTGATGCTGCCGCTGAGCTTCTCCAGATCGCTTCGCGGCCATGCCGGCTGCATCTGGTGGGCAACTCCATCGGCGGCATGGTGGCCCTCACCGCCGTCCGTCTGCTGCAAGAGCGGGGGACACCCCCGTCTCAGGTGGTGCTGATCGACTGCGCCCAGCGCGCTCTCGATGACAAGCGTCTGGGGGAACTGCCGGCCTGGCAGCAGCCGGTCCGGCCCCTGCTGAAGAGCCTGGTGCGACAGCGGCGGCTGCTCACGCCCCTGTTCCGTCTGCTGGCGCAGCCGGCCGTGATCCGCCGGGTGCTGGCCCGGGCCTACCCCAGTGGTGCCCACGTGGATGACGAGCTCGTGGACCTGCTGTTCCAGCCCAGCACTGACGCCGGTGCCGTGGAGAGCTTCCGGGGATTCGTGAACCTGTTCAACGACCACCTCGCCCCCGCGCTCCTGGCTGAGCTGAGCGAGCCTGCCGCTGCGGGTCATCCCGTCGTGCCGGTGCGGCTGATCTGGGGAGAGGCCGATCCCTGGGAAGACCCGGCCCAGGCCCGGGCCTGGGCCGGGCGCTACGCCTGCATCCAGGAGCTGGTGGTGCTGCCCGGAGTGGGCCACTGCCCCCACGACGAGGCGCCGGAACTCGTGAATCCGCTCCTCCTGCGCTGGATCGGCGAGGACGACAGCGAGATCTGATCGGTCAGCGGGTCTGGGCGATCAGGAAGGAGCACGGCAGATCGAGCAGCTTGCCCCGTCGGGGCACATAGGCCCGGCGGTTGAAGACGTCGTAGTCGTGTCGCTCGATCACATCGAGGATGCCGCGGTACAGCCGCAGCGAGGCCCATACCGGCCAGCGGGCATCGGGCGCCAGCCAGCGCACCCCAGCCTCGGAGCGGGCGAACCACTCGCGGGCCCGCTGGAGCTGGAAGCGCATCAGAGCCCGCCAGTTGTCGTTGATCACCCCGTTCAGCAACTGCTCCTCGCTGTAGTCGAAGCGCTCCAGCTCGTCCTGGGGGAGGTAGATCCGGCCCCGGCCACGGTCCTCGCCCACATCCCGCAGGATGTTGGTGAGCTGGTTGGCGATGCCCAGCGCCACGGCCGCCTCGGAGGTGTCGGGGGAGGCGCTCCAGGGGGCGCTGGTGTAGGCGGTGTCGAGCCCCATCACCTCCTGGGTCATCAGGCCCACCGTGCCGGCCACCCGGTAGCAGTAGAGCCGCAGCTCCTCGAAGCTGGCGTAACGGGTGGTGGTGAGATCCATCCGCATGCCCTCGATCATGTCCAGATAGGGCTGCAGGGGCTGGGGGAAGCGGTCAATCGTGTCGCGCATCACCAGATCCAGGCCGTCGCGCACCTCACCCCGGAACAGATCCCGGGTGCGCTGTTCCCAGGAATCGAGCCTGGCGGACAGCTCGGCGGTGGAACGCTGCATGGCCTCCGGACTGTCCATCAGCTCGTCGGTGCGCCGGCACCAGACGTAGATGGCCCAGATGGCCCGGCGCTTGGCCGGTGGCATCAGCAGGGTGCCGAGATAGAAGGTCTTGGCCCACTCGGCCGTTTCTCGGCGGCAGGCCTCGAAGGCCTCCGCCAGTGTGGGCAGCGGCAGACGTCCGGTGGCGCGGTCGGCCAGCACCATGCCGCCGGTCAAACCGAGGCGAGGGAGGCGGCCGCCTCGCCCATGCAGCCTGGTGTGAGGCGGCCCTCGCCGGCAGCGGCCTCGATGGCCTGGGCGCATTGCTTGCCGCTCAGCACGGCCCCCTCCATCGAGGCCAGGTAGCGCTGCATGGTGTAGTCGCCGGCGAGGAAGAAGTTGGCGATCGGAGAGGTCTGATCCGGGCGCAGCTGCTGGCATCCGGGCACGGTCTTGTAGACCGACAGGGGCGTCTTGACCACGATCGCCTTGCGCAGCTGGGCCTGATCCTCGCCCGTGAAGTGCTGGGGGAAGAGACGCTTGAGCTCCTCGAGGGTGGCGGCGACAATCTCGTCATCGGAGCGGCCGATCCAGTCCTTGGCCGGGGCGAACACCAGCTCCAGCATGGAGCGCTCGGGATCTTCGTATTCCCGGCAGGTGTTGCTCATGTCGGCATACACGCTCAGCAGCGGGCTGCGGCTGAACAGCAGGTGGTCGATGTCGGTGAGCTTGCGGTCGAACCAGAGGTGGATGTTGATCACCGGCACGCCGTTGAGGCCATCCAGCTTCTGGAAATAGGAGAGACCCCTCCAGGGCTCGGGGATCAGCTTCTTGAAGGGGTCCACCGGCAGGGCACTCACGTAGGCGTCGGCCGTGAGCGTGTGGCCCTCCCTGCCCTTGATGCCACCGATGCGGAAGCCGCTCACCGTGCCGTCGGCGTTGAGCTCGATCTCCCGCAGGGGGGAATCCAGATGAACCTCACCGCCCCGGGCCATGACGTAGTCCACGATCGGCTGGCAGAGCCGCTGGGGCGGGTTGCCGTCGAGAAAGGCCATCTTCGAGCCGTCGCCCTCCTGCAGGAAGCGGTTGAGAGCGGTGAGCACCACCGTGCTGGAGATCTCATCGGGGTCGATGAAGTTCAGCGCCTTGGCCATGGCGATGAACACCTCGTCGTTCACCCGCTCAGGGATGTTGTGCAGCCGCAGCCACTCGGTCCAGGAGTATTGGTCGCACTCCTCCACGTACTGCTGGCCGCGCAGCATCGCCGGCACCAGGCCCAGGCCGAAGGCGATCTTCTCCGGCCAGGTGAGCATGTCGTTGTTGCCCAGGATCGCCGCCACACCGTTGAAGGGAGCGGGGATGTCGGGGAAGTCGAAGCGGCTGTAGGTGCCGGGGGTCTCCTTCTGGTTGAAGATCATCGCGTGGCTCTTCCACTGCAGCCGGTCCTCGATGTCCAGCTCCCTGAAGAGCTGGCGCATGTTGCGGTACGCCCCGAAGAAGATGTGCAGACCGGTCTCGTACCAGTCGCCGTCCTCGTCCTGCCAGGCCGCCACCTTGCCACCGAGCACGTCGCGGGCCTCCACCACGATCGGCGTGTGGCCGGCGTCGCAGAGGTACTTGGCACAGGCCAGGCCAGCCAGGCCGGCCCCGGCGATGGCGACGCGCATAGCAACGGTTGAAAACCAGGGGCAACCCTAGGTGGCGCATCGGAACCATGCGCCCCGGCTGCCAGCACCCGGGATCCGCGGGGTTCCTAGAGTTCAGGCTCCGGACGCCAACCCGAGGCCGTCCGCCGCCCCAGCCGCCACCAGCCCCCATGGCCGACTCCAGCCCCGCAGCCACCCTGCTGAAGTCCACCACCCGCCATGTGCGGCTGTTCACGGCCCGGGTGGAGAACGGCGACCTGGTGCCCGACCTCGGTCAGCTCACCCTGGACGTGGATCCGGACAACGAGTTCCTGTGGGAGGAGGCGGCGCTGGCCAAGGTGCAGCAGCGGTTCCGTGAGCTGGTGGAGGCCCGGGCCGGCGATCTGCTGAACGACTACACCCTGCGCCGGATCGGCTCGGAGCTGGAGGGCCTGATCCGCCAGCTGCTGCAGGCCGGGGAGCTGCGCTACAACCCGGATTGCCGGGTGCTCAACTACTCGATGGGCCTGCCCCGCACCCCGGAAACCCTGTGACTCGCTACAGCAGCCGCTCCGAACCTGCCCGCGACGACGCCGGGCGCGGGCGACCTGACCGCTACGGGTCGGCCCGCTTCCGCAGCGATCGCTACGGGGAGGATCGCGCGGCAGATCCCTATCGATCGGATCGCTACTCAGCGGCTGAGACGCCCTCCAGGGGCGAGGGCCCGCCCCGCCGCCCTGCCGGAGCCGGTGGCGGTGGCGGAGGTGCGGCGCCGGGTGGGCCTCAGTTCAACATGGCCACCATTGCCGTGCTGGCCGGGGTGCTGGTGCTCGGCATCGGCATCGGCACGGCCCTCTCCAGCACCACCCAGGGCAACCAGGGCAACATCGCCAGCTCCCAGCAGCTGGACATGGCGGTGCCGGATCCCGAGTTCTGCCGGCAGTGGGGCGCCAGCGCCTTCGTGATGGACGTGGAGATCTACACCACCATGAACCCCAGCTCCAGCTTCGTGACGCAGCCGGCGCTCCGGCCCGGCTGCGTGATCCGCCGAGAGAACTGGAGCGTCCTGCAGCAGCAGGGGGCGGTGACCGCTGAGCAGATGCGCCAGTGCAAGCAGCGCATGAACACCTTCGCCTACATCGGCTCGATAAAGGATCAGCCAATCGTGCGCTGCGTGTATCAGACCGACATCCGCGAGAACCAGTTCATCACCCGTGGCACCGCTGACGACAGCGTCGGGGTGACGCCCGAGGCCAACCAGTTCTGATCGGCTCAGTCAGACGGCTGAGGCACCAGCTCCTGCTGTGGCCTCGGCAGCAGGGGCCGCCAGCTGGGGGACAGCCTGCTGGCCATTGCGGCGCAGGGGGCTGTCGGCGCTGGCGAACACCGGCAGCACCTCGCGGCGGAAGGCGTCGGCGGCGCGGGAGCAGTAGCGGGCCGGGTGGGTGATGAGCTTGAGCTGGCGGCGCACCATCAGATCGGCCACCTGAGGCCGGTGCAGGGAGCCGGCAGCCAGTTCGCGCTCAATCGACACCACCGGCAGGAAGGCCGCCCCCAGGCCCGACTGCACGGCGTTCTTGATCGCCTCGAAGGAATTGAGCTCCATCTCGATCTTCAGCCGCGACACCTCCAGACCGGAGCGGGCGAGCAGCTGGTCCACCATCTTGCGGGTGGTGGACTGGGCGTCGAGACAGACAAAGCCCAGTCTGTAGAGGTCTTCCTTGGTGAGCTCCGGCAGTCTCGCCAGGGGGTGCTTGACGGGCAGCACCAGGGCCAGCTCGTCAACCGCGTAGGGCACCACCTGAAGCAACTCGTTGAGCTCAGTGGGCAGCTCGCCGCCGATGATCGCCAGATCGATCTGGCCGTTGGCCACGCTCCAGCCCGTGCGGCGGGTGCTGTGCACCTGCAGCTGCACCGCCACATCGGGGTACTTCTGGCGGAAGAGGCCAATCATGCGCGGCATCAGATAGGTGCCGGTGGTCTGGCTGGCGCCCACCACCAGTGATCCCCCCCTCAGGTTGTGGAGGTCGTCGAGGGCACGGCAGGCCTCCTGGCACTGGCTGAGGATGCGGTCGCAGTAGCTGAGCAGCAGGTGACCGGCCTCGGTGAGCTGGGCCTTGCGACCGCCGCGGTCAAACAGCGACACGCTCAGCTGCTTCTCGAGGTTCTGAATCTGCAGGCTCACCGCCGGCTGGGTGACATAGAGGCTGTCGGCCGCCTTCTTGAAGCTGCCCTCCGAGGCAATCGCCCGCAGGATGCGGAGCTGATCGAGGGTGAACGGCAGGTCTGCCATGGTTCGGCCGGGAGCCCGCAGGCCAGCGCCGGCAGGGAGTCGGAACTCTAGGGGGGACGGCCTGTGGCCAGAATCGGCCCCTTCACAATCCCCTCCAGCCCGTGATCGCCAGCGTCACCACCCCGGGCGGCAGCCACCACAGCAGCTGGGTGATGCTGGGGTTGCTGCTGGTCTTCGCACTGCTGCACAGCGGCGGCGCTTCGCTGCGCCACCTGGCGGTGGCCCGGATCGGTGAGCGGGCCTGGCGGCTGATCTTCGCCGGCCTGAGCATTCCCGCCGCCGTGGTGGTGATCGGCTACTTCCTCGCCCACCGCTACGACGGCATCCGCCTCTGGAACCTGCAGGACCAGCCCTGGATCGTGCCGGTGGTGTGGACCGGCACGGCCATCAGCTTCGTGTTCCTCTACCCGGCCACCTACAACCTGCTGGAGATCCCGGCCGTGCTCAGACCCCAGGTGCGGCTCTACGCCACCGGCATCATCCGCATCAGCCGCCATCCGCAGGCGGTGGGACAGGTGCTCTGGTGCGCCACCCACCTGCTCTGGATCGGCACCAGCTTCATGGTCGTCACGTGTCTCGGTCTGATCGCCCACCACCTCTTCGCGGTGTGGAACGGCGACCGGCGGCTGCGCAACCGCTTCGGCGCCGCCTTCGAGGAGCTGCGCGCAACCACCTCGGTGATCCCCTTCCGGGCCGTGCTCGACGGCCGGCAGCGGCTGGTGGCGGCCGAATTCCTGCGGCCCGCCCAGCTGGGTATCGCCATCGCCGTGGGCCTGTTCTGGTGGGCGCACCGCTTCATCGGTCTGGGCGCCACCGCCTTCTCGCGCACAGGCCTGGCCCACTGGCTGGGCTGAACGGAACACGGGGGTGCCGCACCAGCGATCCCCCACAGGCCCGGGGAGCGCTGTCATGAGCTGCCTACACTCGCCGGCAGCCCGCCTCCCAGGGAGCCTGCGCCGGAATGCCTGCAGCCGCTGAACTCGCCTGGTTGATCCCGGTGTTGCCCCTGGCCGGTGCCTGCCTGGTGGGGCTCGGGCTGATCAGCTTCAACCGCACCATCAACCGGCTGCGCAAGCCCGTGGCCTGGCTGCTGATCAGCTGCGTGGGCGCCGCCGCAGTGCTCAGCTACACGATCCTGGCCCAGCAGCTGGCCGGAGCCGGACCCACCGAGGTGCTGTTCAACTGGGCCAGCGCCGGCAGCTTCAACCTGCAGATGGGCTTCCGCGTCGACCCCCTGGCGGCGGTGATGCTGGCGCTGGTGACCACCATCGCCCTGCTGGTGATGGTGTACTCCGACGGCTACATGGCCCACGACAAGGGCTATGTGCGTTTCTTCACCTACCTGGCCCTGTTCAGCAGCTCGATGCTGGGCCTGGTGATCAGCCCCAATCTGCTCGAGATCTACGTGTTCTGGGAGCTGGTGGGCATGTGCTCCTACCTGCTGGTGGGCTTCTGGTATGACCGCGACGGCGCCGCCAACGCCGCCCAGAAGGCCTTCGTGGTGAACCGGGTGGGCGACTTCGGCCTGCTCCTGGGCATCCTCGGTCTGTTCTGGGCCACCGGCAGCTTCGGCTTCGAGGAGATCGGCGCCGGCCTGCAGACGGCGGTGGCTGGCGGGAGCCTGAGCAACGGCGTGGCCGTGATCCTCTGCCTGCTGGTGTTCATGGGGCCGATGGCCAAGTCGGCCCAGTTCCCGCTGCATGTGTGGCTGCCCGACGCGATGGAGGGCCCCACGCCGATCTCGGCCCTGATCCACGCCGCCACGATGGTGGCGGCGGGGGTGTTTCTGGTGGCTCGGCTGCAGCCGGTGTACGAGCCCTTCCCGGCCGTGCAGCTCACGATCGCCGTGATCGGCACGATCACCCTGTTCCTGGGAGCCTCGATCGCGCTCACCCAGATGGACCTCAAGAAGGGCCTGGCCTACAGCACCGTGAGCCAGCTGGGCTACATGATGCTGGCGATGGGCTGTGGCGCCCCGGTGGCGGGCATGTTCCACCTGGTGACCCACGCCTTCTTCAAGGCGATGCTGTTCCTGGGCTCCGGCTCGGTGATCCACGCCATGGAGGAGGTGGTGGGCCACGAGCCGGTGCTGGCGCAGGACATGCGCCTGATGGGCGGTCTGCGCCGCTGGATGCCGGTGACCAGCACAACCTTCCTGATCGGCTGCGTGGCGATCGCCGGCATCCCCCCTCTGGCGGGCTTCTGGAGCAAGGATGAAATCCTCGGCCAGGCCTTCAACAGCTTCCCGCTGCTGTGGGCGATGGGCTTCATCACCGCCGGCATGACGGCCTTCTACATGTTCCGGCTCTATTTCCTCACCTTCGAAGGGGAGTTCCGGGGGAATGACAAGGCCATGGCGGCTCAGCTGCTGGCCGCGGCCGGGAAAGGCGGCGACGACGACCATGGCGATGGCCATGGCCATGGCCACCATGCCGATCATCCGCACGAATCCGGCTGGCAGATGGCTCTGCCCCTGGCGGTGCTGGCGGTGCCCTCGGTGCTGATCGGACTGCTCGGCACCCCCTGGAACAGCCGCTTCGCCGCCCTGCTCGATCCCCATGAGGCGGCCGAGATGGCGGAGCACTTCAGCTGGGGCGAGTTCCTGCCCCTGGCGGGCGCCTCGGTGGCGATCTCAGTGGCGGGCATCACGGTGGCGGTGCTGGCCTATGCCCTGCACAAGCTCGATCTGGCCGCCCTGTTCGCAGGCCGCTACCCGGCCATCAACGCCTTCCTGGCAAACAAGTGGTATCTCGATGACCTCAACGACAGGCTGTTCGTGAAGGGCAGCCGCAAGCTGGCCCGCTCGGTGCTGGAGGTGGACTCCAAGGTGGTGGATGGCGTGGTCAACCTCACCGGCCTGATGACCCTGGGCAGCGGCGAGGGCCTCAAGTACTTCGAGACCGGCCGGGCGCAGTTCTATGCCCTGATCGTGTTCGGCGGCGTCATCGCCCTGGTGGTGCTGTTCGGCTCGCTGGGCTGAGGGCTTCGGCCGGGCGCGCGCGTTGCGCGCAACACGGCCTCAGCGCCTCAGTCCAGCGGGCCTCACGCCGGGGGCGGGTCGCGTGCACTGGGAGGCCCGCTTGGCCTGGCTGCCGCCTGCAGGTCCAGGTGCCACGCCCCCAGCCGCCAACACCCCCACTCCTGCTGCGATGGCTGCGTCGGCGGCCGGCGCGGGCGCGCAGCGCCCAACGC
>JBATEO010000019.1:0-12038 GCA_049664045.1 Prochlorococcaceae cyanobacterium
GCGGCACCAGACCGGCGTCGATCGCCGCCAGCGGCGCCAGCACGAAGCTGCGCTCCAGCAGCCGCGGGTGGGGCAGCTCAAGGGCCGTGCTGCGGCAGCGCAGGTCGCCCCACCAGAGCAGATCGAGGTCGAGGCTGCGCGGCCCCCAGTGCTGGCGCCGCTGGCGCGCAAAGCGCTGCTCCAGTTCCTGCAGAGACTCCAGCAGCCGCCGCGCCGCGCCGGCCTCCGCCGGCCTCACCGGGCTCAGCAGCACGGCGGCGTTGAGATAGTCGGGCTGGCCCGGCGGGCCGCCCACCGGCGCTGTGCGAAACAGCGGCGACCAGCGCACCGACGCGGGCCCCGCAGCGCCCAGCTTCAGCAGCAACGCCTGCAGCCGCGGCCGCACCAGCTGCAGGGTGGCCAGCGGCTCCCCGGAAGGGCTGGGCAGGTTGGCCCCCAGGGCGATCGCCAGGGCGGCGGGGGGGGCTGCCCAGGCTGCCTGGGCCTGATCAGCGAGACTGGCGCGCACGACGCAGGGCCCGGACCACCCCATGGTTGCAAGCGGAACCGCCAGCTCCGGCGCGGCCTCCAGCGCCGCGGCCCGGGCCTTCCCCCTGGCGGCCATCACCGGCCACGGCACCCTGAAACTGGCCCTGCTGCTGGCGGCGGTGGATCCGGCACTGGGCGGAGTTGTGATCGCCGGCGGCCGCGGCACCGGCAAGTCGGTGCTGGCGCGCGGGCTGCATGCCCTGCTGCCGCCGATCGACGTGCTCGACCTGGGCACTCCAGCGAGCGGCACCCCGGCCCCCGGCCAGCCGGCGCCGGCCGGGCTGAACATCGATCCCCAGCGCCCCGAGGAGTGGGATGAGGCCACCCGCCGCCGGCTCACCGAGCTCGGTGCGGATCCCACCGGCCGTGATCCGGGCGCCCTGCTGCCCACCAAGGTGATCCCGGCGCCGTTCGTGCAGGTGCCCCTCGGCATCACCGAAGACCGGCTGGTGGGTTCGGTGGACGTGACCGCCTCGTTGGCCAGTGGCCAGGCGGTGTTCCAGCCGGGGCTGCTGGCCGAGGCGCACCGGGGCGTGCTCTACGTCGATGAGCTCAACCTGCTCGACGACAACATCACCAACCTGCTGCTGGCGGCGGTGGGCTGCGGTGAAAACCGGATCGAGCGCGAGGGGCTGAGCCTGAGCCATCCCTGCCGCTGCCTGTTGATCGCCACCTTCAACCCCGAGGAGGGGGCGGTGCGCGACCACCTGCTCGATCGCTTCGCCATCTGCCTCTCGGCCAACCAGGTGCTGGAGCTGGAGCAGCGGGTGGAGATCAGCCGCGCCGCCATCGAGCACGCCGAAACCGGCGACCGCTTCCGGGCCCGCTGGCAGGAGGACAGCGACGCCCTGGCCACCCAGCTGCTGCTGGCGCGCCAATGGCTGCCGGATGTGCGGATCAGCCATGAGCAGATCGCCTACCTGGTGAACGAGGCGATCCGTGGCGGGGTGGAGGGGCATCGCAGCGAGCTCTATGCGGTGCGGGTCGCCCGCGCCCACGCGGCCCTGAGCGGCCGCGACCGGGTGGAGGCCGACGACCTCCAGGTGGCGGTGCGTCTGGTGATCGCCCCCCGCGCCCGGCAGCTCCCGCCGCCCGATCCGGAGCAGCCCATGGAGCCGCCACCTCCACCCCCGCCCCCGCCGCCTCAGAGCGAGCAGCCATCCGAGAACGAACAGGAGCCCGAGCCGCCGGAGCACGAGCAGGAGCCCGACGACGCCGAAGACGACACCGACGAGCCCGACGACCAGGACGAGACCCCGGAGGATGAGCCGCCTCCCCAGGTGCCCGAGGAGTTTCTGCTCGACCCGGAAGCCGTGGCGATCGACCCAGACCTGCTGCTGTTCGGCGCCGCAAAGGCCAAAACGGGCGGCAGCGGCAGCCGGGCGGTGGTGTTCAGCGACTCACGTGGCCGCTACGTGAAGCCGATGCTGCCCCGCGGCCCGGTGAAGCGCATCGCCGTGGATGCGACCCTGCGAGCGGCGGCGCCGTATCAGAAGGCCCGCCGGGAGCGCGAACCCCACCGCAAGGTGGTGGTGGAAGACGGCGACCTGCGGGCCAAGCAGCTGCAGCGCAAGGCCGGCGCCCTGGTGATCTTCCTGGTGGACGCCAGCGGCTCGATGGCCCTCAACCGCATGCAGAGCGCCAAGGGGGCTGTGATCCGGCTGCTCACCGAGGCCTACGAGAACCGTGACGAGGTGGCCCTGATCCCCTTCCGCGGCGAGCAGGCCGAGGTGCTGCTGCCACCCACCCGCTCGATCACCGCCGCCCGCCGGCGCCTCGAATCGATGCCCTGCGGCGGCGGCTCACCGTTGGCCCACGGCCTCTCCCAGGCGGCCCGGGTGGGGGCCAACGCCCTGGCCACCGGCGATCTGGGCCAGGTGGTGGTGGTGGCGATCACCGACGGCCGCGGCAATGTGCCCCTCAGCCGGTCGCTGGGTCAGCCCCAGCTCGAAGGTGAAGAACCGGTGGACCTGAAGGAGGAGGTGAAGCAGGTGGCCAGCCGCTACCGGGCCCTGGGCATCAAGCTGCTGGTGATCGACACTGAGCGCAAGTTCATCGGCAGCGGCATGGGCAAGGACCTGGCCGAGGCCGCCGGCGGCAAGTACGTGCAGCTGCCCAAGGCGAGCGATCAGGCGATCGCCGCCATCGCTATGGAGGCGATCAGCGGGGTGTGACCACCGGGATACCGGTGGTACCGGTCGCCGAGGAGCCGCCCCTGCCGCCGCCTCTCCTGGCGGCCCCTTTGTCGCCGCTGCCTGGCTCGCCGGGGGATCTGGCGCCGGGATTCTCCGTTTCCCCGTTCGGTTCTGGGCCCGCCTCACCTTTGGTCCGCTCCCGTGCGGCGTCGGTCTGGGCGGGATAGAGCTCCTCGAAGAACTCGCCCAGCCCCACGGCCACGCTGCGCAGCCCGTTCATGAAGTTCGGATCGGCGGTGAGCAGCTGCACATCACCGCCCACTGCCCGCCACTGGGCCGTGAGCCGCTCGGCGTTCGCCACCGTCTGCTGCAGGTCGGCCACCATCTGGGGATCGTCGAGCCGGGCCATCAGCTGGCGCAGCTGGGCGGAGCTGGCGTTGAGGTTGGCGATGGTGGGCTGTGCGTCCTGCACGGAACCCTCCAGGCTGTTCACCAGCGACTCACCCTGGCGCATCAGGGCCGTACCGTCCTTCACCATGCCGCGGCCATCCGCCAGGAAGGCATCGGCCTGCTTCGCGGTGGCCTGCACACTGGTGGCCACCCCCGCCACCTTGCTCATCAGCTGCTGCTCATCGGCCTGGCTGAGCAGCTCGTACAGCATCGTGGTGACACTGGCCAGGCTGGCGCCCTGGCTGCCGCTGATGGTGGCCCCGTCGCAGAGCATGAGCGCCCGATCGCAGTCGCGCGAGCGGGGACTGGGAGCGTCGGCTGGCAGTGGTTCACCCTGGCTCACCAGCACCACCTGGGCTTCCCCCCCCAGCAGGGACACCTGGCCGATCTCCGCCACCGTGGGCTGGGCCAGCCGGATCGACGGGTTGGTGATCTCCAGCTGGGCGATCACGGCGTCCGGTGCGATCTGCACTGCGCGCACACTGCCCACCACCACGCCGCGGAACACCACCGGAGAGCGCACCGCCAGGCCGCTGGCCTCGCCGAACCGTGCTTCCACCGTCCAGAACTGCCGGGTGAGCGACAGGCCCCGCAGCCACAGACTCAGGCCGACGGCGCTGGTGATGGCCGCCAGCAGCGAGAAGCCCACCATCGCCTCACGCACGGAGCGCCGCATCGATCAGGTCTCCGCAGGCTGGATGGGCCCCTGGAGGCTACCGCTGCGGAACTGCACCACATAGGGATTGTCCGTGCGCCGGTAGCTCTCCAGGTCGCCCTGCCACTGGAAGCGGCCGCCGTAGAGCAGCACAACCCGCTCGGCGGTGCGTTCAATGGTGCTGTGCACATGGCTCACCACCACGGAGCTGGCACCGGCCAGCTCCGTGGTGCGCACGATCAGGTCCTCGATGCGGGTGCAGGCCACGGGGTCGAGTCCCGCGGTGGGCTCGTCGAACAGCAGCAGGGGCATGCGGTCAGGCGGCTGGCTGGGGTCCTGGATCAGGGCGCGGGCGAAGCTCACACGCTTCTGCATGCCGCCGCTGAGTTCACCGGGCATCCGGTCCTCGATGCCGCCCAGCCCCACGGCCTCCAGCGCCCGGCGCACCTGCTCACGGATCTCCGCCGTGCTGAGCCGGCTGAAGCGGTGGAGCAGGAAGCCCACGTTCTCCTCCACCGTCAGGGAGCCCAGCAGGGCCGGGTTCTGGAACACCAGCCTCACATCCGGCGGGTGGTGCTGATCGAGACGCAGGTAGCGCTGCTGTTCTCCGTGCAGCATCACCGTGCCCTGATTGGGCAGCAGCAGCCCGGCCAGCAAGCGCAGGATCGTGGACTTGCCCGATCCCGACGGGCCCACCACCACCAGCTGCTCGCCCTGCTCGAGGCTGAGGTTCACCGCGTCGAGCACGCGGTTGTCCCCCCACTGCATCGTCACGTCGCGGAGCTCGGCCTGGGGAGTGGACGGCTGGTCCAGGGCGTTGACCCGAGGCCAACCCATCCTGCCAGGAGTGGCCATGCCCAGCCCGGGACTCCCCCTAGAGTTCTCCTGCCAAGGCCTGTTCCGTCTCGCCAACCCGGCCTGCCTTGCTGGCCACCTGTTCCCGCCGACCCGCTTCCGGCCAACCTGCTCCCGGCCAACCCTTGTCTTCATCCGCCTCGCCTTCACCACCGCGCCGGCTGAGACGATCCAGATCCCGGCCGAGCTGGGTGGGCCGCGGCGACCGGCGTCAGCGCGATCTGGTGAGCCGCTCCCGCCGGGCGGTGCGCTGGCTCCAGCCCGGCCTGGTGGTGAAACGGTGGATTTTCACCTCGGGACTGGGCCTGCTGATCGCCCTGCTGGGGGCCGCCGTGTGGGCCGATCTGCAGCCGATCTACTGGACTCTGGCCGGCATCCAGTGGCTGCTGCAGACCATCACCCGGGTGCTGCCCCGTGAGATCACGGGCCCCCTGGTGCTGGCGATCGGCGCCGGCCTGATCTGGCTGGGCCAGAGCCGCAGCTTCGGCACGATCCAGAAGGCCCTGGCCCCCGACCGCGACACCCTGCTGGTGGACGCGCTGGCGGCCCAGGGCCGGCTCAACCGCGGCCCGAGCATCGTGGCGATCGGCGGCGGCACGGGCCTCTCCACCCTGCTCAGCGGCCTCAAGCGCTACAGCTCCAACCTCACCGCCATCGTCACCGTGGCGGATGACGGCGGCAGCAGCGGTGTGCTGCGCCGCGAGCTGGGGGTGCAGCCCCCCGGCGACATCCGCAACTGTCTGGCCGCCCTGGCCCGCGAGGAGCCGCTGCTCACCCGCCTGTTCCAGTACCGCTTCCCGGCCGGCACCGGGCTGGAGGGGCACAGCTTCGGCAACCTCTTCCTCACTGCCCTCACCGCCATCACCGGCAGCCTCGAGGCCGCCATCACCGCCAGCAGCCGCGTTCTGGCCGTCCAGGGCCAGGTGGTGCCGGCCACCAACGCCGACGTGCGCCTCTGGGCCGAACTCGAGAACGGCGAGCGGATCGAAGGTGAATCGCGGATCGGCCACGCTCCCAGCCCGATCGTGCGCCTGGGATGCCTGCCGGAGCGGCCCCCGGCCCTGCCCCGGGCGATCGAGGCCATTGCCCACGCCGACCTGATCGTGCTCGGACCCGGCAGTCTCTACACCTCCCTGCTGCCCAACCTGCTGGTGCCGGAACTGGTGGAGGCCATCGCCCGCAGCAAGGCCCCGCGGCTCTACATCTGCAATCTGATGACCCAGCCGGGGGAAACCGACGGCCTGGATGTGGAGGGGCACCTGCGGGCCATCGAGGCCCAGCTGGCCAGTCTCGGGGTGGAGAGGCGCCTGTTCACCGCCGTGCTGGCTCAGGAAGCCCTGCCGGAAACGGAACTGCTGGTGCATTACCGCCGCAAGGGGGCCGAGCCGGTCACCTGCGATTCCCGTCGTCTGCGCCGTCATGGGTATGCGGTGATGGAAGCCCCGCTTCACGGTGGTCGGCCCACCGCCACGCTGCGTCACGACCCGCGCAGCCTGGCTCTCGCGGTGATGCGCTTCTACCGCAACACCAGGAGCCGCCATGCACCGCCCTGGTCACCCTCCGCGGCAGCAGCGGACGATCAGCAAGGCGATCAGTAGGCGTCCTGCATCTCGTAGAAGTCGGGCTGCACGTAGTCCTTCCGCAGCGGCCAGCCCTTCCAGTCCTCGGGCATCAGCAAGCGCTTGGGATGGGGATGGCCCTCGAAGCGGATGCCGAACATGTCGAAGGTCTCGCGCTCCTGCCAGTCGGCACCCCGGAACAGGCCGTAGAGGGTGGGAATGGTGAGGTCGCCGTCGCGATCCAGGAACACCTTCAGCCGCACCTCCTGGGGCTTCACCTCGGCGTCGAGGTGCTTCACGCCCACGCTCGCATCGGCCAGGGACCCGAGCTTCACCAGGTGGTAGAAGCTCACCAGGCGGCCGCCGGGCCCTTCGTCGTAGCCGCCCTGGCACTGCAGATAGTCGAAACCGTCGGCTTTCAGGGCGGTGGCCAGCAGGGGCAGGAAGGCCGGCTCGACGCCGATCACCTCCACCCCGAGGTGGTCGGGGGGCAGCAGCTGATGCTCGAAGCCCTGGCTGGTCAGCCAGCGGCTCACCGGACCGGCGACGGCTGCGTCCCGGGGGGCGGGCTTGGACCCGGCTGCCGGAACGGGGGTGGTGTCTTCAGGCATGGGATCAGGCCGGGGAGTTGGCGTCAGCGGCGGCGGCGCCCGAGTCGAGCGCAGCCTGGCTCTCAGCCTCCAGTACGCCGAGGGGCAGGCCGGCGGCGGCGGCCAGGGCGGCCTGCTGGGTCTCGGCGCGGAGGTAGCGGCCGTCCACGATCGGCTCGGTGGGCACCAGCTGGTGTGGGATGGTGCAATAGCGGTGCGTTGGCAGCAGGTTGCCGCGTTCGGCAAGGGCCTCGTTGCCCACCTTCTTGCGCAGCTTGATCACGGCGTCGAAGATCGCCTCCGGCCGCGGTGGGCAGCCCGGCAGGTAGAGGTCCACCGGGATCAGCTTGTCGACTCCACGCACAGCCGTGGTGGAGTCGGCGCTGAACATGCCGCCGGTGATCGTGCAGGCCCCCATGGCGATCACATACTTCGGTTCCGGCATCTGCTCGTAGAGCCGCACCAGGGCTGGCGCCATCTTCATGGTCACGGTGCCGGCCACGATGATGAGATCGGCCTGGCGAGGGCTGGAGCGGGGCACCAGGCCGAAGCGGTCGAAGTCGAAGCGGGAGCCGATCAGGGCGGCGAACTCGATGAAGCAGCAGGCGGTGCCGTAGAGGAGCGGCCAGAGGCTGCTCAGCCGGGCCCAGTTGTGGATGTCATCCAGGGTGGTGAGGATCACGTTCTCGGAGAGATCCGAGGTGACCGTCGGCGCCCCCACCGGGCCGCAGCTGGAGGCGCGCAGATCCCTGAGGGCCTGGATCGACGGCGCCTCCTCCGCAGCGGGGCTGCCCAGGGTGGCGTTGGCGGGTGGGCTGGGAGGTGTCATCGGCATCGACGCTGCGGATCGGGGTGCGGACTGCGCGACCGCGAGGAGGGAGCGGGAAGCTGCGGGCAGGCTAGGTGCGCCGAGGGCGCTCCTGGCTGAGAGGGCCGCGGCCGGCGGAGCATCGGCGCCGGCGGCTCAGCTCCATTCCAGCGCGCCCTTGCGCCAGGCGTAGGCCAGGGCCACCACCAGGATGGCGATGAACACCAGGGCCTCGATGAAGGCCAGCAGCCCCAGACGGTGGAAGGCGACGGCCCAGGGATACAGGAACACGGTCTCCACGTCGAAGATCACGAAGACCAGCGCGAACATGTAATAGCGGATGTTGAACTGAATCCAGGCACCGCCGATCGGCTCCATGCCGGACTCATAGGTGAGCTGGCGTTCTCCGGCCCGGCTGCGCGGGGCCAGCAGCTTGTTGGCCACGATCGCCAGCACGGGCACGGCCGCCGAGATCAGCAGAAAGCCGAGAAAGGCGTCGTAGCCGGAGAGCACGAACATCGGGCGGGCCCAAGCTGCTGCGCAGTCTGGCATCCACGACGCTAACTAGAGTTTCGCTGCCGCGCCCGATTCCGGTGACCGACGAGCAGCTCTCAGGCAGCACCCCTCCCGGCGCGGCCGGCGACGACACCGCCACCGCCCTGGCCGATGACCCTGCCGGCCACCGCTTCGAGTGCCGCAGCTGCGGGTTCGTCTACGACCCCGCCGAGGGCATCCGCAAGGTGGGCATCGAGCCCGGCACGGCGTTCCTGGATCTCGATCCGGCGGGTTTCCGCTGCCCGGTGTGCCGCAGCCGCAAGACCGCCTTCCTCGACATCGGCCCCCGCAACAAGCCCAGCGGCTTCGAGGAGAACCTCAACTACGGGCTCGGCGTGAACCGGCTCACCCCCGGCCAGAAGAATGTGCTGATCTTCGGTGGCTTCGCCCTGGCGGTGGCCTTTTTCCTGTCCCTCTACTCCCTGCGCTGATGAAGCCCGTGCATCCCGTTCGTCTGCGGCGGCTGCTCTCGCCCCTGCTCAGCCTGGTGGTGGTGATCGGCCTCGGCCTGGGGCTCGGTGGCTGCGTCACCACCGGCCTGCCCCAGGTCGACTCGAGTCCATGGCAGCCGGTGCCCCTGGCCACCAAGTCGAATCCCCTGGCGGTGGCCTTCTCCGACGCACGTCACGGCTTCCTGGTGGGCAGCAACCGGCTGATCCTGGAAACCGACGACAGTGGCGCCAGCTGGCAGGAGCGGGCCCTCGACCTGCCCGAGGAGGAGAACTTCCGCCTGATCAGCATCGACTTCGACGGTCAGGAGGGCTGGATCGCCGGCCAGCCCGGGCTGCTGCTGCATAGCACCGACGGCGGTCAGAACTGGAGCCGCCTGTTCCTGGACACCAAGCTCCCAGGGGAGCCCTACCTGATCACGGCCCTCGGCCGCGGCCGGGCCGAGCTGGCCACCAACGTGGGCGCCATCTACGACACCAGCGACGGCGGCAACAGCTGGCAGGCCCGGGTGGAGGATGCCGCCGGAGCCGTGCGGGAGCTGCGCCGCAGCCCGGAGGGCCGCTACGTGAGCGTCAGCAGCCTGGGCAACTTCTTCTCCACCTGGGATCCGGGCCAGGCCACCTGGCAGGTGCACCAGCGGATGAGCAGCCAGCGGCTGCAGTCGATGGGCTTCCAGCCCGACGGTGCCCTGTGGATGGTGGCCCGCGGCGCCCAGCTGCGCTTCGCCCCCGATCCCGGCGATCCCGAGACCTGGGGCAAGGCGATCATTCCGATCACCAACGGCTACGGCTATCTCGATCTGGCCTGGGATCCCCGGGGCTCGGTCTGGACCGGTGGCGGCAGCGGCACCCTGCTGGTGAGTGACGACGGCGGCGCCAGCTGGCGCCGGGATCCGGTGGGGGAGCGGCAGCCCTCCAACTTCACCCGCATCGTCTTCACCGACGACGGCAAGGGCTTCGTGCTCGGGGAGCGTGGCTCCCTGCTGCGCTGGGTGGGCTGAGCCCCCACCCACACCAATCCCCCCTCGCCAACTTCTGTAACCAAGGCCGCGTGCCCCTCCCGTGCCTTCAGGCCCTGCGCCTAGGATCCACAGGCTGAACGCTCGTCGCCATGGCTGCCGGCTCCACCGGAGAACGCCCATTCTTCGAAATCATCACCAGCATCCGCTACTGGGTGATCCACGCGGTCACGCTGCCCGCGATCTTCCTGGCCGGATTCCTGTTCGTGTCCACAGGCCTGGCCTACGACGCCTTCGGCACGCCACGCCCGGATGCCTACTTCCAGGTTCAGGAATCCAAGGCCCCCGTGGTCAGTGAGCGCTACGAGGGCAGGAGCCAGCTCGACCTGCGCCTGAAATAACCGTCATGACCCAGTCATCCGCCACCTCCACCACGCCGCGCAATTACCCGATCTTCACGGTGCGCTGGCTGTCGGTTCACGCCCTCGGCATCCCCACAGTGTTCTTCCTGGGTGCCCTGGCCGCGATGCAATTCATTCGCCGCTGATCCCCCGAAGCCGAAAGCCATGGGTCTGCAACGCAATTCCAATCCCAACAATCTCCCGGTCGAGCTCAACCGCACCAGCCTCTACCTCGGGCTGCTGCTGGTGTTCGTCACCGGCGTGCTGTTCACCAGCTACTTCTTCAACTGACCTCCAGGAGCGCACCCGATGAGCGGCAAGAAATCCACCCTGCCTGACGGCCGGATCCCCGATCGCCTCCCGGACGGCCGCCCCGCCGTTGCCTGGCGCTCCCGCTGGACCGAAGGGGTGCTGCCCCTCTGGCTTGTCGCCACCGCCGGCGGCATGGCTGTGATCTTCGTGGTGGGCCTGTTCTTCTACGGCGCCTACTCCGGTGTCGGTTCCGCCTGAATCCGCTGCCGCGCCATGCGCTTCCAGCGCCACAGCCGGCCTTGATGGCGCAGCAGCCGTCACCGCTCTGCTGAAACCACCCCAGCAATCACCCCAGCCGCTGGACCAAGGCCCGGAAATGGCATTGCCGTTTCCGGGTTTTGAGCTGTCTGTGCTCCCTGCACTGCACCTCGACTGCAACCCGTGAAGAAGCGGAATCTGCTGCAGAATCCCGCTCTCTCCTGGTTGGCGGGAGCCCTGCTCAATGCCTACGGGCAGCTGGTGCTGATCACCTCGCGCCTCCGGGTGTGGGTTGATCCCGCCGCCGAAACTCTGTTGCTTCAGCGGCGGGTGCCAGTGATCTACGCCCTCTGGCACTGCCATGTGTTCTTCATGCCGCTGCTGCGCATCCATGCCCGGCGGCCTGTGGCGGTGCTGCTGAGCAGCCACCGTGACGCCCGCATCGTGGGGGTGGCGGCGCGCATGCGCGGGGTGGATCTGGTGCCGGGATCGTCGACACGGGGCGGCCTGACGGCCTACCGGCGTCTGCTGCAGCTGCTGCGCGGCGGCCAGTCGGTGTGCATCACCCCTGACGGCCCCCGCGGGCCTGCCCGACAGGTGAAGCAGGGCGTGCTGCAGCTGGCCCGCCAGTCGGGTTGCGCGGTGGTGCCCGTGGGCCTGGCGTTGACGCGCTGCAGCCGTCTGCGCTCCTGGGACCGCTCCGTGCTGCCTCTGCCCTTCGGACATGCCGTGCTGGCCCTGGGAGCGCCCCTCTATCTGCCCCGCACCGGTGACCGGAGCGGGCGCGAGGGTGAGGCCGCCGCCCTGGAAGCCGCCCTGGAAGCCACCAGCCGGGAGGCGGCGCTGTTGCTGGGCACCGGACACCGCTGATGGGTCTCCAGCGGCCGGCGCTGCTGCTCTACCGCCTGCTGGGCCTGCTGCTCACACCGGCTCTGCTGCTGCTGCTGCTGGCGCGCCTCTGCCGCGGCCGGGAGGATCCCCGGCGCCTGGCCGAGCGACTGGGGTTTGCCAGCCAGCCCCGGCCCGCGGGTCCGCTGGTGTGGATCCATGCGGCCAGCGTGGGTGAACTCACCAGCCTCCGGCCCCTGCTGGCGGCCCTGGCCAGGGACGCCGCCGCGGCGCAGCGGCGTCCGCCGGACGTGCTGGTCACCACCGTGACCCGCACCTCGGCCCGCCTTGCCCCGTCCCTGCTGCCGCAGGGCGTGTTGCATCAGTACGCGCCGATCGACCACTGGCTGGCCCTGGCCCTGTTCCGCCGTCACTGGCGTCCCGACCTCGGGCTGCTGGCGGAGGCGGAGCTCTGGCCGGAACTGGTGCATGCCATGCCGCATCTGGTGCTGATCAATGCCCGCGTCAGCGAGCGCTCCTACCAGCGCCATCGCCGCCTGCCCTGGTTCAGCCGCTGGCTCTACGGGCGCTGCGAGGCCTGTTTCGCCCAGTCGGCCGCCGACGCCCAGCGCCTGCGGCGGCTGGGTGCGCCAGCGGCCCTGGCCCTGGGCTCCACCAAGTGGGACGCGCCCCCCCTGCCGGTGCAGCGGTCCGGCCTGGCGCGGCTGCAGGGGCTCTGGCCGGACCGGCCCGTGC
>JBATEO010000020.1:0-4901 GCA_049664045.1 Prochlorococcaceae cyanobacterium
GCCGCGCCCCTCGCTGCCGGCCCTGCCCAAGGTGGCCCTGCCCCGCGTCGCCACCCCCGCCATCACCGCCCCCACCCTGGCGCTGGCCGAGGGCAACGACCGCTTGCTTGCGCTGGGTGGCTACGGCGCCCTGCTGGGCCTGCTGCTGCTGGTGCCCACTGCCCCGGCCGAACTGCTGCTCGCCCTCGGCACCGGCCTCTGCGTGGTGGTGCTGCAGCGCCGCCGCCGCCGCTTCCTGGCGGCCGTGGGCTGGGGCTTCGGCCTGCTCAGCGCCGGCCTGCTGCTCGGCGGCCTGCTGGCCAGCGCCGTGGCCGCCAGCCTGCCCCTCGGCCTGCCGCTCACAGCCCTGCAGGTGCAGAGCCTGCCGGCCCTGCTGCTGCTGCTGCTCGGCGCCCTCCTGGTGGCCTGAGGGCTGGTGGCCTGAGCCGAGGGTGGCTTTCGCCCCTCAGCGTCCCGCCGGCGCCAGCTCGTCGATCAGCTCCCGCAGCTCCTCCGCGTTCACCCGGTACACCTCGCTGCAGAAGTGGCAGGTGAGCTCGGCCTGGCCGTCCTCCGCCAGCATGCTGCTGAGCTCGTCGCGGCCCAGCAGCTTCAGGGCACCCAGGCTGCGCCCGCGGCTGCAGGGACAGGCGAAGCGCACCGCCTCGACCCTGCCGGCGGCGTCCAGCGGCTGGGGATCGAGGTCGGGGAAGATGCCCTCCAGCAGCGTCTCCAGGTGCCCCTCGCAGGCGGCCAGCCGCTGGCTGAAGCCCGTCACCTCCCGGCAGCGCTCCTCCAGCAGCGCCACCAGGGCCGGCTCCCGCGCCGCCTTCGGCAGCACCTGCACCAGCACCCCGCCGCTGCAGCGGATGCCATGGCTGTCGATCTGCTCGCCCACGAACACCGCCGAGGGCGTCTGCTCCGAGTGCAGCAGGTAGGAGGCCAGGTCGTCGCCGATGCCGCCGCTCACCAGCTCCACCGTGGAGCTGTAGGGCTCGCCCTCGCCCAGATCCCGCACCACGTGCAGGTAGCCGGTGCCGGTGGCGGTGCGGAAGTCGAAGTGGTGGCTGCCGTCGGCCTCCTCCACCAGATCCAGCTCCAGCTCGGGGTTGCCCACGTAGCCGCGCACGCTGCCGTCGCGGCCCGCGTCCACCATCAGCCCCCGCAGCGGGCCGTCGGAGGCGATGCGCAGGTTCACCCGCCCGTGGGCCACCTTCATCGAGCTGGCCAGCAGCAGGCCCGCCGTCATCGCCCGCCCCAGCAGGGCGGTGGTGAGGAACGACAGGCGGTGCCGCCGCGCCGCCTCGCGGCTGGCCGCGCTGGTGGTGACGGCCACCAGGCGGATGCCGCCTCCGGCGGCAGTGGCCCGCAGCAGCTGATCGCTCATCCCTGGCCCCCGGCTGCGGGCATGGTACGGAGCGCCTCCTCGCCCATGGCGTTCAGCCGGCCACCCTCCAGCCGCCAGCTCACCGGCTTCAGGGCGGCGAACAGCTCGGGCTCGTGGGTCACCACCAGCACCGCCCGCTCCTTCGCCAGATCCCCCAGCAGCCCCACCACCTCGCCGCGCACCGCCCAGTCCAGCCCGGCGGTGGGTTCATCGAGCAGCAGCACCCGCGGATCGCGCAGCAACTGCACCGCCAGCGCCAGCCGTCGCTGCTGGCCGCCGCTGAGCCGCTCGGGCTGCTGCTGGAGCGAGAGCTGCCCCAGACCCACCCGCGCCAGCACCCCCTCCACCCGCTCGGCCTCCAGCCGCCGGTGTCCCAGCCGCAGCTCCTGGCCCACCGTGAGGCCGAGGAAATGGCGTTCCGGAAACTGGAACACCAGTCCGCACAGCCAGCGCCGCTGGCGGCCGCCGAGCACTTCGCCGTTCCAGCGGATCGTGCCCCGTTCCGGCTCGGCCAGCCCGCCGATCACCTCCAGCAGGGTGGTCTTGCCGCCGCCGCTGGGGCCCGCCACCAGCCCCAGCCGTCCTTCCTCCAGCCGCAGGTTCACATCGTCCAGCACCGGCCGCGCTGCCGTGGCCGGCTGGTAGCGCACGCCGCTCAGTTCCAGCATCCCCTCAGCCTGCCCCGCCGGGATTGACGGGCGGGTGATCCACGGGCGGATCGTAGGCTCCGTGCCTGCCGTGGCTGCTGCCGATGGAGGTGCGCTTCCGCGACGTCGATCCGTTCAACTGCTGGATCTGGCTGCGCTTTCCCCATCCCCCCGGCCAGGGGGAGCGGGGTTATGTGGAAACCGCGTTCGACAGCTGGTTCTTCCTCGGCAAGCTGGGCGGCTTCAACGCCGAGAACCTCCAGGCCCATGAGGCCGATGGCGGCGAGCTCAGCTGGCTGGCCTACGACTCCGAGGCCGCCGGCGACGTCCAGCGGGCGCTGATGCACAACATGGGCCCGGTGGAATACCAGGACTGCTGGGCCCGCTGCTGGGTGGACCTGGGGCTCAGCGACGCGGTCGCCCTCGACGTGCTGATCAACACCCTCCGCCAGCTCGGCAACGACGTGGTGGAGATCGAGGAGCTGGTGATCGGCGGCCTCAACGACGACTGGCCGATCGAGGAGGAGCCGGAAGCCCCCCTGGCCCTGGGCTGAGCGGAGCGGCGGTGGCGCGGGAGTGGCGACGGCTGCTGATGGCCCCCGGCCGGCTGGACGCAGCGCTGGATGCAGCGCTGCGTCCAGCGGTGGTGGCCCTGGAGCCGGCCGAGGCCCACTACCTGCGCCGGGTGCTGCGGCTGCGCCCCGGCGAAGCCTTCGCTGTCGTCGATGGCGCCGGCCACCTCTGGACCGCCACCCTGGCCCCCGATACCGCCGGCCAGCCAGCCCGCGCCCTGCTCGACCAGCCCCCCGGCCAGCCGCTGCAGAGCGAGCCGCCGCCTGCACCCCGGCTGCGGCTGGCAGTGGCCCTCCCCCGCCAGGACGCCGACGTGCTGCTGCGCATGGCCTGCGAACTGGGCATCGACCACCTCACCCCGCTGCGCGCCGCCCGCAGCGCCGCCGGCGACCCGCTCAGGCCTCAGCGGCAGGCGGCGATCCTGGGTGAGGCCATCGAGCAGTGCGAACGCCTCTGGCTGCCGCGGCTCGATCCCGTCCAGACCGCCGAAGCGTTCCTCGCCTCGCCGGCCACCGCGGCAGCGCAGGACAGCCAGCACCCGGTGCTGCGTCTGCTGGCCACCACCCGCCGTGAGGCTCTGCCCGCGCTCGAGCAGCGCCTGGTCGCTACCGCCGGGCCGTTGCCGCAGGACGTGGTGGTGGCGATCGGGCCGGAAGGCGGCTGGAGCCCGGCCGAGGAGCAGGTGGCCCTGGCGGCGGGCTGGCAGCCCGTGAGCCTGGGGGCCACGATCCTGCGCACCTCCACCGCCGCGGTCGGCGCCGCGGCCCTGCTGGCCGCCTGGCGCCGCGGCCTCAGCTGCGGAACATCTCGTCCGCCATCGCCTTGAAGGTTCCCAGGTTGGCTCCGGCCTTGCGGCGGCGGCTGGGCACCGCGTTCGCCGGGTTGAGGCACTCCGGCGCGAAGGTCACCTGGCTGGGCGCCGGCCGCGCCTCCTGGGCCGCCCGCAGCTCGGCGGCGATCGCCTCGGCGGTGGTCAGCACCGGCTTGCCGCCGGCGGCAGGGGCAGTGGTGTCTGCAGGGGCAGTGGTGGCGGCGGGCGCAGCGGCGGCTGCGGGGACCGGTTCCTTCACAGCCACCTGCACCGGCGCGGGAGCCGGGGGTTGCGCCTTGCCGGCCGCCTTGGGCTCGGGCTTGCCGGCGCTCTTCTCCGGGGCCCGTTCAGCGGGCTTGCTCAGGTCGAGGAAGAAGGAGTCCTTGCGCTTGAAGATCATCGGCGCTGCCGGCACGTGGGGCGATTATCCGCCGTCACAGCACCGCAACGGCGGCTCCCTTAGGGGTGTGCAACACACTGGGTCGGCCCGCCGTGGCCGTCGCCCTTGGCTCCCGCCTTCGTCGCCCTCCTCCCCGCCGCCACCGGCCTGGCTGTGGTCAGTCCGCTGGCCCTGCCGGCGCCCCAGGAGCCGCTGGCCTGGCTGATCGCCCTGGCCCTCAATGGCGTGCTGATCGCCCTGGCCCAGCGCCTCCCCCTGCTCACCCCCGGCGGCTGGGTGCATGCCGGCATCCTCGGCACCGTGCTCTGGGGCTGCCTGGGTCTGCGCGGCTGGCTGGCGGTGGTGGGCTACCTGCTGCTCGGCTCGCTCGTCACCCGCCTGGGCCTGCGCCGCAAGCAGGCCCAGGGACTGGCCGAGGCCCGGGGGGGCCGCCGCGGGCCCGAGAACGTGTGGGGCTCGGCCGCCACCGGCGCCCTGCTGGCGATGGCGATCGCCCTGGCGCCGCCGGCCTGGCTGCCGCTGCTGCTGGTGGGCTTCACCGCGAGCTTCGCCGCCAAGCTGGCTGACACCTGCGGCAGCGAGATCGGCAAGCGCTGGGGGCGCCGCACCGTGCTGATCACCACCCTGCGGCCCGTGCCGCCCGGCACCGAGGGGGCGGTGAGCCTGGAGGGCACCCTCGCCAGCCTGGCGGGCAGTGTGGTGATGGTGCTGCTGGCCCTGGCGCTGGGCCTGCTGCCAGGCCCCCCGGCCGCCCTCTCCGCCGCCCTGCTGATCACCCTGGTGGGCCTGGGGGCCACGCTGCTGGAGAGCGTGATCGGCGCCACCGCCCAGCGCCGTTTCCCCTGGCTCAGCAATGAGCTGGTGAACGGCGTTCAGACCGCTCTGGCGGCAGCGCTGGCGATGGTCGCCTGGGGCTGGCTGACGGCGGTGTGAGCGCAGGCTTCGGCCTGCAGCTGCGCCAGCAGCGCCTGGGCCCGCTCCCGGCAGGCAACGGCGCTGCAGCCCTGCAGCGCCGCCAGCTCCCGCCAGCTCAGGCCATCGATCCAGCGGCCCTCCAGCAGCTCCCGCTGGGCCGGCTCGAGGCGCCGCAGCGCCCGTCGCAGC
>JBATEO010000021.1:0-1648 GCA_049664045.1 Prochlorococcaceae cyanobacterium
GCGCAGGCCGACCAGGCGGCGGCGGCGCAGGAGGCCGAGCGCCTGGCCTATGTGGCCGCCACCCGGGCGCGCCACCTGCTGGTGCTGGGCTGGCGTGACGACGAACGCCACAGCGCCAGTCCCCTGGCCCCCTGGCTGCTGACGGACGGGGAGCTGCGCTGCGACCCCTCCCTCCCCCTGCAGGTGCTGGATCCGCAGCGCCTGCCCGCTGCCGGGGATCGCTGGCGGCCGCCGGCCCCCGAAGGCGAACTGCAGGCCGGGCCCCTCCCCCGTCACCGTCTGGACACCGGCTGGGGACGCAGCAGCTACTCCAGCTGGGTGCACGGTGGCGGCAGTGACGCACCCGCCGCCCGGGAGGAGGGGCGGGACACTGGCGACGAGGGCGGGGAGGTCAGCCCCGGCGAGGTCAAGCCCGGCACCGACGGCGGCGGAGAAGAGGGGGGCAGGCGTCCTGAAGGCTGGGAACGCCAGGGGCCCCTGGCCGGCTTTCCCCGCGGCGCGGGGCCCGGTGAGGCGCTGCACCGGATCCTGGAGCGGCTCGACTACGGCCGGTCCGCCCTGGAGCCCGGTCCCCTGGGCCTGATCGGGCATGAGCTGGAACGGGCCGGTCTGGCCCCGGAGCTGGCGCAGCCGCTGGCACTGGGGCTGGAGCGTCTGCGGTTCACCCCGCTCGGTGGGGCCCTCGCCAGCTTCCGCCTGGTGGAGCTGGCCGCGCAGGAGCAGCTCAACGAGATGAACTTCGACCTGCCCCTGGCGGTGCCCAACCGGCCGGGCGGTCCGCGGGGCGCAGCGCAGCGCCAGGACCCGCCGCAGGTGCGCAGCGCCGCCCTGGCCCATTGTTTCCGCGCCCACCCGCAAGGCCGGTTCGGGGCGGGCTACGCCGCCCGCCTGGAGAGCCTGGAGATCGCCAGCCGGGGCTTTCTCACGGGCTCGATCGATCTGGTGTTCCGCCAGGGCCCGCGCTGGTGGGTGCTCGACTGGAAGAGCAACTGGCTGGGGGAACGGGACGCCGCCGGCGCTCCCGTGGCCTGCGGCCCGGCCCACTACGGAGAGCAGGCAATGGCGGAGCTGATGGCCGCCAGCCACTACCCCCTGCAGGCCCATCTCTACCTGGTGGCACTGCACCGCTACCTGCGCTGGCGACTGCCGGGCTACAGGCCGGAGCAGAACCTGGGCGGATTCGTCTATGTGTTCCTGCGAGGGATGCCAGGCCCGGATCCCCGGGCCGAGGCCCTTGCCGCAGAGGGGGGGACGGTGCCGGGAGTGCTGGTGGAACAGCCGCCGCTGGATCGGCTGCTGGCGCTCGATGCCCTGCTGCGGGAGGGAAGCCGATGAGCCCCGGTCCGGCGCTGGCAGAGGCCCTGGTGGAGGCGCTGCCGCGGCTGTGCACCCCGCACACAGCGTTGGATCCGCTGCTGGCCGAGCTGATCCGGGCTCTCGCCGACGTCCTGGAAGCTGGAGCGCTGGAGCTCGATCTCAGCGCGCCGCCCCCCGACGGGCTGGATGCCCGGCACTGGCCTGAGGCCTACCGCCAGGCCCTGGACACCTCAGCGCTGGCGGTGGCGGCCGACGCCCTGGAGAGCGCCCCGGAGGCGCCGCTGGTGCTGGCGGGCGAGCGGCTGCGCTGGCGCCGCTGGCACCTGCAGCT
>JBATEO010000022.1:0-22758 GCA_049664045.1 Prochlorococcaceae cyanobacterium
ACCTCCAGCAGCCGGCGTCGCAGCGGCGCCGCCTCATCGCCGTCCTGGCTGCGTCCGAAGCTCAGCTGGCCGCCGCGCTGCTGCAGGCTGCCGCCGGTCATCGCGCCGCTGCGCTCCAGCAGATCGCCATCGAGGGTCACCGCCCGGCAGCGGCCAAGTTCCCGGCGGGCGCTGGCCAGATCCTCGAACACCAGCGTTTCCCCGAACACGTAGCGGAACACCTCCGCGTACACCGGTTCGTGCCGCACCAGATCGATGGCCCGGCCCAGCAGGCCCCCGCCCGCCGCCGTCCCGCCGCGCTGCAGGGCGGCAGCTGCTCCTGAGCCGGTGCCGGCGCGGATCCGGTTGAGGGGCAGGAACGTGAGCCGACCGGCCCGGCGCTGGCGCAGCAGTTCGATCGCCCGGGCGGCGATGCCGTCGTCCTCCACCACCACCTGGGCCAGTCGCCCGCCGGCCGCCACCTCCAGGGCGACGCGGAAGCGCTCCTCCACCTCGCCCAGCTGCGCCACAGGCCCGTGGATCCCCTCCAGCCCCGCTTCCAGCAGCACCCGCAGGGCGCCGGTGCCGCGGCTCTCCTGCAGGGTTTCGCGGCGGCTGTCGAGCCGGGCGATCTCCGTTTCCAGCTGGGCCTGCTCCTGCACCAGCCGGCTGCGGGTGCGCTGCTGCAGGGCCAGCATCTCGGCCAGGTCCTGCACCTGCTCCTGGCTGCTGCCGCTGCTGCGTTCGAGCTGCTGCAGCTCCTGCTCGAGCGCCGCCAGCTGCTGCTGCGCCTGCGCCAGGGCCTCACGTTCCTGATGCCGTTCGCCGTCCAGTTCGGCGCGGCGCTCCTCGTTCTGGCGGCAGCGCTCCCGCAGCTGCTGGCGTTCGGCCTCCAGCGGCCCGATCCCCTCGCTCAGGCGCTGGCGCTCCTGGCTGCGGCGCTGCTGCTCCTCGTGCCAGCTGCGCGAGCGGCCGGCCACCTCGCCCAGCCGCCGGCGGGACAGCTCCACGGCGGCCTCGGCGCTGCGGCAGGCGGCCTCGGCGGCCTCCAGCTCGGCGGCATCGTCGTTGGCCTCGAGCTGCCGTTGCTGACGGCCCAGATCGGCCTGGCGGTTGGCCAGGTCCTCGCGCTGGCGCTGCAGCGTCTCGGCTTCCAGCTGGTGTTTCTCCGCCTGGCGGGCCAGCTCCCGGGCTCCGGCCTCCAGCCCGGCCAGCTCCGCCTGCACGGCCAGCAGCTGGTCTTCCCCCAGGGCCTTCACCTCCGCCTGCAGCGCCTCAAGGGCGGTGACGGCGCTGCCGAGCGTGTGCTCCGCGGCTGTGATCGCCTCGCGCTCGCCCTGCTGGCGGCCCTGGAGGTCCTGCTGGCGCCGTTCCAGCTCGTGCAGGCCGTCGCGGGCCGCCTCGAAGGCGAGCAGCTGCTCCTGCCGCCGCCCCTCCTGCAGACGCGCGCGCAGCTCCTGATAGGTGCGGGCCCGGGCGCAGTCGCGCTCCAGCTTCTGGCGGGCGGCCAGCAGTTCCTGCTGCACGATGGCGCAGCGCTCCTGGCGGTCCTGCACCTCCTCGAGCTTGGCGCGGCTCTGCTCGATGCGGGAATCGAACAGGGCCACGCCGGCCAGCTCATCGATGATGGCGCGGCGGTCGCGGGCGCCCATCGACACGATGCGGGTGACGTCCCCCTGCATCACCACGTTGCTGCCCTCCGGATCCACCCGCAGGCGGCGCAGCTGGATCTGCAGCTGCTGCAGGTTGCAGGGCATGCCGTCGGCGCTGAAGCTGCTGGCGTAGGTGCCGCCGGGGGCCACCCGCAGCCGCCGGGTCACGGTCCAATCGCTCTGGCCGGGACGGATCCAGGGCCCCTCCTCCGGCGCCTCCAGGCCGGCCTCGGCGTCATCGGGCTGCCAGTCGCGCAGGTCGAAGCGCACGCTCACCACCGTTTCGGCCGCCCGGCCGGCGCGCAGCATGGCGCTGTTGATCAGATCCGGCAGCCGTTCGGCGCGCATGCCGCGGCTGCTGGCCAGGCCCAGGCAGAACAGCACGGCATCGAGGATGTTGCTCTTGCCGGATCCGTTGGGGCCGGTGACCACCGTGAAGCCGTTCTCGAGCGGGATCGTCATCGATCCGCCGAACGACTTGAACTGATGCAGCTCGACCTGATTGATGTGAACCAACAGGCCCGTGCGCCGAGCAGCCGAAATGTAGCGGAGGGTTTCGCAAGCTCAAGGACCTGCCTAGGTTGAAACCAGGCCGGCGCCCTCCGGGAGGGCCGAGCCACAGCCGGCCAGCGCACGAGCCATGACTGACGACACCAGCGCCCCTGACACCAGCGCCCCTGACACAGGCGCATCGGTGGTCGGCGCCAGCCACGCTCCACACGGCCATGGCGGGGCCTCCCCGAGGGCCGATGGCTGGGCGGCCCAGGCGCTGGCCGACGGCTTCCGGGAGCGCTTCGAGACCCTCCTGCCCCGCATCCAGCAACAGTGGCCGGACGTGGCCCGCCACACCCTCGAGGCCACCCGCGGCAGCTTCGACGAGGTCACCCACGTGATCGCCGAGCAGAGCGGACGCACCGCCACGGCCGTGCGTCGCCAGCTGCTGGAGCTGGCCGATGTGGCCGGTGATCAGACCCACCGCCTGGCGGAAACGCTCGAACCCCTGGAGAGGCAGCTCGAAGGTCTGCTCGATGAGCTCAACGCCACCCTGCGTCCGCGCATCGAGAAGCCGGTGCGCGAGCGGCCGCTGATGGCCATCGGCATCGCCGCCGGCGTGGGCGTGCTGCTGGGCATGCTGCTCAGCTCCGGGAGACGTTCGGCATGAGCGGGTCGGCGGGCAACGGCGACGAGCCGCGTGGGCGCGGCCCCGGGCGCTCCGGCCTGCCGCTTGGCGCCATGGGCCGGGTGGGGTCGCTGGTCACCTCGGTGATGGACCTGCATGTGCGCATCGCTCTGCAGGAAGCCGACCGGGAGAAGCGCCGCCTGATCAGCGGCGCCCTGCTGCTCAGCGGCGGGCTGGTGCTGCTGCTCCTGGCCCTGATCGCCGCCGAGGTGGCGCTGCTGCTCTGGATCCCCGGTGCTCTGGGCTGGTCCTGGATCCAGAGCGCCCTGGCCCTGGCGACCCTCAACCTGGTGCTGGCGGGCCTCTTCCTGCGCATCGGCGGCCAGCTCACCAAGGGCCCCTACCTGCCCCAGACCACCGCCGGCATCACCAAGACCACCCGGGCCCTGCTCGGCCGCTGAGGGTCAACGGATCTCGTAGCGCAGCCAGCGGCAGTCGATGCCGCCGTTGCTCACGGGAATGCGTCGGCTGGCCTTCATCCGCAGGGGGCCCGTGAGCTGGGGGTTGCCGCTCAGGAGCCACAGCGTCCAGCCGGAGCAGCGCTCCTTGAGCATGTCCCCCAGATCGGCGTAGAGCGCTTCCAGCTCTCCCGGTTCGCCGAGGCGTTCGCCGTAGGGAGGGTTGCACACCAGGATCCCGGGTCCGGCCGGCGGCCGGAAGTCGCGGCAGTCGCCGGCCTGCAGATCGATCCAGGGGGCCACCCCGGCGGCGGCGGCGTTGTGCCGGGCCTGGTCCAGCACCTCGGGGTTCTGCTCCAGGCCCAGCAGCGGGGCGAGGGGCCTGCCATCGGCCAGCCGATCGCGGGCCAGGCCCCGGGCCACCTCCAGCTCCCGCTGCCAGAGGACGGCATAGAAGTCCGGCCAGCGCTCCAGGCTGAAGCGCCGGCCAACCCCCGGCGCCCGGCCCAGGGCCATGCAGGTGGCCTCGATCAGCAGGGTGCCCGAGCCGCAGAGGGGATCGGCCAGGGGCACGGAGCCATCCCAGCCGGTGAGGGCGATCAGGCCGGCGGCCAGGTTTTCCTTGAGGGGTGCCAGGCCCATCGCGGCGCGGTAGCCGCGGCGGTGCAGGCTGGCGCCGCTGCCATCGAGGCTGAGCACCGCCTCGCCGCCGCCCAGGTGCAGGTGGAAGGAGCGATCGGGATCCTCCAGATCCACCGAGGAGCGGCTGCCGAAGTGCTGACGCTGCAGATCCACCAGGGCGTTCTTCACCTCCAGGGCGCTGTAGTGGCTGTGGGCCAGGCCCGGGGCCGAGCCGGTGGCATCCACCCGCAGGCTGGCCTCCGGCGCCAGCCATTGCTGCCAGTCGGGCAGGGTCTGCACCGCGGTCTGCACCCCGGCATGGAGCTCCTGGCGGCTGCGGCAGGGGAAGCGGGCCAGCTCACGCAGGACCCGGAAGGGCAGGCGAGCCTGCAGGTGCAGCCGGTAGTAGCCGGCCAGGTCGGTGCGGAAGCCCACGGCCCGGCGGCCCGCCGCCACCTCATCGCAGCCCAGGGCCCGCAGTTCGGCTGCGGCCGGCTCCTCCAGGCCGGGGGGCACCACCGCAATCGCAGCAAGGGAGCTGATTCCGGATGGGCCAGGACCGGGCATGAGCCCATGCTGCAGGACCGGGCGGCGGGCCGCAGCAACCGCTTCAGCCCAGTCCTTCAGCAACCGCCTCAGACCAGCCCATCAGGCCCCAACGGCACCGGGGCCGTGACGGTGCCATCGAGGCTGGTGAGGGTGTGGGCATCGCGGTAGAAGCGCGGCGTGCTCAGCAGCAGCCGCCAGGCCTGGCCGGCTCCCAGCAGGCGGAAGCGCTCGGGGTGGCGGCGCAGCAGCAGCTCCCGCACCTGGGGGTAGTAGCTGCTGTTCAGCCCCGGAAACACATGGTGCTCGCTGTGGTGGGAGAAGTTGAAGTGCAGCAGATCCAGCCAGGCGGGAACCCGCAGCGAGAGGGAGCTCACCAGCGGATCGTTGTCCTCCGTGAGCGGTGAGAGCATGTGATTGGTGTAGATGTACGCCATCGACATCGCGTAGCCCAGCCACAGCGGCAGGAAGTAGCCCAGCAGCAGCGGCAGCGGCCGAAGGCCGATCCAGCCGATCAGCAGCCCGTGCAAGGCCACGAGCAGCAGCAGTTCGGCGGCGATGGTGCGGCGCTCAGCCGGGCTCACCTGGAAGGCCGCCGGCGCGAAGCGGCTGGCGACCTGACCTCCGAAGCCGTCGCTGCCACCGTTGCCAAGCAGCACCTCACAGCTGGTGCGGAAGTGGTGCAGGGGCCAGGCGCTGGTCATGCCCAGGGCCAGCAGCAGGGGGTGGCTCTCCACCGAGGGGGCGATGGCCTGGAACAGGCGCTTGCCCCAGCTGCCCGGCTGGCTCTCCAGGTAGCTGCGGTCGGGATCCACCAGGGCATTGGTGTGGCCGTGGTGCTCGCGGTTGTGCACGGCCTGCCACAGGGTGGGGGTCATCCAGGAGACGCTGAAGGCCGCCATGGCCGCCAGGCGCCGCAGGAGCCGGCTGCGGGGGAAGGAGCCGTGCATCAGGTCGTGGGCCGCCAGGCCGAGCACGAACACGCTGTTCCCCATCACGAGGGCCAGGGGCAGCCAGGCCACCAGCCAAGGCCGGGGCCAGTGGTGCAGCTGGGCCGCCATGGTCCAGCCCAGCAGCAGGATCGCGGCGTTGATGGCCACCAGCCCCAGGCGGTGGGGGCTGGTGCGGAAGGCTTCGGGGGGAAGCAAGGGCCGCAGCTCCCGGGCCAAGCTGCTGGCTGGTGGGCGGTCGCTGGTTGGCTGGCCGTCGGGGTGGAGCGTCCGGACGGGAGCCGAGGGGTCTGGCGAGCCTTGACGGGCTGCCCGGTTGGAAAGGGTTCTCAAGAAAAGGGGTGTCTGGCCTTCAGGGGTCGGCCCCTGAGCCTGCCGCAGGCCCAGGGCCCTCCATGATGACGCCCGGTTCGGTCATCCCCCAGCGACGCTGACGGCTGGGCCCCGGAGTGCTGCCACAATCAAAGGGTCTGGCTCCGGCCGGACTAGGTGGCTCACACCAGTGTTTCGGACAGCGGTTCGATTCCGCTCAGCTCCATTCCCCCTCACGGGGCTGCAATGGTTTCGACGGGGCATGAGGAGAGTGACTGAAGCCTGCTCGGTGAGAGCAAACCCGTAACAGCGAACAACATCGTTCGTTTCTCCCGTCAAGCTGCCCCCGTGGCTGCCTGACATCTCTAAGGGAGATGGGGTGAGGTCAGCCTTATCACCCAAATGACCCATGGGGCCTGGAAGGGCCCCTTTTCATTGTCAGGGCAAGGGGTTTCGCGTTTTGGCCGCCGCTCACTTGCTCCTGCGTGACCAACTGCGTGACCATCGACGGGGTTCCTCCCTTTTCCGTCTTCGACGCGGCCGGGAGCACCACAGCGTGCATAGGCGTGCCATTCCCTCGTAAGACTGGGGTTCGGGCGACGGTGGAGCTGCGAGCCGCCAGGAGACGGGCGATGTGGCGCAGATGCAATCGCTGGTGCCGCAGGTCCACAGCGCGCTGTCGTTGCTGCTGATCGAGTGTCCGCCGCTGGCTGCGTCGATCTGCCTTTGCCGCCGGGCTGCCTTTACGGAAGCGCGCCAGCTATCTGGAGGCGCAGCGCTGGCTATCCCAGCCTCACCTGTGAGGTGCGCCAGGGGCCGGCTCTGAGCGAGGTGTTGGCAGACCAGCCGCAGGCTGCCCCGCTGTGTCAGACGAGCATTGGGATTGCCATGCAAGAGTAGCGACTTGAGCCTCAATCCGTAGCGTCCTCAAACCTGGTAGACCACTGAACAACCTGCCTAGACACAGCAACAAACAACCAGTGGCCAAGGATCTACTGTTGTCGATGGCTTATCGATGCCCTTAAAAAGAGTTTCTCTTTCTAGGCGATGATGCGGAGAAGCGACCTGTTTGCATACCTAGAAGTTTTGGTATGGGGTGTCGCGATTATTGCGCTGCCACTTATAATTATTGCGATCTTGTTCTTGCCTATAGGTGCTCTGCTTGGCCTGCTTCTGGCGGGGATTCTAGTTGGTATCCTGCTGGGAGCGATTGCCATGCCCAAGTGGCTGTTGGCAGTCGCGGGGATATTTTTGGTATTGATGCCGCCCTTCTTGATTTATATAAGCCGATCCAATGTCTGGCCGATTGGATCTCTTTTGAGCATTGGCATGGCAGTGACTTTTGTAGCCGGAGTCTTTGCGGGATACGTAGCCATGAGAGGCTCTAACGACCAAGAAGGCCCTGAATAAAATGCGAGAGACACAGGCCCACCATTGAGCGGGTTTGGCATCGCAACTTGACCCTCCGTAATCCAGGCTCATCCTGGGGCCATCGGTGGACATCAACCGCTTCTGCACCTGGGCCCCAGCACTCATCCAAACAAGCGGCTTACTTCGCGCTCCACCAGCCAATCCTGCGCCACCTGAAGGGATGAGCATGCTGCGGCGATGGGCAGCACCTGTGTGATGGGCTGGCTCGGCGTGGATTGTTGCAACCCTGGGAAGGCATTGAGGGTCGCGTGGGGGGATTCAAGCCTTGGAGGATGAGACTTGGAAAAAACTCGGGGATAGCATGGCTGAGAAGCTACTGACACTCAGAAACCATGGGCAGAATTCGTAAGCTTGCATTATCTGCTGGACTTTGCATCGCCGCATATCTTCTCGTTTCCTCAGGCACGGGGATGGTCATGATCTTTGCCTTCGTCGTGTTGGCCCAGCTTCCCCCTTGGCTCAGTTGGTTTGGTGGTCTTGTGGTGGTGATGCTGCACGTGGCCATCTTTGTCTGCATTGCCTGTCCTCCCTTGCTGCTCTATCGAATCTGGAGATAACATTGACTGGGGCATGCGCCGCCCCAATTCCGGGCGGATCACCTTCTGGGGATCATCCGGCGGATTCGGTCTCGGTGGCGGCACAAGCGCCAATCGAGGGTCCGGGGCGTCGTTCTCCAGCCTCCACATGATGTGCTGGAGCTGGGCTGAGCACCATTCGCTGTCTACGTCGATCAGGCAGATCCTCTTGCTCCCCACTCCCGCGATCTGCACAGTGAATCTGCACAGTGAAAGGCACCAGCAGCCAAGCTCGTCGTTCCCCGAACCTGCTCAATATCCCCGCACGGCCTGCATCAGCGGTCCGTAACAGAGACCGCCGTGGGAGCAGAAGGGCACCAGCCGTCCGTTCACCTGTGAAGTGGTGAGCGTCTGCGGGCCTCCAGCCGCTGCTCCGCTGGCCCCGAGGGCCCCGAACATCTCGATGAGCGGCCCCAGAAGGGCGGCGGGCGGGGCTGAGGCGGACCGGCTGCCCCCGCCGCCGGTCAGCTGTTGCAGGGCATCGAGGCGCAGCTGCTCGGCCTGAGTGGCCTGATTCACGGTGCCCCGGCTGCGCTCGATCACCCCGCTGGCCCCTCCTGCCGGCAGGCTCTGGAGCGTGTTCTGAATCACCCCGGCTCCCATCACATCCAGCAGAGTCTGGGCGGGAGCAGGGGCCGGGGCCGCCATCAGCCCCAGCAGGGCGAGGCCGGTTCCCAGCAGGGCGCTTCGCGTCAGGGCTGTGGCCATGGCCGATAGGTGCATGGGGACGATCACAAATCTGCCGCAAGCCGGCGGCTCAGGGCCTGGCCGTGGCCTCAGCGCTGGACGGGAAGCCGCTCCAGGCCTTCAGCTCGTCGAGAGTCTGCACCCCTTCCAGGCGGGGCTTTCCCTCCATCTCCCAGGTGGGGAAGGCACGGATCCCGGCCGCCTTGCAGCGCTCCCGGCCGGCCTCGCTGTCGCACTCCACGTAGGGGAGGCTGTTGCCGGCCTGCTTGCCGAAGAGGTTCTTCTGCTGGAAGCAGGCCGGACACCACCAGGCTCCGTAGAACACCGCCCCTTTGGTCCGCAGGTGGGCGCTCAGGGATTTCTGGTCGGGGTTTGACTCGCTCAGGGCCTCGCCCAGCCGCGGTGAGCTGGACTCACCCCCGGCCGTGGTGTTGGCCTGGGCACTGTTGCTTCCGGTCACGCCGGCGTTGGCGCAGGCGACCAGGCCCGCGAGCCCCAGGCCCAGGGGAAACAGCAGCAGCGCGCGGGGCCAGTGGGATCGGGCCATGCTCCAGTCACCGTGATCCTCAACGCTACGGGACCTGCCCCGCAACTGCCAGGCGCTTGCCCGGGAGTTCGTCCTTCCCCCTGGCCCGCGCAGAGCCCGGCAGGGAGCTGAGAGACTGGATTCCTCCCAGCGTCAGCTCCTGCCCGGTTTCTGCGATGAACGCCAACGGCTACCGCGACTACTTCAAGGTGCTGGGTGTGGACCGGGGTGCTGACGCCGACACCATCAAGCGGGCCTTCCGCAAGCTGGCCCGCCAGTACCACCCGGATGTGAATCCCGGCGACAAGGACGCCGAGGCCCGCTTCAAGGAGATCAGCGAGGCCTATGAGGTGCTCTCCGATCCCGACAAGCGCCGTCGCTACGAGCAGTTCGGCCAGTACTGGAGCCAGGCCGGTGCCGGCGGGGGTGTGGGCGGCATGGACGTGGACTTCGGCCGCTACGGCAACTTCGACGAGTTCATCAACGACCTCCTCGGGCGCTTCGGTGGCGGTGCCCAGCCTGGCGGCGGCAGCGGCTTCGGGTTCGGCAGCGGCTTCCCCGGTGGCTTCGGGGCCAGCGGCTTCGGCGGAGGCTTCCCGGGTGGCGGTTTCTCCGGTGCTGCTCGAGGCGGCGCGGCCAACCTCGATGCCGAGGCCAGCATCCGCCTCTCCCTGGCGGAGGCCTTCCGCGGCTGTGAGCGCACCCTGGCTGTGAACGAGGAGCGGGTGGCTGTGCGCATCCCCGCCGGCGTCCGGCCCGGCAGCCGGCTGCGGCTCAAGGGCAAGGGCAACCTGCAGCCCGGCACCGGCCGCCGCGGCGACCTCTACCTCACCATCCAGCTCCAGGAGCATCCGGTGTGGAAGCTGGATGGCGACCAGCTGCGCGGAGAACTTCCCCTCAGCCTCGACGAGCTGGCCCTCGGCGGTCAGGTGCGGGTGGCGACCCCCGATGGCGAGGCCTCCGTCCAGGTGCCTCCAGGCCTCACCCCGGGCCGCAGCCTGCGGCTCAAGGGCAAGGGCTGGCCGGTGAAGGGAGGCCGCGGCGATCTGCTGCTCACCCCCGTGCTGAAGCTGCCCGAGCCCCTCAGCGACCGCGAGCGGGCCCTGCTGGAGGAGCTCCGGGCCGCCCGCAGCGCCGATCCCCGGGCCGGCTGGATCCAGCTCGCCCAGCTCTAGCCGGGGCGGGGCGTCTTCCTAGGATCCGGAGCACCCTCAGCGTGTCCATGGAGCTCTCCTATCGCCCCCGCCGGCTGCGCCGCACCCCGGCCCTGCGGGCGATGGTGCGGGAGCATCAGCTCAGTGCCGCCGACTTCATCTACCCCCTGTTCGTGCACGAGGGCGCGAGCAATGAACCCATCGCCGCCATGCCCGGCTGCCAGCGCTGGAGCCTGGAGGGTCTGGTGGAGGAGGTGGGCCGCGCCTGGGAGCTGGGCATCCGCTGCGTGGTGCTGTTCCCCAAGGTGGCCGACGGCCTCAAGACCGAGGACGGCGCCGAGTGCTTCAACGAGCACGGCCTGATCCCACGGGCGATCCGCCGCCTCAAGGAGGTACATCCGGCCATGGCGATCATGACCGACGTGGCCCTCGACCCCTACTCCTGCGACGGCCACGACGGCATCGTCAGCCCGGAGGGGGTGGTGCTCAACGATGAGACGGTGGCGGTTCTCTGCAAGCAGGCCGTGGTGCAGGCCCGTGCCGGCGCCGACCTGATCGGTCCCAGCGACATGATGGACGGCCGCGTGGGGGCCATCCGCGAAGCCCTCGACGAGGAGGGCTTCGAGCACGTGGGCATCATCAGCTACACGGCCAAGTACGCCAGCGCCTACTACGGGCCCTTCCGTGAGGCCCTCGATTCGGCGCCCCGGGCTACCAGCGGCAAGCCCATTCCCAAGGACAAGAGCACCTACCAGATGGATCCGGCCAACGGCCGCGAAGCGATCCTTGAGGCCCAGCTGGATGAGAGTGAGGGGGCCGACATCCTGATGGTGAAGCCCGGCCTGGCCTATCTCGACATCATCCATCGCCTGCGCCGCGAGAGCGAGCAGCCGATCGCCGCCTACAACGTGAGCGGCGAATACGCCATGGTGAAGGCGGCGGCCGAGAAGGGCTGGATCGACGAGCGGGCCGTCGTGCTGGAAACCCTGCTGTGCTTCAGGCGCGCCGGAGCGGACCTGATCCTCACCTATCACGCCTGCGACGCGGCCCGCTGGCTGCGGGAGGGTTGATGGCCACCGTGCCACCGCTGCCCGTGCCACCGTTGCCCGTGCCGTCGCTGCCCGTCTCCCACCGCCTCGGCCATGTGGCCCTGCGCGTTCAGGACATCGGCCGGGCCAAGGCCTTCTACCAGGCCCTGGGCCTGCGGCTCACCTGGGATGCGCCCGACTGGGCCTACCTGCAGTGGCCCGGGGACGGTGCCGGCATCGCCCTGCTCAGTCCGGACTACACCGCCGCCGGCCCCCACCTCGCCCTGCACGTGCGCGACCGGGCCGAGGTGGATGCCGCCCGCGCCGGCCTTGTGGCCGCCGGCCACCGCTGCGGTCCGGTGCACGACCACCGCGATGGCACCGCCAGCTTCTACCTTCAGGATCCCGAGGGCAACTGGCTGGAACTGCTCTACGAGCCCGCCGGCGGCATCCCCAGCAATGTGCCGGGACAGGCGTCGATCCCGCCGCCCCCGCCGTGAGCCCGGCCGCGATCGAGCAGGACACCCTTGAGCTGCTGGAGTGGCCGCGGCTCGCCGCCCACCTCGCCAGTTTTGCCGGCACCGCCGCAGGCCGCCGCCACTGCCGCAACCTCCCCCTGCCGTCGGCGGTGGAGGAGAGCCGCACGCTGCTGGCCGAGACCGGTGAGCTGCTGGGCCTGGATGGGCTGATCGAGGGCGGGCTGAGCTTCCAGGGGGTGGCCGACATCGGTCCCGGCGTGGGCCTCTGCGCCAAGGGCGGCACCGCCTCCGGCGAGTCCCTGCTGGAGCTGGCCGCCACCCTGGCGGCGGCCCGGCGGCTGCGACGCCAGATCGAGGATCCCGCTCTGCGGCCGGTCACCACCGCCCTGGTGGCGGAGCTGCGCACCCTGCCAGAGCTGGAGCAGCGCCTGCGCTTCTGCCTGGAGGAGGGCGGGCGCGTGGCCGACCGGGCCAGTGCCCCCCTGGCGGCGCTGCGGCGGCAGCTCCAGGCCAGCCGCAGCGAGCGGCGCGAGAGGCTTCAGGAGCTGCTGCGGCGCTGGATGCCGCTGCTGCAGGACACGGTGATCGCCGAGCGCAACGGCCGTCCCGTGCTGGCCGTGAAGGCCGGCGCGGCCAGCCAGGTGCCGGGCCAGGTGCACGACAGCTCCGCCTCCGGCCAGACCCTCTTCGTCGAGCCCCAGGCGGTGCTCACCCTGGGCAACCGCATCGTTGATCTGGAGGGCCGGGAGCGGGAGCTGGAGCAAGCCGTGCTGCGCGAGCTGAGCGGCGAGGTGGCCGAGCACGCCGAAGCGATCACGCTGCTGCAGGCCAGCCTGGTGCGCCTGGACGCGGCCCTGGCCCGGGCTCGCTACGGCGCCTGGCTTGGGGCGGCGCGCCCCGAGCTGGGGGACACGGCCGAGGCCCCCTTCGAGCTGCGCGATCTGCGCCACCCCCTGCTGCTCTGGCAGCAGAAGCGGGAGGCCGGCCATCCCGTGGTGCCGGTGACGGTGAGCGTGGCGGCGCAGCTGCGGGTGGTGGCGATCACCGGCCCCAACACCGGCGGCAAGACGGTGACCCTCAAGAGCATCGGTCTGGCGGCGCTGATGGCCCGTGCCGGCCTCTTCCTGCCCTGCGCCGGTACCCCGCGCCTGCCCTGGTGCGGCCTGGTGCTGGCCGACATCGGTGATGAGCAGTCGCTGCAGCAGAACCTCTCCACCTTCAGCGGCCACATCCGCCGCATCGCCCGCATCCTCGAGACCCTGAAGGCCGCTGCCGGCGGCGGCTCGGGGGGGGGCTCAACCGCAGCCGGCGGCGCTGCCCTGGTGCTGCTCGACGAGGTGGGCGCCGGCACCGACCCGGTGGAGGGGGCAGCCCTGGCCACCGCTCTGCTGCAGCATCTGGCCGACCGGGCCCGGCTCACGGTGGCCACCACCCATTTCGGGGAACTGAAGGCCCTCAAGTACGCCGATCCCCGCTTCGAGAACGCCTCGGTGGCCTTCGACGAGGAGACCCTCGCCCCCACCTACCGCCTGCAGTGGGGCATCCCGGGCCGCAGCAACGCCCTGGCGATCGCCAGGCGCCTGGGGCTGGAGGCGGCCGTCGTCGAGCAGGCGGCGCGCCAGCTGGAGCCCCGCGGCGAAGGCGAGGTGAACCAGGTGATCGCCGGTCTGGAGGAGCAGCGCCAGCGCCAGCAGGAGGCGGCCGAGGAGGCCGCGGCCCTGCTGGTGCGCACCGAACTGCTGCACGAGGAGCTGCTCTCCCGCTGGCAGCAGCAGCAGCAGCAGAGCGCCGAGCTGCAGGAGCAGCGCCGCCAGCAGCTGGAGCGCTCCATCCGCGAGGGGCAGCAGGAGGTGCGTCGCATCATCCGCCGGCTGCGCCAGAGCGGCGGCGGCCGACGGCCGGACACAGCCGTGATGGGGGAAACGGCCCGTCAGGCGGGCCGCCGGCTGAAGCACCTGGAGCAGCAGCACCGTCCCCTGCCGGAGCGGCGGGAGCACGCCGGCTGGATGCCGGTGGTGGGCGAGCGGGTGCGGGTGCTTTCCCTGGGCAAGGCCGGGGAGGTGCTGGAGCTGGCCGACGACGGCCGCGAGCTCACCGTGCGCTGCGGGGTGCTGCGGCTCAGCGTGCCCCTTGAGGGCATCGAGGGATTGCAGGGCGAGAAGCCCACGCCCCCCGAGGTGAAGGTGCGGGTGAAGGGCCGCCGCGGCCTGGCCGCTCCCGGGCCGGACGTGCGCACGGAGCGCAACACCGTGGATGTGCGCGGTCTGCGGGTGCATGAGGCGGAAGCCGCCGTGGAGGAGACGCTGCGGGCCTCCAACGGGCCGGTGTGGGTGATCCACGGGGTGGGCACCGGCCGGCTCAAGCGCGGGCTGCGCGCCTGGCTGGACACCCTTCCCTACGTGGAGCGGGTCGCCGATGCACAGCGCTCCGATGGCGGTGAAGGCTGCAGCGTGGTGTACACCCACTGAACTCAGCGGGACATCCCACCTGCGCCTCCCATCTGCGCACCCTTCACAGGTCGGGCAGCATCGGCTTCTCCTGGCCGGGATGGCGTGGCAGGGGCAGGGCCTCGCCGCCGGCGTCGAACAGGCGCCAGCCGCGCGGGTCCACCTCCAGGTGGATCGTGCTGCCCGCCGGCAGCTTCTCCTCCGGGTCCACCCGCAGCTGCACCAGGTGGTCGCCCTCCTCCAGCCGGCAGGTGAGCAGCTGCTCGTTGCCCAGGGCCTCGCCATGGCTCACCGTGGCCCGCAGATTGCGGTTGGTGGCCGGCGCCAGGCGCAGGTGCTCGGGCCGTAGGCCACCGGTGAGATGGTGGCCGATGCGTCCAGCCACAACTTCCGCCAGGGGGCCCTCCAGGGCCATCCTGCGGCTGCCCAGCTGCAGCGCACCGGGCCCGACCACCTCCACCGGCAGCAGGTTCATGGGCGGGCTGCCGATGAACTGGGCCACGAACAGGTTCGCAGGCCAGCGGTAGAGCTGCATCGGCGTGCCCAGCTGCTGCAGCCGGCCGGCGTTGAGCACGGCGATGCGATGCCCCATCGTCATCGCCTCCACCTGATCGTGGGTCACGTAGAGCGTGGTGGTGCCCAGGCGGCGCTGCAGCTCCACGATCTGGGCCCGGGTGCCGGTGCGCAGCTTCGCGTCGAGGTTGCTGAGCGGCTCGTCCATCAGGAACACCGCCGGCTGGCGGGCGATCGCCCGCCCCAGCGCCACCCGTTGCTTCTGCCCTCCGGAGAGTTCCTTGGGCAGCCGCTGCAGCAGCGGCTCCAGCTCCAGGGTGGCAGCCACCTCGGCGATGCGGCGCTCGACGCGCTCCTCCCGGGGCGAGGGCACCCGCAGGGGAGCGGGCAGGCGGCGGGTGGCCAGGTGCAGGCTGTCCTGCACCTGCTGCATGGGAGTGCGGGGGCGGCTGCGCCGCAACCCGAAGCCGATGTTCCCAGCCACCGAGAGGTGGGGATAGAGGGCGTAGCTCTGAAACACCATGGCCACGTCCCGCTGGGCAGGCCGCAGCCCCGTCACCGGCCGGTCGCCCACCAGGATCTCGCCGCCGCTCGGCTGCTCGAGGCCGGCGAGCAGGCGCAGAAGGGTGCTCTTGCCACACCCGGACGGCCCCACGAGCACCAGGAACTCGCCGTCGGGGATGTGCAGGCTGAGATCCCGCAGCACCTGCACCGGCTCACCGCCGCGGCGGGGCGGATAGGTCTTGCTCACCCGCTGGAAACGAACCTCGGCCAACTTCCGTTCCCAGACGATCCCTGATGGGCGCGATCCTAAGTTTGAGGCAATGCAGTTCATTGATCAGGCCCGCATCGCCGTCAGGGCCGGCCGTGGCGGCGATGGCATCGTGGCCTTCCGCCGCGAGAAGTACGTGCCCGCCGGAGGGCCCTCCGGCGGCGACGGAGGCCGTGGCGGCGACGTGCTGCTGGTGGCTGACGCCAACCTCCAGACCCTGCTGGACTTCAAGTACCAACGCCTGTTCGAGGCCGAGGACGGCCGCCGGGGCGGCCCCAACCGCCGCTCGGGCGCCAGCGGCCGGCCGCGGCTGATCCGCGTTCCCTGTGGCACGGAGGTTCGCGACGCGCGCACAGGCATCCTGCTCGGCGATCTCACCAGGCCGGGGGAGGATCTTCTGGTGGCGCTCGGCGGCCGCGGCGGCCTTGGCAACGCCCACTACCTCAGCAACCGCAACCGGGCGCCGGAGAAAGCCACCGAAGGGGTGGAGGGGGAGGAATGGCTGCTGCAGCTGGAACTCAAGCTGCTGGCCGAGGTGGGCATCATCGGCCTGCCCAATGCCGGCAAGAGCACGCTGATCTCGGTGCTCAGCGCCGCCCGTCCCCGCATCGCCGACTATCCCTTCACCACCCTGGTGCCCAACCTGGGCGTGGTGCGCCGGCCCAGTGGCGATGGCACCGTGTTCGCGGATATCCCAGGGCTGATCGCCGGGGCGGCCCAGGGGGCGGGACTGGGCCACGACTTTCTCCGCCACATCCAGCGCACGCGGCTGCTGATCCATCTGGTGGACGCTGCCGCGGACTCGGTGCTGGAGGACGTGCGCGTGGTGGAGCAGGAGCTCCAGGCCTACGGCCACGGACTGGCGGAGCGACCACGGCTGCTGGTGCTCAACAAGATCGAACTGCTCGACCCCGCCGGGCTGGAGGAACGGACCGCCCTGCTGGAGGCCCATGCAGCGGCCCCCGTGCTGGCGGTGTCGGCTGCCACCTCAGCCAACCTGAGCACGCTGCTGGCGGCTGTGTGGCAGGAGCTGGGAGTGGTGGAGCCGGGCTGAGGCTGCTCAGTCGTCGTACACGCGGCACTCCGGTGCCTCGGGGTTCATGTCGCAGTACACCTCGAGCGGGCTGGGATCGTGGTTGTCCTCAGGGTGGTGCGCCTTGTACTCCTCCAGGCCCTTGAGTTCCTCCTCGAGATGACGCACCTTGCCGAGGTTGCCTTCGGCCCGGGCGGCCTCGATCTCGCTCTTGTCCTTCTGGATGTGATCGTCGATGGAGTTCATGCGTTGGCGCCCGGGTCGGGTTTCGCTTCTCGTCTGGCCCACCATACGGGCCCCCTCGGGCCCAGGGCAGGGTTTTTGGGCACCTGCTGATCAGTCCCTCATTCCGGCAGTTCGCTGAGCTCCAGCCAGCGTTCCTCGCCGGCGCTGATCCGCTCGCTCAGCCCGGCCAGTTCCCGGGTGAGATCCTGCAGCGCGGTGTAGTCGCTGCTGCCGGCCGACAGCAGGCCCTCTAGCTCCCGGCGGCGCTCCTCCCAGCGCGGCAGTTCACCCTCCAGCTGGCTCAGTTCGCGTTGTTCCCGGAAGCTGCGGCGCCGGCACGGCGCCGCAGCCTGGGCAGGCTTGCGCTGCCTGGCCGGCTCAGCGGTCTCGGGGAGCCCGGCCGGTGGCTCCGGGGCCGGGGCCCGTTCCTCTGCACGCTGGCGCTCCAGATAGGCGCTGTAGTTGCCTTCGAAGCGCTCCAGCCGGCCGTCCCGGACCACGAACAGCCGGTCGACGGTGCGATCGAGGAAGTAGCGGTCGTGGGACACCACCACCACGCAGCCGTGGAAGTCCTCCAGGAAGTCCTCCAGCACCGTCAGGGTCTGCAGGTCGAGGTCGTTGGTGGGCTCGTCCAGCAGCAGCACGTTGGGCGCACCCACCAGCAGCCGGCAGAGGTGCAGCCGGCGGCGCTCGCCTCCCGACAGCCGGCTCACGGGCTGGTGCTGCTGGGCCGGCGGGAACAGGAACCGCTCCAGCAGCTGGGAGGCACTCAAGGTGCTGCCCCCCACCTCCACCGTGGCGGCGGCCTCCCTGATCACATCGATCACCCGCCGTTCCCGCCCGGCGGCGTCGCGGCTGCTCTCCAGCACGTGGCTGTGCTGGTCGAAGTAGGCCAGCTTCACGGTGGCGCCCAGCTCCAGCCGGCCGCTGTGGCAGGGAATGGCCGCCGGCGGTGCGGCGCTCCCGCCTGCTGCCGCGGTGGCGATCAGGTTGAGCAGGCTGCTCTTGCCGCTGCCGTTGGGTCCGATGATCCCCACCCGGTCCTCGGGGGCGAAGTCGTAGCTGAACCCCGTCAGCAACGGCTCCGCCCCGCTGCTGCGGGCCTCGGGGGTGGCCCACAGCGTCAGGTCTTCGGCCTCGATCGCGCGCTTGCCCAGCCGGTTGCGGTTGCTGGCCAGTTGCAGCCGGCCGCGCTCCTGGCGCCGCGGCAGCTCCTGCAGCGCCTCGATGCGCTGAATGCGGGCTTTCTGCTTGGTGCTGCGGGCCTTGGGGCCACGCTGCAGCCACTCCAGCTCGCGCCGGAGCAGCCCCCGCAGCCGGGCCTCGCCCGCGGCGGCGGCGGCCTCCTCTTCAGCCTGGCGGGCCAGGTAGGTGGCGTAGTTGCCCGCATAGGCGCGGGCCTCACCCCGGTCCACCGCCACGATCCGCTCGGTCACCTGGTCGAGCACGTAGCGGTCGTGGGTCACCAGCACCAGGGCGCCCGGGAATCGGTCCAGGTGGCCCTGCAGCCACTGCACGCCGTCAGCGTCGAGGTGATTGGTGGGCTCATCCAGCAGCAGCACGTCCGGCTCCGCCACCAGCGCCGCCGCCAGGGCGACCCGGCGCCGGTAGCCGCCGGAGAGTTCACCCACCCGGCGCTGCACGTCCTGCACGCCGAGACGGTCCAGCACCTCCCGGGTCTGCTGCTCCAGGCCCCAGGCCTGGCTCTGATCCATGCGGGTGTTGAGATCGGCCAGCTCCGCCATCAGGGCGGTGTCGTCCTCTCCGCGCCGGTGGGCCAGGGCCAGGGCGTCGCTCACGGCGGTGTAGCGCCCCAGCAGCTGGCGCTTCTCGCCGCTGCCGGCGAACACCTGCTCGAGCACCGTGCACTGCGGATCCAGCTGGGGTTCCTGGCTCACCATCACGATGCGGGCCCCAGGGGCCGTCCGGCGGCTGCCGGCACCGGGGGGCTCCTCGCCGGCCAGAAGCCGCAGCAGGGTGCTCTTGCCGGCGCCGTTGGGGCCGATCAGCCCCAGCCGCTCCCGCTCCCCCACGTGCAGGTCGAGGTTCTCGAACAGGGTGCGGATGCCGAAGTCCTTGCGGACTCCGGTGAGGCTGATCAGGCTCACGCGGCGGCGGTTCGGCGCTGAGACTCCAGGTAAGCAAACACACTCTTGTCGCCCACGTCGGCCGCGGCCGGCATCGGCCACTTGCGCAGGCACAGCACCAGCAGCAGCACCGCCTCCAGCGCCAGCAGCCTGCCCACCAGCGCCGGCGCCAGCAGCCCGCTCAGGTGCCCCAGCAGGGCGACCGGCAGCAGCAGGGTCACGCCGATGGCCTCGGGGCGATGGAAGCAGAAGAACTCCTTGAAGCCGATGCCGGCGAGGGCGGCGAACAGCGGCCCGACCGCCCACAGCCAGCGTCCGTCGGCCTGAAGGCTTGCGGCCATGGCGCCCGGGCCGGCCCACAGGCCGAGCCCCAGCAGGCCGCCGCAGCCCAGCAGCCAGAACACCTGCAGGGTCCGGTGCAGAGGCCTCAGATAGATGTGGATCCAGCGCAGCGCCAGGCCCACCCCGCCGGCCAGGGGCAGCAGCCACGGCCACACCCGCTCGCCGCCCAGCCAGTGCCACTGGGCCAGCAGCGCCAGCTGGGCCACGGCTGCGGCCGTGAGGCTGAGGCGGTAGGCCAGCACCTCCCGCCGGTCGGCCGCGGTGATCGTGAACGGCCCGTACACCCCCTGGTGCAACGGCTCGGCCGCCGCCTGAGCAGCCGCTTCAGCCTGGGGTTCGCGGATGGGGTCCGGCATCGGCAGCGGATCGTGGGCATGTGCCCACCAGTGTGGCCAGCGCCGGGCCCTCCGGCACGATGCCGGAGGGATGGAGCGGAAACAGGGCCCCGAAGTAGTCCCGGCGCCAGGCCTCGGGCCAGCAGCTGTCCGCCACTCCAGGCAGCTGGTGGAAGCGGCTCCGCCACTGCCACAGCGCCGGGAACTGCCACAGGGGCCGGCGGCTGACGCCGAACAGGGGCGCATAGACGAGCTCCAGCCGGATCAGGGTGGGGAAGAGCTGCACGTCCGCCAGGCTCGGACGGGAACCACTGAGCCAGCCCGGCTCCGTTCCGCTGGTCCCGCTCGCCGCCAGTGCCTGCTCCGCCGCCTCGAGGGTTTCGAACAGGTCCGCTTCGGCGCTGTCGTAGGCGGTCTGGCTGCGGGCGAACCCGCAGCGGTACACCCCGTCGTTGACGCTGGTCTGCAGCCGCTCGCGCCAGGCGTCCGTGGCCGCGCGCTGCTCGGGCGGATCGAGGTCGAGATCCTGGCCGGCCGGCCAGCGGTTGAGCAGCTCGATCAGGCGGGCGCTCTCGCCCACCACCACCTGCTGCCGCCGGCGGGCGTAGAGCACGGGTACGGTGGCGCGGCTGCCTGGCGGAGCGCCGCAGCGGCCGTAGAGCTCGGCGAGGGTGGAGCAGCCCTCGAACGGCTCGCTGAACCGCCAGCGGCCCGCCTCCGGATCGGGTTCCACCACCACCAGCGTGATCGTGGCCTGCAGCTGGCGCAGGCCCCACACCAGCCAGGCGCGGTGCGCCCAGGGGCAGCTGCGGCCCACGATCAGCACATGGGCGTCCGCCGCGTCGGCACCGTCCGGCAGCGCCAGGGCATCGGCGAAGGCCGCCCTGGGGCGGCGGTAGTGCCCCTGCGCGTCGGCCGGCCCCAGGCCGTTCATCAGCTGCAGCCATTGCCAGTGCCAGAGGTGGCGGGCACTGCGCACCAGCCAGGGGGGAGGGAGCACGATGGGAGGCGGCGGTGCCCCGAATCTCGGACGGCCGGACCGGAAAAACCAGCCCCGCCCGTGCGGCGGCGATGACCACCCCGGAGCCATTAGCACCCCGCAGCCATGACCACCATGCAGCGATGACCGCGACGATGCCCCCGCCCGCGGTGCTGGTGGTTGCCGGCACCCATGGCAACGAGCGCAACGCCCCCTGGCTCCTGCAGCACTGGCAGCGTCATCCCGACCAGCTCGCCCATGAGGGGCTGGCCCTGCAGCTGGTGCTGGGCAACCCCTCCGCCCACGCCGCCAACCGGCGCTACGTGCAGCGGGATCTCAACCGCTGTTTCGCCTCTTCCCTGCTGGGCGACCCCGGAGCCAGCGGAGCGGATCTGGAGCGGGCCCGGGAGCTTCTGTCTCTGCATGGACCCCAGGGCAGTACCCCCTGCGTTGTGGCGCTCGACCTGCACAGCACCACCAGCGCCATGGGGAATTCGCTGGTGGTGTACGGGCGGCGTCCCGCCGACCTGGCCCTCGCTGCCGGGATCCAGGCACGGTTGGGGCTGCCGGTGTACCTGCACGAAGCCGATTCCCAGCAGAGCGGCTTTCTCGTGGAGTGCTGGCCCTGCGGCCTGGTGATTGAGGTAGGTCCGGTGCCCCAGGGCGTGATCCAGGCCCCGATCTGCCGTCAGACCCAGCTGGCTCTGGAGGGAGCCCTCGCCGTGCTGGCCGACGCCCAGGCCGGCCGGCTGCGCCTGCCGCCGGAGCTGCTGGTGCATTGCCATCTGGGGAGCCTGGATCTGCCCAGAGCTGCGGACGGCACGCCACTGGCCTGCATCCATCCGCGTCTGCAGCACCGCGACTGGCATCCCCTGCGGCCCGACGACCCCGTGTTCCTGGATCGCGCCGGCCGCAGCGTCAATCTCGCCGCCGCCCTGGGGTCCGCTTCCATCCCGGCCGCCCTGGCCCAGGGTTCAGGACCGGGCCCACTCGTGCCGGTGTTCATCAATGAGGCGGCCTACGGGGAGAAAGGCATCGCCCTGAGCCTCACCCGCCCTGAGCGCTGGACCGTGCAGGCGGGTTGGCGGACGGCACTGGAGCAGCTGGCGGCCGGTCTGGGGGTGAGCCCGGCTCACTGAGCCTCTGGAGCCGCGGACTGGTTCGGCCGCGGCGGGCCGTTGTAGATGATCTGCTGCACGGTGCGGCCGTCGCCGGAGATGCGCACCTCGGTTTCCACGCTGGCCGGCATCCGGAACTGCTCCCATCCCGGCACCCCGCCCAGGAAGCGGAACACGAAGCCCTCGTCGTCCATGCTCACGAGACACTCGTTGCCGGCATCGGCCGTCTGGAACATGCACTGCGCCGGGCGGTAGACCGTGAGGCCACCGTTCTGCTGCACGGCCACGTTGCGGGCCAGGTTGAGGGCACGCACGGCGCTGAAGGTGACCTGGGCCTGCGCCGGGGTGCCGCTGAGGCCTGAGGTGCCCAGCAGGATGGCGTACAAGGAGGCCGCCCCCATGGCCAGGGGCCTGACGAAACGCATCGCTGAATGAAGCGGTCAACGTGCCAGAACAGCCGTTCGTCAGACCGATGTCAAGCAGTCCTCAGCCGCACACCAAGGTGGCCTGTTCCTGGGTGCAGGGCAGATCGCTGCTGGTGCCATCGGCCCAGTAGATGCGCAGGCGATCGTCATCCGTGCCGCTGCGGTAGGTGATCGAGCGCACCGGGCCGGCCGGAGCCTTGGTGGGCCGGTCCTCCGGGTCCCTGGGGGTGACGCCGTGCAGTTTCTGCTCGAGTTGCTGCAGCTTGAGGTCCAGTTGCTCCTGGCGCTGCTGCAGTTGCTTCACCTCGGATTGCAGATCCGTCTTCTGGCAGCCCGTAAGCAGGAGGGCCCCGCAGAGCCCGAGCAGACCGATCGCCCCGGCGGCGTGCAGTCGGGGACGGTGTTGGGGAGCGGGCGGTGCCATGCCGTGCAGGCCAGGGGAGACCTGCACATCTAGCAACCTCAGAGCACGCGTGCCAGCCGCTCGCTCCAGTACACGACGGCGCCGATGCGCTCCAGCTCGGTGCGGCGGCGGCGGGCCAGATTCAGGGGCACCCGCTCGGCATGGCGCTCGCCTTTGAGAGCCCAGCAGAGCAACACCATCGCTGCACAGCTCCCGGGTCGGAACCCCGAACCTGCCCGGCGACGGAGACGAGCGCCACGGGGATGGGCAAAGCCACACACGCAGGCAGAGGCCCCGCGACCCCAGGCCAGCGCAACGCCCCTTCACAAACGCCGCAATGTTCTGTTACGTTGCTTGGTGACGGGTTCCCGTCCTGCATCCCCTCCGGACCTGGCTCTGCCCCTGCGGCAGCGCTGCGGTCAGCTCGATCTGCCAGATCACGCTGGCCGGCCGTCCGGACCGTCTTCCCCAACCCCTGTTCTCATGACCACCACTCTCCAGCAGCGCTCCGGCGCCAACAGCTGGGAGCAGTTCTGCGCATGGGTCACCTCCACCAACAAC
>JBATEO010000023.1:0-6012 GCA_049664045.1 Prochlorococcaceae cyanobacterium
GGCGGCGGCTGAGCAGGCTGGGCCGGGGCGGCCGGGCTGGCGGCGGGAAGTCCGGCCGGGCCGGCGGCGGCGGATAGGGCGGTCGGCTGGAAATACGTGTCGAATGCTCGGTGCCCTGTTTTCGAAAGAGCTGCAGTAACAACGCTGGCAGAACAGAGTTGCTTCGACACAAAGGTGGCTTTTGCCAACAGCCCATGGGCAGTGGCAGGAATTCTACTTAGGATCGTAGGTGGATTACCAGTACTGCCCAGTGAAGCTGCCTTCTCTCAAGAGTTTACTCGGCGGCGATGGGAGCAGGCCACTGCGGCAGCAGTTATCACTCAGCCTGGCCCTGGTGTTCAGCGCTTCCTTGCTGATTGCGATCCTTCTGCTGGACCAGCTATTCGGACTGCAGGCCAAGACCCTGATTGAGCAACGTTCCAGTTTTTTCATGGACGCCATGCTTGCGGTGCGTGAATACACCTCGAAAGAGGTGAATCCCATCATTGCCCCACTCAACATGGGCCCTGGAATCTTTCGGGCCGAGGCAGTTCCAAGTTACTCGGCAATTACAGTTTTCGATTATCTCCGGGGTGCCAAGGAAGACTACAAACAGTATTCGTATCGCGAAGCCACCCTCAACCCCACGAATCTAAAAGACAAAGCCGATACTTTTGAGTCGGGGGTCATTGAGACATTCCGTTCAACTCCTTCCCAGAAGATGGTCAGCGGCGACCGCAAAACTCCCTTGGGGAATTTTCATTTCGTGGCACGCCCCATCAAGGTGACAAGCGAGAGCTGCCTGGCCTGCCACTCGACTCCGGATCGGGCTCCCAAGAGCCAACTACTTGCCTACGGCGACACGAATGGGTTCGGTTGGAAGTTGGATGAGATTGTCGGCATTCAGATTGTTTCCGTACCCCAGGACACTGTCTTTCAGGCCAAACGTCAATCCCTTGTGGCCACCGGCCTGCTCTTAGTCGCGATCTTTGCGTTTGTCGCCTTCGTGGCTAATTATGTTCTCAGCAGGCTGATTCTCAAGCCGATGCGGCAAATAAGTCAAAAGGCCGAGGAGGCCAGCGTAACGCCCTCAAGTGTGAGCTTCACCGAAAAGAGTCGCTCCGATGAAATCGGTCAACTCGCCATGAGCTTCGAACGGATGAAACAAAGCCTCGCCATCTCCATGCAGATGCTCAAAGACCGCCAGAAATCCTGAACACTCTCATGCCATGGCTTGGCCATCCTTGCAGAAAAAGTCTGGAAGAATTCCAAAACTCATCATCTGGCTGGGCGGCCTTGCAGGTGTTGCTTTCATAACCCTGTTTGTGCCATCGTGTAGTGACAATCCATCTGCTTCCTCCCGCAAGCCTCTTTGTGGCCCGAATGGAATCCTCAGAGTTGGCTTGATGGATCTCCAGGAAGGACAGGAAGGAGGCATCAACCAGATTTTCAGTGACGATGATATTGAAGGACTACGTACCCTGCTGATGCAGGCCAGCCAGTGTGAAGTGCAGCTCGAACCGCTCAGCAGTACGGAACGAGCTCGCAGCAAACTAGCGGCTCGGGGGTGGGACGCGGCCTTTTTGCCCCCCGGACTTAGTGCTTTCGCCTTAAGTCAAACTGCGGGGTACTCTCCCCTACGGATTCTGGGGGGGCGTCAGACAGCCCGCTCATCGATTCTGGTGCTTGACTCAAGCCGATTTCGGAGCCTTGCCGATCTGCAGGGATCCTCAGTGGGACTGCTGCCGCGCGGCTCATTAACCGGCTTCTATCTGCCTCTTTACAACATGCACGGTCTTACCCTCAGCAGGGTGAGCTTTGGCCTCAACTACGCCGACCTGTTGAACAAGCTCGAGAAGGGCGAGGTTGCCGCCATCGCCTGGGACGAATCCCTTCCACCTCCGTCTCTAGCCGTGCGTCGCCTCATGGTCGACTCGCACGCCATACCGCTCGGGGCCCTCGTACTCAGCGGTGGATTGACTGAATCAGATTACGTCCCTTTCCTGAAGGCCCTCGACGCCAGTTCAGGCCAGATGCCGCCAGCCATCGGCTATGCCGCGGGCATCCTGCCTGACCAGAAGGAGGTCCAACCGCTCAAAGCGATCGTGGAGAGCGTAGAAAGCTGGGCCATGCCACTGGAGAGTCAGGTATACCGAGTATTTGGGGAAAAGCCAGGAGGATGACATTGGAGAGCAGACAGGAACGCCGACTCAAAGTGATCGTATTCAGCGATGTTGTTGATTCATCAGCTCAGATATTTGCAGATGAGCTAATCGCAATTCAGCGCATCAAAGAGGATCTTTCCATGATCCGGGAGATTCTGAAACGGCACGGCGGCAGCCTGGTCAAAAGCCTGGGTGATGGCATTCTGGCCACATTTGACGGTCCCACCCAGGCCCTTGAATTCGTTGAAGACGCTGTCATTCGCATCACCAGGCGGGGCCACCTCTCACTACAGCACCGCTTCGGACTTCATACTGGCGAGATATATGTAAACGGTGATGATATCATTGGCCAAGGCGTGCATCTGGCTTCGCGACTGCAAACGACAGCCCCGGTGAATGGAGTGGCTTTTGTGCAGTCGACGTTTGAACTGGTTGACCCACGCTTCCAGCGTCTCGCCGAACTGGTCGGACCTGTACAACTGAAAGGGCTGCCGGTGCCGGTGGTCTGTTATGTGATCGAGTCGCAGAACCTTATCGGCAGCAAAGGCGGAAAAGCCCAGTCTGAACTCGACCTTGAAGGCCTGCTGACAGACACCCCTTACCGTCTGGAACGTCCTCTGGGTATGGGCCTGAGCACATCAACGTTTTTGGTGCGGGAAGAACCCCGCGGACACCGGGCAGTGCTGAAGCTGATTCCATGCGATGCCAGCAACCTGGGCGCCCTCGAAGTGGAGGCGGCATGCCTCGATCGACTTCGCCATCCTCGAGTGCCGCGCTTCGTGGATGGGCTGGCACATCGTGGCTCCTTCCTTTTTCTTCAGGAATACATCACGGGAGCATCATTACAGGGTTCGCTCGCTTTTCTGCGCAAAAAACAGAGGCTGGCAGAGCTTCTCCGTCAAGTGCTGGAAGTGCTCGAAGTGATCCATGCGGCCGGAATTGTGCACGGCGACCTTCACCCCTCTAACCTGATCTGCGGCGAAGATGGGGGGGCGATTTTCGTGGTCAACTTCGAACTGCTCAAAGCTCAGTCCAGCGGAGCGGCCTTTGAGGGAGAGCGCCTGATGGGGCGGCCCTTCTTCAGTCCTCCCGAACGGGCCCGCTTCGGCAGCATCAGCCCCGCTGGAGATCTCTACACTCTGGGTGTGCTGGGACTTTGCCTCTTCACAGGTCAGGGCCCCGAAGAACTCTACGACCAGGTGAATGGGCGCTGGCGGCTCGAAGGCCTTGATCGGGAGGTGGTCGCCTGGCTGGCACCGATGCTGGAGGACTCTCTGGCAAGGCGAGTCGCGAGCGCTTCCGATGCCCTGCAACTGCTAGACCGTCCCAACTCTGCCAGCCCCGCAGCGCTTGCCCCGCCCCCGCCCGCTGTACCCCTGGCCCCCCTGCCGAACATCCAGGGAGTGATCCGCAAGGCAGTGCTGGGGCATCTACTGGTCGCGACGTACGGCCCCGTTGTGGAACTGCTGCTGGAAAGCTTCCCCAGCAGCCTGCCAAGCCGTGAGGTGGAAGCCCTGCGTCAACGCCTGGTGGCGGCAGGACTCTCAATCAGCGACGTGGATCGAGCCCTGCAGGCTTCGTTGGTGGAGTCCGAACCAGCCCGTCTGGAGGCCGAAGTCCCTTCAGGCGCAGCCCTGGCGGCATCCCCCCATCAACAAAGCGACCACCCGGACGGCCCCGATTCCTCAGTCCAGCGGACACAGCCGGCTCCGCCACCGGATCGGGTCTCGGCCTGGCGAAGCGAGATGCTTCTGGGGATCTCGGACCTGGTGGGGCCGATCGCCGAGGTGATCTGCACGGAGCCGCTCTTCGAGGCACTCCTGCTGGATCCCGCCAGCGCCCGGCACCTGTTGCTCGCTTCCGCAGTACCACCCCCCATCGTGGAAGACGTGCTGGCCCTGGCCGAACGCACCCGGCCAACCACCGAGGCCCTGGAGATCCCACCACCACCCGGACAGCCAACCCCTACGACGGAAGTCTTAGCCGGCAACCAGCTCCGGGAGGTCCTTCTTGACCTGATCGGTCCGATCGGAACCACCCTGCTTGACTCTGTGGCCCATCTGCCCAGGGACGAGCAAGCCCAAAGTCTGATCCGCTCGCTGGAGGGGTATGGGGTGGACCATGCCACGATCACCGAGGTGCAACGGCGGCTTGAGCTGAGGCCCTCTGCCTGAGAGCGGGCAGTGGCCACTCAGCCCAGCACATCCCTCAGCTCACGCACCGTCTGCAGCTGGCCGTAGTAGTAGTTGGCGCGGGCGCGACGCTCGGGATCGTCGATGCTGTCGAGAGCGTCGAAGCCCAGGCTCTGCCAGAGTTCATGGCCGCAGGCCTGATTGAGCACCTCAGTGGCCTCGCTCTCCAGGTTGGCGAGCCGGCGCTGCAGGTTCTTGATCTGGGCAACCGACATCGGCGGCAGGCATCAGTGCCGCAATAGTACAGGTGAACCAGCGTCCGTGTTCGCCTCCCCCTGTCCATCGGGGGGGGCGGCGGCTCAGAACGGCAGCTTCTTTCTGGCGTCCTTGTCCAGGTCGGCCTCCATCTCCCGCAGCCGCTTGAGGATCGTGTCGTAGTACTCCTTGAGGTAATCCTCCAGGGTGGTGGTGTCGGCCGGATCGAGGCCGAAGGCGGCATAGCTCTCCTCCATCGGCGCATCCAGGCGCGCACCGCCACCGGTGACCGACTCGAACGCCAGGCGCTCGGCCACGTTGAGGCTGGCCTCGAAGAAGGCGGTCACGGCGCGCATCAGCCGCAGCAGGAACGGCGGCACCCGGAACACCCGCGCATCCTTGCCCGTGTAGCGCTCGCACAGCTGGGTGATCTCACCGGTGATCCAGGCTCGGGGACCCACCACCGGGAAGGAGCGGCGCACCGTGGTGTCGGGATGGCTCAGGGCGGCCACGGCGAAGCGCGCCATGTCCTGGGTGTTCATGTAGGCGATGGGGGTGGGCGTGCCGCTCACCCACACCGTCTGCCCCTCCAGCACGGGAATGGCGAACTGGCTGATCAGCCCCTGCATGAAGGCCGCCCCCTGCAGGATCGTGTAGTCGAAATCCGAGGCCTCAAGCCACTGCTCGGTGCAGGCCTTGATGTCCATGAGCGGCACGTCGCGGTGCTGGGCCGCATTGAGCAGCGACACGAACACCAGCCGCTTCACCCCGGCCCGCTGGCAGGCGGCGAACAGGTTCTGCTTGCCCGTCCAGTCGATGTCGTAGGCACTGCCGGGATCGGTGGCACGGGCCGTGGCCGCGTCGATCACCGCCTCCTGGCCCTCGAGGGCGTAGTCCAGGCTGTCGGGATCGAGCAGGTCGCCACGGGTGAGCTCGCAGCCCCACTCCTGAAGGAACGCAGCCCTGCGGGGGGAGCGCACCATGCAGCGCACCTGATGGCCGGCATCGAGGGCCTGCCTGGCGATCTGACGACCCAGGGTGCCCGTTCCGCCGACGACCAGAACCTGCATGCACCACGCTCAAGCGGGCCTGAGCCTAGGGGTGCGCCCGCCGGCCCGAGAGCGTCGCCAACACCGCCTGAGTCCGCTCAGTCGACGTCGGCGAAGCGCAGCAGCAGCACGCCACCCACCAGACCCACCGGAATCAGCACCCAGAAGAGGGCAGCGATGCCGAAGATTTCGGAGGCCATGGCCGGAGCAGCGGGGACTCCATGTATTTAGCAGTGCCGCGGCGCCGTCACTCAGCCGTGCCGCCGGCATCCCCACCGGCATCCCCTCTGGCCGCGCCCAGCCGGTCCGCCAGTTCCAGGATCAGCGGCCAGGGGGCATCGCTGCGCAGCTGCCCCGCCATCACACCGCTGGCCCAGGCGCCGTGGCCCAGCCGGCGCAGGGCCTCCACCAGCGCCATCAGCTTCGGAGGGC
>JBATEO010000024.1:0-23403 GCA_049664045.1 Prochlorococcaceae cyanobacterium
GCGTTGGCGGGCACCCCGGCGGAGCCACCGGCGGCCACCCGCAGGCTCTCCTCCCGGTCGACGCGGGTGAGGCGGTCGAGCCGCTGCTCACGCCGGATCGCCGCGCCGCCGCTGCGGGGTACGTCGCCCTGCACGTGTTCCTCGGGCAGCTCGGCGAGGAACACCGAGGGCACCGCCGGCTCGCGCATGCCGCCCCACAGCCGTCGCTCGCTGGCGTGGGAGAGGAACAGCCGCTCCTTGGCGCGGGTGATGCCCACGTAGCAGAGCCGCCGCTCCTCCTCCAGCGACGCCGGGTCATCGAGGGAGCGGTAGCTGGGGAACAATCCCTGCTCCATGCCCACCAGGAACACCACCGGAAACTCCAGCCCCTTGCTGGCGTGCAGGGTCATCAGGGTGACCCGGTCCTGCTCGGTGTCCTTGGAGTCGGCATCGCTGGCCAGGGCGGCGGAGGCCAGGAAATCCTCCAGCGAACCCTCCTCGTTCTCCTCCTGATACTGCAGGGCGGCGTTCACCAGCTCGTTGAGGTTGCGGCGCCGGTCTTCCGCCTCGTCGGTGCCGGTGGCGATCAGCTCGGCCAGATAGCCGCTCTGCTCCATCACCTTCTGCACCAGCTCGGAGGGTGGCGCGTCCTGGGCCGAGCGCTGCAGGTCGTTGACCAGCTCACAGAACTGCAGCAGCCCCCTGGCCGAGCGTCCCCCCAGGGAGCGCACCGCCTCGGCGTCGCTCACCACATCCCAGAGGGGTATGCCCAGCTGGTTGGCCGCGTCGGTGAGCCGCTCGATCGTGGTCTTGCCGATGCCGCGGCGGGGCACGTTCAGCACCCGCAGCAGGCTCACCGTGTCGGCCGGGTTCACCAGCAGCTTGAGGTAGGCGAGCACGTCCTTGATCTCGCGCCGGTCGTAGAAGCGCAGGCCGCCCACCACGATGTAGGGGATGCCCCAGCGCACCAGCGACTCCTCCATCGCCCGCGACTGGGCATTGGTGCGGTAGAGCACGGCCATGTCACCCCAGCGCAGCTCGTCGTGGGCGGCATCGAGCATGCGCATGCGCTGCACCACCGCTTCGGCCTCGGCGATCTCGTCGTCGCAGCGGGTGAGGGTGATCGGCTCCCCTTCGCCGCGGGTGGGCCTGAGCACCTTGTCGATGCGCTCGGAGTTGTGGGCGATCAGGGCGTTGGCGGCCTCGAGGATCGTGGCGGTGGAGCGGTAGTTCTCCTCCAGCTTCACCATCGTGCGGGTGGCGTCATCGGGGGCGCCGTCGCCGAAGTCGTCCTGGAAGCCCATCAGGATCGTGAAGTCGGCGGCGCGGAAGCTGTAGATGCTCTGGTCGGCGTCGCCCACCACGAACACCGAGCGGCCATTCCAGTCGTCGAAGGCCTCCGGGTCGCGGCCGTCGGTCACCAGCAGCTTGATCAGGTCGTACTGGGTGCGGTTGGTGTCCTGGTACTCGTCCACGAGCACGTGGCAGAAGCGCCGGTGCCAGTAGTTGCGGATCTGCTCGTTCTGGCGCAGCAGCTGCACCGGCAGCAGCAGCAGATCGTCGAAGTCGAGGGCGTTGTTGGCCGCCAGGGCTCGCCGATAGCGCCGGTAGGTTTCGGCCATCAGCTTGCCGCGCTGGCCGCCGGCGTCGGCTTCCAGCTGCTCGGGCATCCAGCCCTGGTTCTTGGCGTTGCTGATCGCCCAGCGCACCTTCTTGGGCTCGAAGCGTTTGGGGTCGAGGCCCAGTTCCTGGGTCACGATCTCCTTCACCAGGCTCTGGGTGTCGCCCTCGTCGTAGATCGAGAACTGGCGAGTCCAGCTCAAGCCCTCGGGATCCTTGAACTTGTCGATGTCGAAGCGCAGCAGCCGGGCGAACAGGGCGTGGAAGGTGCCGATCCAGAGGTCCTTGATCACCTCGCGGTAGATGCGCGAGCGCAGCTGGCGCTGCTCCACCGGCGGCAGGGTGCTCCAGGGCTGGCCGAACTGGCTCTGGGCCAGCTTCTGGGCCAGCAGCAGCTCCAGCCGCTCCTTCATCTCGCGGGCGGCCTTGTTGGTGAAGGTCACGGCCAGCAGCTCGGCCGGATCCACGCCGTGGTGGCCCACCAGGTGGGCGATGCGGTGGGTGAGCGCCCGCGTCTTGCCGCTGCCGGCACCGGCCACCACCAGCAGCGGACCAGTGTGGTGATCCACCGCCCGGCGCTGGGCGTCGTTAAGGCCGCTGAGAAAGGCGCTCATCACAGCAACCCTAGGCACCGCGCCGCGAGAGGCCAGAGGGCAGCAACCGGCCGAGGCGATCGCGCCAGCGGCGCCAGCGCAGGGCCGCCAGGGCCGGGGCCCGCAGCGGCGGCTCGCCGGCCTCGAGCCGGTCGAGGTGGGCGTTGGTCGCCTCCAGGGCATAGTGCCAGCGCTGCAGCAGCCGCGGCTCACTCAGCTCCAGCAGCAGTTCCTCCAGCTGACGGGACGGGGGCAGCCAGGCCGCCGGATCGGCCGCCGCCGCAGCGATCCGCTCCACATCCGCGCTGAGGGTGCCGGCACCGATCTGGTGGGCCATGCCGCCGGGATCGAGGCTGTCGGCGAGAGCGTGGTTGAAACTGCTGAACACCACGCAGCCGCAGGCCAGCGCCTCGACCGGCGGCAGCCCGAAGCCCTCGCTCACGCCGCTGACGCGCCAGTGGTCGGCCGAGTCGTAGAGCACCACCGTGGCGCTGTTGAACAGGGTCACCAGATCGTCCACCCAGCCGTCCTGCACCGTCACCACCAGGCCGCGGGCGCGCAGGGCCGGCACCAGGCGCTCCAGCACGTAGGCGCTGCTCTTGCGCCGCTGCACCAGCACATCGATCGAGCGGCCACCGGGAGCCGGCTCGGCGCCGAGGTTGAGGGGCCGGTCACCGCGCTCGTGCCACACCGGCTCGAGGGCGTTGGGCACCAGGAAGAGGGGATTGCGGCTGGCCCGCTGGCCCCAGTAGCCGAGGGTGTTGCGGCTCACCGCCAGCACCGGCACACCGGGGGGCAGGCGGAAGCCGTAGCCGCTGCTGTGGGCGTGGTAGGCCACCGGCCGGCCGCGCAGGGCACGCAGCTGGCGCGGCACCTCAAAGCCCCAGCTGACGATCCACAGCACCCGGCGGGCTGCCGGGCTCGTGAGCGGTTCGGCCCCCAGGAGGTCCGCCAGGAAGGGCAGGCCCGCCTCCCGCTGCCGGTAGGTGACCACCTCGGTGGGCAGCAGCTGCTGCAGCAGCCGGGCGGTCTGCAGCTCCACCAGCAGACCGCCGCCGCGCAGACGACCGCTGGTGCCGGGCACCAGGAAGCGGAGGGGACGCAAGGGCGGAGCGGCCGGGCGGGCCGACTCTGCCGCAGCCCGACTCAGGCGCGGGCGGCGACGGCCTCGGTGCTGCCGGCGCGCTGGCGGCGGGTGAGAAAGCCGAACAGCACCTTGCCGATGGCGGCGATCAGGTTGCCCTCCAGCTCCTGGAACATCTTCATGTTCAGGTGGAAGGCCTGGTTGGCTTCCGCCACGATGCGGTCGGCGGTGGCCTGATCGATCGGCAGGCTGTCGAGCACGCTGCGGTAGTTGGTCTTGAACGCCTTCTCGTCGGCGATGGCGTCGAACTCGTAGAAGCGCAGCCCGTCGTGCTCGCCCAGGTTCATGGCCTTCTGGGCGATGGCCTTGAGGATCTGGCCGCCGGAGAGATCGCCGATGTAGCGGGTGTAGTGGTGGCCCACCAGCAGTTCGGGCGCTTCGGCGGCCACCTGGTGGATGCGGGCCACGTACTCCTGGGCCGCGGGGGTGGCCTGCACGCTGCCGCGCCAGTCAGCGCCGAAGTAGTAGGCCAGATCCCGCTCCAGGGACTCGCGGCGGTTGAGCTCGGGGAAACCCACCGGCGCCACCACCGGATGGCCCTGCTCGCGCAGCCGGCCGATCTCCTCCTCCATCGCCGAATACACGAAGTAGAGGTCAGCCACCAGGGTGCGGTAGCTGGCCTTGTCCACCACGCCCTTGAGGAAGCAGCTCACGAAGCCGGTGTTCTCGGCCATGGTGTGGGCTTTCTTGGTGCCTTCACGCAGCTGGGAGGCAAGGGCAACGGCCATGGGAGAGGGGCTCGACGCTGGCGAGCAAACAAATTAGGGGCGCGCTCCGGTGCAGGGCCTGTTCAGGTTGCGAAGGGTTACGCCACCGCGGCGTCAACGCCGGACTCGGCCCCGCCGAACAGCTCGAACAGGTCGCGACACACCTGCTGCAGTTTGCTCACCACTGCCGGCTGAGGGAGGTGGCTGCCGGAGGGCTGCCACTCGCCCATGGTGGCCAGCCGCCAGCGCTCCGATTCATAGGTGAGGCCTCGGATCAGCACACCGATCAGCCGCGGCCGGGAGCCCCCCTGGGGCGGGCGCTCCAGGCGCAGCTGCACGAGCATCGAGCGGCACTGGTTGCGGGGATTCCAGCCGGGGAAATGGAAGGAGAGGTCGAGGCTCTCCTGCTCGGCCCAGGCGCGGGTGAGGGGGTCGTCCCGCCAGGGGGTGAGGTTGGCGCGGGCGTCGGGGAAGTGGCGCCGGAAGAGAGCCGCCACCGAGGCGATCGCCTGGGCCAGTTCCAGATTGCGGGCCTGGTCGGCGGCGTTCATGCCGGATGCGTGCGTGAGACCTTCAGCACAACCGGTTGGTGCTGAGCAGAACCGGCCGGTCCTAAAACCTAATGTCGCCCCTGCGTCAGTGCCGCACGAATGGCTACCGGCTCCGCCAGCGCTTCGGTTCAGTACGAGAAGCTCACGCCCCCCAGCGCGGGCACGGCGATCCGCTTCGAGAACGGTCAGCCGATCGTGCCCGACGATCCGATCATCCCCTTCATCCGCGGCGACGGCACCGGCGTGGACATCTGGCCCGCCACCCAGCGGGTGCTGGACGCGGCGGTGGCCAGGGCCTACGGCGGTGAGCGCCAGATCGAGTGGTTCAAGGTGTACGCCGGCGACGAGGCCTGCGACCTCTACGGCACCTACCAGTACCTGCCGGAGGACACCCTCACCGCCATCCGCACCTACGGCGTGGCGATCAAGGGTCCGCTCACCACGCCGATCGGCGGCGGCATCCGCTCCCTGAACGTGGCCCTGCGCCAGATCTTCGATCTGTACTGCTGCGTGCGGCCCTGCCGCTACTACGAGGGCACCCCCAGCCCCCACAAGCGGCCCCAGGACCTCGACGTGATCGTCTACCGGGAAAACACGGAAGACATCTACATGGGGATCGAGTGGGAAGCCACCGATCCGGTATGCGTGGAGCTGATCAGACACCTCAACGAGACGGTGATCCCGGCCAACGGCAAGCTCGGCAACCGCCGCATCCCCGAGGGCTCCGGCATCGGCATCAAGCCGGTGAGCAAGCACGGCAGCCAGCGCCACATCCGCAAGGCGATCCAGCACGCCCTGAAGCTGGAGGGCGGCAAGCGCCACGTGACCCTGGTGCACAAGGGCAACATCATGAAGTTCACCGAGGGGGCCTTCCGCGACTGGGGCTACGAATTGGCCACCACGGAATTCCGCGACGTGTGCGTCACCGAGCGCGAGAGCTGGATCCTCGACAACGCCGACCGCAACCCGGGGCTGAGCGTGGAGGCCAACGCCCGCATGGTGGACCCGGGCTATGACGCCCTCACGCCCGAGAAGAAGGAGGCGATCTGCGCCGAAGTGAAGGGGGTGCTGGAGGCCATCGGCGCCAGCCACGGCAACGGCCGGTGGAAGCAGTTGGTGATGGTCGACGACCGCATCGCCGACAGCATCTTCCAGCAGATCCAGACCCGGCCCCAGGAGTATTCGGTGCTGGCCACCCTCAACCTCAACGGCGACTACGTGAGCGACGCCGCGGCGGCGGTAGTGGGCGGCCTGGGCATGGCGCCGGGGGCCAACATCGGCGACAGCGCGGCGATCTTCGAGGCCACCCACGGCACCGCCCCCAAGCACGCGGGGCTGGATCGGATCAACCCCGGCTCGGTGATCCTCAGCGGCGTGATGATGCTGGAGTACATGGGCTGGCAGGAAGCGGCCGACCTGATCACCCAGGGGCTGAGCGCCGCCATCGCCAACAAGGAGGTCACCTATGACCTGGCACGGCTGATGGAGCCCAGGGTGGAGCCGGTGAGTTGCAGCGGTTTCGCCGAGGCGGTGGTGCGCCACTTCGGGGGGTAAGACGGCCAAAGCCCAACCGCCAAAGCCGATCAGGGTCGACCACTCGTAGTTCGTGGAGCATGTAGTACCCATTGCTGCCCAGACTGGTAGTCTTACCGGCGACTTAGCCTGGAATAGGAATGGTGGACAGAAAAACGCTAAAAAGTAGCAGAACAGCTGCGGCGCTCATTGGCAACAAGATATACGTCGCAAAGCCAAAGCAAGCCGATAGCGCGGCTATCGCTATAGCGCAGGGAGCGCAGATCTGCCACTTGAAAAGCGTCGATGCAAGTGAATTCCCAAAGGCATCCCTTCCTCGCCCACAGAAGATTGATCTTCTGGGGGATCACGGAAAGCGCGTCCTAGAGGCAAAGAGTCGAACAGTTGTCGACAGCGGAATCAACAAGCTTCCCAGCTGGTCACTAGATGGAGGGAAAACATTCCATCTGAAGCTAAGGCCGCAAAGTGAAGACGAGTCGTCCGTGATTGGGCTTTTCAGAAAAATCAGCATTCAAGCAGACAACGACGGAGATTGGCAGTTTGCAGCCTGGATTGCATGCCATCGCGCAGAAGCAGAGTTGGAAGCGAGCTGGGCGCATGGCGAAGAACATCACACGAAAAAGGTTTCTTTCGAGACAGGGAAAAAAGGCGGGCGCTCAATAACAGGCTACCAAGCCATCAAGATGCTGATCCCAATCAAAAAGGGGCTTACCAGCTTCAGCCTTCAAGTGAAATACCAGGCATACATTGACGACTTGAAAGGAGATCCAAATTCATACCTTTTTATCGCCAACCCTTTTCTTGACCTAGTTTACGCGGAAGCGCAACAGCCGCCATCCGCACTGCCACGGCTATCCGCCGACCAACCCTCAGTCGCCACGGATTATGAATATTTCTCGGCACTCTTCAGGCCGTTCTCATCGCCAGACGATGACCCCATTTCCCTCCAGTGGCAGGACGGCAGAAGCGAAGATCTTTTCAGCCCCTTGCAGGCCAAAGTCACACTTTCCAAAGACTATGGCCACACATTGCTCGCAAAAGCAAGCGAAGCAGGCTTCTACAGCTTGTACATCAATGGTGAGCTGAGTGAGCTCCTAGAGCTCTTTGCTGGTGTGAACGTGGTTCAAGTCCCACGCAAGTGGCTCCGTGGTGAATCAGTCCTAGTGCAGATCCGCGATGCTGCAGGTAGTCAGATCTTCCTGAGCCACCCAACGCTGGTACCACGCCGGACCACCCGTGCCGAAACACTACTTAGCTTTACAAAGCAGCCTTTCCCGACCGACCTCACCTGCAGGGCCAACCAGCGTTACCAGGCACTGAGGGCCCATCTCAAACGGCCGATCCCTGGCATCAGCCAAGACGACCTGGTGCAAGCGCTCGAAACCTTGGATGGCAACCACGCCACGGCGATGCTCAAGCCCTTGAAGTTCCCAGAGGTTCGGGCACCTGAGGTGTCAGTCGTGATCCCAGCCCACAACTTGCTGGAGGTAACCTATTATGCACTTTGCTCGCTGCTGCTGGCCCACAACACCACCAGATTTGAGGTGATCCTGGTGGATGACGGCTCCACCGATCAAACCACTGGGATTGAAGATCTGGTGCAGGGGATCCGGGTGATCCACAACAAAGAACCACAGCGCTTCATCAAGGCCTGCAACCGAGGCGTGAGCGAAGCACGGGGTCACTACGTGGTGCTGCTGAACAACGACACCGAAGTCACGGTTGGCTGGCTGGATGCCCTGGTGGATGCATTCGAACGTTTTCCAGGAGCTGGGGCTGTGGGGGCCAAGTTGCTTTATCCCGACGGCACGCTGCAGGATGCAGGTGGAATCATCTGGAGATCGGGCAATCCCTGGAACTATGGAAACAAGCAGAATCCCTGGGATCCACGCTTCTGCTACGCAAGGCAGGTGGACTATCTCTCTGGCGCCGCACTGATGACGACAAGGGAGATCTGGGACGAGGTGGACGGACTGTCGAGTTACCTCGAGCCAATGTACTTTGAAGACACCGACTTCTCCTTCAAAGTGCGGGAAGCGGGATACAAGACCTATTTCGTGCCATCTTCTGTGGTCTATCACTTTGAGGGCACCACCAGTGGCACCGACGCCTCATCGGGGTTCAAGAAGTATCAGGAGGTGAACCGGCCCAAGTTCAAGCGGCGTTGGGCCAAGGCCTTTGCTCACCACGGGAAAGAGGGCGTCGAGCCCGATCTTGAAAAAGACCGGGGGATTACGGGCCGCGTTCTCTTCATCGACTACGCCACACCGAGAGAAGACCAGGATGCCGGGTCGTACGCGGCAATCCGCGAGATTGAGCTGGTGCAGGCGCTGGGTTACAAGGTGACGTTCCTGCCGCAGAACCTGGCTTTTTTTAGTAATTATACTGAAGAACTGCAGCGGATGGGAGTGGAGGTGATCACGTCGCCTTTTTATCTAGCACTGGCAGATTTCCTGCGAGAACGTGCTAAGGAGTTTGATGCAGCCTACATCACCCGTTACTACGTGGCAGCCGATACGGTACACCTGATACGCGAGGAATCGCCGACAACACGGATCATCCTAAACAATGCCGATCTGCACTTCCTACGCGCACTGCGCGCGTCACTGAGTTCAAACGACGAGATGCAGATGGAGGTGATGCGTGACATCAGGAAACAGGAACTGGCGATGATGCGTTCCGTAGATCTGGTAGTCAGTTACAATGACGTAGAGCATGCGGTGATCAGCTCGCACACCGATGGGGAAGTGAAGGTGATGACCTGCCCCTGGGTGGTACAAATCCCCGATGCGGTGGCTCCGCTGGCAGGGCGACAAGGATTGTCCTTCCTAGGCAGTTTTGTTCACCCCCCCAATGTTGAAGGCGTGCAGTGGCTCTGCCGGGAGGTGATGCCACAGCTGGGGCTCCAGCAGCTCAGGTTGTCGATCTATGGCTCCAGAATGGATGAGACGATCAAAAATCTGGCCACTGAATGGATTAATCCTGTAGGCTACATTGAGGACGTGGCCAATGCTTACCAGCAGCACCGCGTGTTTGTGGCACCACTGCTGAGCGGTGCTGGCATCAAGGGGAAGGTGCTGAGTGCCCTGGCCTATGGCATCCCCACAGTGCTGACCCCAACCGCTGCTGAGGGCATCGGCCTGCGCCATGGCCACGACTGCCTGATTGCCAAGACTTCTGAGGAGTGGGTTGAGGCCATCACACGCCTTTGCCAAGATGACGGGCTGTGGAATGCAATCTCCAAAGCTGGTCGAAACTATGTTGCCAGCCAGTTTTCATTCGAGGCTGGAAGACAGAAGATGAAGGCAGCATTTGAAGCGGTGGATTTGTTCAGCCAGATTGATGAATGATGGATCAGACCATTGAGCGCACGATCATCCTGCATTATCACTTGTTCAAGAATGCGGGCACATCGGTTGATGCGATCCTCAAACGTAACTTCGGAGACAGATGGGTGACGCGGGAGTTCCCAGCAATGGGCGGGAACAACACTGAGTTGGTGGAGAGATGGATCAGGGAGACTCCCGATGCCGTTGCCTATTCATCGCACACAATGATGGGGCCAATCCCAGAGGTTGAGGGAGTGCGTGTGATCTCCTTCATGCTACTGCGTGATCCGATTGAACGGATCAAATCGGCCTACCGGTTTGAGCGGACACAACAGGCCGACACATGGGGCGCGCAGCTGGCGAAGGAATGTGACTTTTCAGGCTACGTACTTACAAGGTCAGCACGCTCAGGCGATCGGCAATGTAGAAGCTTTCAAACACATCGCATGGCATCGCTCTGCCCTGGAGGTGAATCCGAATTGGACTCTGCTATTTCGGGCATGTTAAAACTGAGTCTTGTTGGTCTCGTTGATGAGTTCACCCAAGCCATGCTCAGGCTCAAGCTAATAGTTTCAGACTACTACCCGGACTTTAACATCAGCACTGTTCATCATAATGCTAGCATTGGCTCGACCAAATCACTCGATGATGACACGATAAGATTATTAGAAAAGAATAATCAGGCAGACTTCATACTCTTGGAGGCGGCCAGAGACAGAATAGAGCAGATGTTGGCCCCTCAATCTTAATGGCAAGACGTACCTGGGAAGATTCATATGTGCGCAGCTAAACCACATAGATTACCGCTAGCCTTCAAATACAATCTTGCGTCGTCAGCGCATTTCCCACTCATCCTGCGAGGTTCTTGTCCATGGTGCGAATCGCCATCACTGGAAATTGCCAAGCTCGACCTCTGGCAGAGGCCATAAGACGCATCGGCATTAACACAGAGATTACGTCTACAATAATTGTACATCTTGTTCAGGATGAAGACGAAGCCCTGCATGCTGAGAACCTTAGGTCCTCAGATTTGATTTTTGCACAGAGAGTGACTGATGGATACCCATGTAAGTTTGTAAGATTGTCAGCATTGCGCGCTAAGTACCCGGGAAAGGTCCTTTCCTTTCCAAACCTCTACTGCTCATCTTATAATCCTGAGTTGACTTACGTGAGGACAAGTGGCAAGAGGCCTCTTGCGGGCCCATTTGGAGATTATCATATTAAAACTCTGCATGATGCCTTTCTAAAAGGTTCAAGTGTGGATAACGCGGTACAGAGCCACTTGGATCCTGATTACAATGAGGCTGTTTATGGCTTAGCCGTCGAGAAATCTCTAGAAGAGTTGCGGCAGCGCGAGCTTGATACGGATATTCAGATCAGTGAGTGGATCCAACAGCATCTTTGGATGCAACGACTTTTCTTCACATTTAATCATCCTTCTTATAGGCTTATCTGCGAATTAGCTTGTCGATTGCTAGTAAGTGCTGCAATTCCAATGTTGACACCTGCTCAATGTCCCTCCGTTCAAAACGAACCGCTCGGCAGATACAGATGCCAGCCCAATGCCTGGATCAGACGTCAGCATGGCTTTTCCTTTTCGAATGAACCCGACTACATCGGGTCTGCGATACACTTTGAGAAGGATGGCAACCACAAGCCAGGAGAAATTCAACACTACAGCACCCAAGAGATTGCCGAGTGCTACTTTCTTATTTATGATCGGTTCTTGAATAAGCTCCACTCCTCAAATCCGTAACCACTATGCACGAGTATTGCTCGTGAAATATCTTTTCAGGCGGGTAGTTCTATGGTCTTCAAATACCCGCCTGGCATTAAGAGCTTATTGTCAACACTTCATTGACGAGAACAAAAACCCTGATCGGATTAGCGTGATTATCTCGCAGATTGCCCCCCCCTCAGCCGCAACCCGATACAGCTTGAACGCATATATACTACTTTGGAAACATATTCAAATGCTAGCAAGATCAAGATTGACAAGACAATGAGTCTATAAGTTTTGTCTGATCAAGGGAGCTCGCGCTCGAGATTCTGCCTCATTCGTCGCGTGTTTATTTCGGACTCCGAAGAATCTGCCCCGAGCACTCGGATGGCATGTTGCGTCCATAGTATATTTAGTTCCTGATAGATGTCTGCTATGCCCAGGAATTCTGCTGGCTCAATCTCATCAAATGGATGAAGCCTTATTATTTTGGAAAGCATCGAGAATCCTGACCCAGGTGGACAGATGAGTTGCCTGGACTTACTTAGCTGACTAGCTACAGCCCACAGCTTGACGATGCTCCTTGTATCATTAAGCCCCAAATCGCTCATCAGTTCTTCTTCAGAGAAAACCAGTGGATGAATCGCCTTTGCCTGTGTCGTCAAGGCTGGATCATCTGTTGCTAGAAAAATGGTAGCCCGGGGTGATCTGGTTGCAATTGTTCGGATAATTTGGAGATATCCACAACGGGGAAATACTTTAGTTGAACCAAAGAAGAGGGGCATCTGAAGTGCATCTCCCAGCCTTGCGTGTATTGTATAGTCATATAGTTGCATACGTGACAAGGATTTTTGCAGACATATGGCGAGGTCTAGGCCCTGCAGAGTTTTTCGTAGATCCTGGATTCGCTCTGGCAAATACCATTTGCTGAACCGCTGTACGATTTTGAATGGCTCGATGATTTCGGCTTCATTGGCAATGACCAGATGGCCCACGGCAGGAAAGATGTCGGCAACATCACCTGCTATCTGATTGCGATTCAAAACACCAGTTTGTGGCCATAAAAAGCGGAGTTGCAGAGTCTGTTCTTCAGCAATCAAGACGGCAGCAATGAAGCAGGAAAGCCGACAGCCGATGCCATCCTGTCGCCCGGCTAGTAGAACCCTCATTGGATCAGCCATTCATTCAGCTTCCGATCGTATCAACATCGCGACCTGACCCTGTGTTCAGGTGTTAAGCTCAGTTTCTTGATATGCTTTGTCTTTTCCCTCTCGGAAGGTGATCGGGTTATTAGGCAGATATCAAATTCATTCTAGTCCCTTAGATTGCACTGGCCTTTTCCTGAGAATGCACGATTTCAAGACGTTATTCAAATGCGACCAGGAGATCTTGTCCAATTCCATAAAAGGATACAGCCGTTAATGCTTGTGGATCAGGGTAGCAATAGGTCAGCATTCATGATGCTATCGTCCTCGCGAATGCAGCTCCACCTGGGGTGGGTGCCTTTTACTGGACAGTTCCGGCCCCTGACATCGTTAACCCCGGGCGGGAGGAACAAGGTTCAACCTTAGTGTAGACCTCATGGGGAATTCTGCCTCCCATGGAGCTGTGTGGCCTCACATGGCAGTACCTCCACAGGAAGCGAGCCAGGCTGATTTCCACCTCCCAGCCATCGTTGTAGGCACGCAGGTAGACCTCCTCATACTTGACTGTTCGCCACAGCCTCTCCACCAGGATGTTGTCGTAGCAGCGTTTCCTTCCTGACCAGCTGATCTTGATCGTCTCGCTCTGCAGTCTGGTAACGAAGGCGGATGAGGTGAATTGACAGCCTTGATCGGAGTGGAAGACCTGTGGCTTGCGGCCTGCTTCCAGCGCCATCTCAAGAGCCTCAAGGCAGAACTGCGTGTCAAGGCTGTTGGAGAGCTTCCAGCTGAGCACGTTCATGGAGAAGAGATCCACGACCGCCACCAGGTAGAGGAACCCCTTCTGAAGCGGGATGTAGGTGATGTCAGTGGCCCAGACCTGATCCACTGCCGTGACCAGCTTGAGATCCACCAGGCAGGGGGACCGTTCGCATGGATCCCCGGGAATCGTGGTGCGAGGTTTCTGGTAGATCGCCCGTAACCCCATGCGCCGCATGAGGTTTCGCACACGGTCACGGCTGATCGGGATCCCATCTCTGGCCAGGTAGCCCACCGTCCGGCGGCTGCCGCTGCAGGGGTCTTCCAGGTAAAGAGCATCGATCCTGGCCATGATCCCCAGCATCAATTCCCGCACAGGTGTCGACTGGTAGTAGAGCGTGGATCGAGGCAGGCCCAGCAGCGCACATTTCCGGCTGATGCTGAGCTCGGGGTGGTCGTGATTGACCACAGGCGCAGTTCATGGGCGTCAGAGCAGCTGAGATTTTTTTTGAGCCACTCCAGCTCCATCTGCAACCGCCCGATCTGCTGGAACAACTCCGCCTCCTTGGCCTGCCCCTCCTCCTTGCCCTTGGTCTTCTGGCCCCTGGTGAACAGCTCGCTGGCGCTCTCCAGCAGCTGCTTCTTCCACTGGCTCACCTGGATGGGGTGAATGGCATGGTCGGCGGCGATCTCCTGGATCGTCTTGCGGCCACTGATCGCCTCCAAGGCGACTTTGGCCTTGAACTCGGGGCTGTGGGTGCGGCGCTTGCTCATCGATGGGAGCCCCTTTCAGGGGCGGTGCCCCGCCTCAGAGGTTAACGATGGGGCCTGTCCAGAAAAACCAGTCCACCTCAGCCTGGCACCATCGGCACCAGGTTGTCGCCGGACGACAATCTCCCGGGCTGTTCTCCGCTTTTCTACGGCTGCTGTGGCTGTTGGCTGCCGCTGCGCCGGCTGGCCTGGGCGCGGCGGTGGCTGTCGCCGCTGATCTCGACGATGCGGCAGTGGTGCACCAGCCGATCCACCGCCGCCACGGTCATCGAGCTGCTTGGGAAGATCCCATCCCAGGCGGTGAAAGGCTGGTTGGCGGTGATCAGCAGCGAGCGACGCTCGTAGCGGGGCGGATCAGCTCAAACAGCACGCTGCTCTCCTGCTAATCCCGCCGCACGTAGCCGATGTCGTCGATCAACAGCAGCGGGTAGCGATCCAGCCGCTCCAGCGCTGCCGGCAGATTGTACTCGGCGCGGGCCTTCTGCAGCTCCTGCACCAGGCTGGTGGCGTGATAGAAGCGGCAGGCCTGATCCAGACCGATCTGCGCCAGGGCGATGCCGACCGCCAGATGCGTCTTGCCCACACCGCTGGGGCCGAACAGCAGCACGTTCTCGCCCCGCTGCAGCCACTCGCTCTGGCGACTCAAGGCCTCCAGTTCCTCCCGACGGCTGGCCTCGATCCGCTCGCCATCGTCGTAGTCCGCCAGTCACGTCTTGACTTGCAAGATACGACTATCCACGATTCCTGGAGACTAAAGGTGACGACTACCAAGTCCTGCAGCTACTTCTTTCATCAAGACTCCTCAACTAGCAAGCAATCGGTCGGGGTTGACTCCCCAGGCTCTTGTGGCTTGAAGCGCCCGGTGTGTAATGATTTGGCGTCTCAACAGGTCTGGCTCATCCCATTCGCGATTGTGAAACTGAGGCTGTCTTGCAAACTGCCGGATGATTGAACATCTCGACAACCTCCTGCTGACTCAGCCCAGATCTTCAATCTCTTGGTTGGTGCCTGGTGATGCCCCGACCGGAGCCGTAGAGTCAGGCTGGTGATGTCAGTCCCTGAGGCTCCATCAACCTTATCTGCAGCCAGCCCTTTTGACTGTCGCGGTCATCCGGTGACTGCTGGTTGTCCGTCATGGCTGCTGGCCCATTTCCAGGCTGGTATAGCCACTTCTCATCGTCAGAGCAGCCCATCATGTATGTTCACTATATTTACGTTGATCGGCAAGATAAGTTCAGCCCGGTCATTCCGGATCAGGTTCTTGCCCTCCAGGACTTGTATTCTGATCCGCCAGATGGGATCAACCTTGACTTTCAGTTCTGGTCTTATTCCCGGCTCTACGAGGAAATCTCTGGATTTGATCAGGAGCTTGGACGCCTCTTTTCGATTATTGATCCAGACTTTGGGGCATGCATGGCAGATATTGGACGTATCTTTTGCCTCTATAAATATGGTGGAATTTACCATGATGCGAGACTATACATAGATAGTCCTGTTTTTATTGCCAGGATCGCAAATATTCTTTCAAATCACGGCAAGGTGCTAGAAAAGCATCCACAGAAAAATATTGCTCATGGTTGTAGGAACACAAACATTGCGGGTTTGGCGGGTGAACATTATTTCAAAAGAGTCCTGCTGAGAATGCGGAGTAATCTCCTTTCTGAAGAGTCCAAGATCCTGTCAAGCCCTGACTACCGACCTAATATGTGGACAACCACCACGATGGCCTTTCTTTCGCAATTGCTTGATGATCAGGGACTTGATCCAAATGCCTACAATGTAGATTTGATCCCTGGTCATGATGCCTATGTAGTGCGGTGGTCACTCTCTTCTAGGCCTAAGTTTTATAATGACGGCATGTCTAACCACTGGTCAACTCTGCAAATGCAAAAGCCCTTCCTTATGCATGCATGACCCTCCTGACGCCTCTTATTTTATTGCACCGAAGCCTACTTGGGTTTCTGGCCTGATATTGGCGGCCTTGCTGTGCGGTTGGCATGGTTGCTTTTCTATTGAGCAGCACAGGCTGCTTCGCAAATGATCTCAAACAATCGGCTTCTATGATTATGAGGCGCTCAATCTCTCGGCTAGGAGCCTGTTGCGCGTAGAATCCAGGCGAGCCTCACCACAGATGCCCCTAAATCCGCCCAGAACCCTGTTTTGCAACCGATCTGGGCGAGAAAATGGTTCATACAGAAGCCCAAGGCCTTCCGACCCTGGCAGCCCGTGCAGACCACCCTGCTGCCACCATCACCCAGGGAGTGGCTCTCAGAAGACCACCAGGTGTATTTCCTGCTGGACCTGGTGGATGAGCTGGATCTCTCGGAAATCCTGACCCATGCTCAGGCCAAGGATCCGCGTGGTGAGAAGGGGTTCGACCCCAGAATGTAGACGAAGCCTTCCGCGCAGCGGTTGACCATGCTGCTGCTCTACGCCTACTGCGTGGGCACGGTCTCCTCCCGCAAAATCGAGAAGGCCTGCTGGGAGGACGCCGCCTTCCGGGTGCTGACCGGCAACCAACAGCCGGATCAGCGAGTTCCGACGGCGGAACCTCGATGCGCTACGCGACCTGTTCGTTGAGGTCTTGCGCCTCTACAAGAAGGCCGGCATGGCAAGCCTGGGCCACACCATCGACCTGGCTTGATGTAAAAAAGAGTCATCCAAAAGCTACTGGGACAGGACGTAAGTCACGCCTTCTAATCAGCCTCGAAAAGCCTTGACGTTGATGGAAGAAAGGCTGGGGAGATGCTTTGAAACAGCTCCGCCCGTCGTGCGATCCGCTCCTCAGGGTCGCTCACCGTGCGGTTCACCTCCAGCAGCGCCATCAGCATCGGCTTACTCATCGAAGTGTTCCTCCACGGCACCTGATCGGGCAGTTCCTCGGGCTCGGCACCCGCGGCCATCAGCACACGCTGCACCAGGGTCTCGGCCGGTGCATAAGCCAGCACCTCCACTGCCGCCCCGGCAGCCTGGAGCTCGGCAATCATTGGCTCAAGCCTGAGCTTCAACTTTTCATCTGCCAACCAGTCCTGGGGACTCCTGGTTTCCCCCACATAGGTATCCTTCACGGACTGATTGTAGAGCGAGGCGGCCCGGCTGCGCAGCTCCCGCTCCACCAGCAACGCCCGCATCCCCTCCAGCTGGGCAATGCCATGCTCCACCAACCAGGCCACCACTCGAGCAGCACAGCCCAGGCTGAGGAATTCACTGCTGATCAGCAGTGTGTCATGGTTCACAGCAGCCAGTTCGGCCTGAAACTGCTCCAGGAGCGCCGCCGGCTTCAACACTTCCGCATCCGGGCGCCGCAGCTCAGGCACGAGGCTGAACAGCAGATTGTGATGGGCACCATCCGGCCATTGGCCCGTGCGGGGGTAGTAAAATGCCGCAAACTGCTGGTCCCGCAGCACGGCCTGGATCGCGCTGGTGCCCGTCTTGTGCGGGCCGGCATGCAGGATCAGACGGCGGGGGGCCATTGGGGTGTTACCGGATCGTTCCCATTGTTACTGAGACCCCTGCCAGCGACATCCCCTTGCCGCAAAAAAGAGAATTTAAAATCATGAAGTCCCAGCGTGTCACAGGGACGCCTATTTTGGCCAAATCTCCGCCCCCGCTACGTCTGCAGAGCGAGCTCATTGAATGCGCAGCTTTCATAGTCTCCAGGCACCATCGCAGCGCGGCCGAGGATCTCGAATAGTTCTGTATCTGACGGGAAGCCTCGTCACAATCCGGTGCACTCGCCCAAGCCATTGCTACAGCAGCCGTTGGTTCAGGGTTCGTTTTTGACTGGACCATCTCACCGCACTGACACGCAGACCTCCAGCCACAGGTCGCCAAGCTGGCTGAAAACCAACTGCCCACCCGGTGTTCCCTGGGCTATGGATTACCCTTAACGGCAGGAAGCCCTGTGCCCATCGGCTGCGCCTGGGGGCGCCAGACTGCTCCTATGAACGCCTCCGGCTTCCCAGGCCTGCCCGCCGCCGGCTCGGCCACCGATCCCTGCGTGCACTGCGGCTTCTGCCTGCCCACCTGCGCCAGCTACCGGGTGCTGGGCACGGAGATGGATTCGCCGCGGGGACGCATCCACGCCCTCAAGGCGATCGCGGCCGGCGAACTGCAGCTCGATGCCACCCTGGCCGGCCACTTCGACAGCTGCCTGGGCTGTCTGGCCTGCGTCAGCGCCTGCCCGTCGGGGGTGCGCTACGACGAGCTGATCGAGGCCACCCGCCCGAAGCTCAACGCGCCTGAGCTGCGCACGCCGGCCCAGCGGGCCTTCCGCCGGCTGCTCTTCGCTCTGCTGCCCTACCCGCAGCGGCTGCGGGCGGTGCTGACGCCGCTGAGGGCCTACGCCGGCACACCGCTGCAGCGCCTGGCGCGGCGCAGCGGCCTCACCGGGCTGTTCGGGCCGCAGCTGGAGGCGATGGAGCGGCTGCTGCCGCCGCTGGCGCCGGAGGCCTTCCGCGACGATTTCCCCGCGGTGGTGCCGGCCCGAGGGGAGCGTCGGGCGCGGGTGGGGCTGGTGCTGGGCTGCGTGCAGCGGCTGTTCGATCCGGCGGTGAACCGGGCGGCGGTGGACGTGCTGAGCGCCAACGGCATCGAGGTGGTGATCCCCAGGGAGCAGGGCTGCTGCGGGGCGGCCAGCCACCACCAGGGCGAGCTGCGGCAGACCCGGGAACTGGCCAGCGCCCTGGTGGAGAGCTTCACGGCGGCCGGGCCGCTGGATGCGGTGCTGGTGGCGGCCTCGGGCTGCGGCCACACCCTCAAGCACTACGGCTCGATCCTGGCGGAGGAGCCGGGCTGGGCCGGACGCGGGGAGGGGTTCGCGGGCCAGGTGCAGGACGTCCATGAATTCCTGGCGCGGCTGGGGCTGAGCGAGGCGTTCCGCGCCCGGCTGGCGCCCCTCAGCCATGCCGACGGCACCCCGGCCAGTGCCGAGCGGCCGCTGGCGGTGGCGTACCACGACGCCTGCCACATGCTCCACGGCCAGGGCATCCGCGAGCAACCGCGTCAGCTGCTGCGCCAGATCCCGCACCTGCGCGTGAAGGAGGCGGTGGAGGCGGGCGTGTGCTGCGGCAGTGCCGGCATCTACAACCTGGTGCAGCCGCAGGAGGCGGCGGAGCTGGGCCGGATCAAGGCGGCCGACCTGGCCGGCACCGGCGCCGAGCTGGCGGTGAGCGCCAACATCGGCTGCACGCTGCAGATCCGCCAGCACATGGCCGAGCAGGACCAGGCGCTGCCGGTGCTGCACCCGCTCGAGCTGCTGCAGCGCAGCTGGATGGCCGGAGCGAGCGAAGGATGAGCCGCGAAGCGCCCAACCTGGCGGTGCTGATCGATTCCGACAACGCCCAGGCGGCGGTGATCAGCGACCTGCTGGCGGAGGTGGCCCAGGTGGGCACCGCCACCGTGAAGCGGGCCTACGGCGACTGGACCACACCGCAGCTGGGCAGCTGGAAGGAGGTGCTGAACGTGCACGCGATCGTGCCGGTGCAGCAGTTCAGCTACACCAGCGGCAAGAACGCCACCGATTCGGCCCTGATCATCGACGCCATGGACCTGCTGCACGGCGGCCGGGTGGATGGCTTCTGTCTGGTGTCCTCCGACAGCGACTTCACGCGGCTGGCCACCCGCATCCGCGAGCAGGGGCTGCTGGTGATCGGCTTCGGCGAGCGCAAGACGCCGAAGGCGTTCGTGGCCGCGTGCGACCGCTTTCTCTACACCGACATCCTCCGGCGCGGCAGCAGCGCCGGTGGCGGCCGTGGCGACGGCCGGCGGCCTGCGGGCGACAGCGGCGAGGACGGCGCCCCGCCCCTGAAACCGTTCCTGTGCGAGGCAATCACGGCCGTGACCCAGGACGACGGCTGGGCGCCGCTGGGGATGGTGGGCAGCCTGCTGCAGAAGAACGACCCCTCCTTCGACGCCCGCAACTACGGCTTCCGCAAGCTGAGCGAACTGGTGAAGGGCCAGACCTACCTCACGGTGAAGGAAGTGCCGATGAGCCCGGCCAGCCAGCAGATGCACCTGTTCGTGCAGGTGCGCGGGGGCTGAGGGGGACCCACCGAGCCCGGTGCGCACTCCCTGGCATGGCGGCTGCCCGCAGCCCGCCGACCAGCGACAGCCGCGAAGATGGGGCCTGAGTTCCGCAGTGCCCCCACGTCCGTGCATCTCGCCCTTGGCTGCCTGTTGGAGCTGCAGTGTGATGCGCCCACTCCGGCGCTCACCCTGGTGCGCCCCCATCTCAGCCTGCAGCCGCACCTGCTCTCGCCCGAGCGGGTCGAGCTCGAGCCCGATCGCACCCTCGAGGCGCTCACCGATCGCCATGGCAACCGCTGGAGCCGGGTGGTGGCTCCCAGCGGCGTCACCCGCTTCCGCTACGCCACCACCATCGCCTGCCCCGACAGCACCGATCCCGTGGAGCTCTCGGCTCCTCAGTGCCCGGTGCAGGCGCTGCCGATCGACACCTACCCATTCCTCTCCGCCAGCGCCTACTGCGACACGCCGGCGCTGATGACCCTGGCCTGGGAGCAGTTCCGGGGGGTGCCTGAGGGCTGGCCGCGGGTGCAGGCGATCTGCGACTGGGTGCACGAGCGCATCCGCTTCGACTACGACGCGGTGGCGCCCCACAAGACCGCCAGCCAGACCCTCGCCGACGGTGCCGGCGTCTGCCGCGACTTCGCCCACCTGGCCATCAGCCTCTGCCGCTGCCTCAACATCCCCGCCCGCTACTGCACCGGCTATCTCGGTTACACCGGCATTCCGGTGGGGGAGGCGCCGGTGGATTTCTCCGCCTGGTTCGAGGCCTTCCTGGGCGACCGCTGGTACGTGTTCGACGCCCGGCACAACATTCCCCGCCGCGGCAGGGTGCTGATCGCCCGCGGCCGCGATGCCGGCGACGTGCCTTTCCTGCTCTCCTTCGGTGAGCACCAGCTGTTGCGCTTCGAGGTGATCACCGAGGAGATCACCGTGCCGGAAGCCATGCCCGTTTGAGCGGGACGTTCCGCTGAACCACGATCCGCGCCCTGAGCCACCAGCCAGTGCGTGGCCATCGCCCCGGCGGCTGGCGCTTCAGTCCTGCCGCGCCGCCTGCAGCACCACCCGCAGCTGGCCGAACTTGCGCCGGTACTGCGCGGGGGTGAGCTTCACCTCGCGCTTGAACAGACGCACGAAGAAGCGGGGATCCTCATAGCCGAGGGCGCCGGAGATGGCCTGCTGGAAGCGCCGCACCAGCGTGCGCTCGGGCAGCCCGGTGATCCGGTCCATGGCCGCCACCGGCGACCGCTCCCGGAAACCAGTCACCGCCCAGGCCTGGCAGCGGGCGATCAGGGCGTCGTGGCTCTGGCGGCCATGGGAGAGCCGGGGGCAATCAGCAACTCCGGAATGCACACCAGATCCGGCCGCTCCGCCTCCTCCAGGGGTGCATCGGCAACGATCGTCACCCCGTTGGCGATCGTGAACGGTTCCGACCGTGCCGCCACGATCCGCGGCGCCACCAGGGGGGCACCGGGCAGTCCCTCCACGATCAGTCCCCAGTCGCGACCGGCGGAATGCAGCAGGTCGCTGAGGCCGTAGAGCACCGACGCGGTGGCCTCTGGAAAGGCCAGGATCGCCGCGCTGGCGGGCGGCGGGGTTTCAGGTGGGACCGGCGGCCGGGATGGCATGGGCCTAGAGCGCCGTTGGCTCGACCCGCCGCTCCGGTCGCGGATCGGGGCTGGGGAGGCCAGCGGCGAACTCCGCCACCGTGCACTGGCGGGCATAGCCCCGGAAGCACGCCAGAGCGGCGGCGTGGCGCTCGGCCGTCTCCGCCTGGCAGGCATCGGTGAGGCAGGTGACGCGGTAGCCGCGGTCAGCCGCGTCCTTGACGGTGTGGTCGATGCACTGGTCGGTGAGGATGCCGGCCACCACCAGGTCCTGGATGCCGATGTTGCGGAGCACGTAATCCAGGCAGGTGGAGCTGAACGGGGAGGAGGAGCTCTTCGGCAGCACGATCTCATCGGCGAGGGGCGCCAGCGCGTCGATCACCCGTGCCTCCCACGAGCCGGGGGCAAACCCGAGACCACACCGCTTGTAGTCGAGGCTGCGGTCACGGCCATCGGCGGTGAGGTTGGCGATCACGGTGTGGATCACCTCCAGGCCGGCGGCGCGGCTCAGCTCCAGGGCGCGCCGGGCTGCCGGCAGGGTGTGCGCCAGGAAGCGCCGGTGGAAGTCCGCCCGCCGTTCCGCCTGCGGGGGGCCGCAGGTTCCGTTCTGGAGATCGACCAGCAGCAGGGCCTTGGTCGGCACGGGCGGCTCGGGGACGACGCCTCAGCATGGCCGGCGGCGCTGGTCGCGGCAAGGATGGGCTGCCGGCCGCGATGGCTCCGTGACGGACTCCCCCCTGCCGGTGCGCGGCGTCGAGCAGCGCGAGGCCGACGCCCGCCACGCCGGCGAACGGCTGCCCGAGCTGCTGGCCCAGGGCCTGCGCCGGCTGGCGATCACCTTTGTGAACCACAGCGGCGCGGTGCTGGTGAAGGGGGTGCCGCTCGAGCGCCTGCCCCAGGTGGCCCGCGACGGAGTGGGCTTCTCGCCCGTGGCTGATGCCTTCGGGGCCACCGGGCTGATCGATCCGCTCCAGTCGCTGGCCAGGCCGGACGGGGATCTGCGGCTGGTGCCCGTGCTCGACACCATCCAGCCCTTGGATCCGGAAACCGGCTGGGCCTGGGCGGCGGGCGAACGCCACCATCTGGACGGCAGCCTGCATGCCCTCGACCAGCGGGGCTTCTGCCGGCGCCTGCAATCCACCCTGGCGGGCCCGGAGCCTGCCGGATCAGGGCTGCGGCTGGAGGCGGGGTTCGAGATCGAATGGATGCTGGGGCAGCCCGGTGGGCCGGATGGCTGGCAGCCGGGGGTGGCCGGTGGGCCCTACGGCACCGACCGGCTGATCGAAGGCCTCGACTACCTCAGCGCCCTGGCCGATGGGCTGGATGCCGCCGGGCTGCCCTGGCAGCAGCTGCACCCGGAATACGGCAGCGGCCAGTTCGAGCTGTCGCTGGCTCCGGGCGATCCGCTCCAGGCCGCCGACCGGCTGGTGGCGGCGCGCCTCGTGATCCAGCGGATCAGCAGCCGCTTCGGCCTGCGCTGCAGCTTCAGCCCAATGCTGGCGCCCAACCTGGTGGGCAACGGCGGCCACCTGCATCTGAGCGCGACCCGCGAGGAGCGTCCGCTGCTCGGCGGCGGCAGCGGGGCCGCGGGACTGACCGGTGAGGGGGAAGCCCTGGTGGCCGGTCTGCTGGAGCAGCTGCCGGCGCTGCTGCCGCTCGCCTGCTCGCTGAACGTGTCATTCCTGCGGCTGGCGCCAGGCCGCTGGGCGGCTCCGTTCCAGGTGTGGGGGGTGGAGAACCGGGAGGCGGCGCTGCGGCTGATCCCCGCCGGCCGAGCTGGTGAACCCGCTCAACTGGAGCTGAAGATGGCCGATCTGAGCGCCAACCCCTACCTCCTGCTCGGCGGAGTGATGGCCGCCATCGGCGAGGCGCTGCGGCAGCCCCGCCCCCTGCCGGCGCCGGTGGCGGGCGATCCGGCGGTCAC
>JBATEO010000025.1:0-42333 GCA_049664045.1 Prochlorococcaceae cyanobacterium
CAACACCTACAGACCGCATTCGGCGCTCCAGGGGCGTACGCCCCTGGAGGTCCTCCAACAGTGGAGAGCGGCCTGACCACCCACCAGCTCTCAGAGGAACTGGACCAGTAAGGGGGGTCACGTCACCACATAGTCAGCACTGGCCGCTTCCGCCTTGCCGGCGCTGCGCACCGCCTGCTGATTGAAGAACTGGCGGGCGGCATGCAGGGTGGTGAGCGCCTGGCCGGCCATCTGGATCCGTAGGGTTGGATCCTGGAGCTCCACCGCGTTCTGACAGGCATTGATGCCGGCCTTGAGCTGAGCCAGGGCCTGGTCATCAAGCTTGTGGCTGATCCGATCCACCTTCGCTTCCACCGAGCGGATCTGATCGCTGATGCGGTTGAGCTGCTGCAGCACCAGCGCAAAGCCAGCCACCGACACCCCAAGGTTGGCTGTCGCCAGCACGGGGTTGGCCGCAGCCAGAGCATCGCCACTGCCGATCAGCGGCGGGCGAACCAGCGCCTTGGAGGCCTGAGAGCCACCCTCTTGCAGCCACATCACCACCTGCTTGCTGGCGGGGTCGCGCACGACGCCGCCCACTCGCTCCAGCGATCCCTTCAATAGCCCCTCGGCGATCTGGGGCGGCACATCGAAGACAACGTTGATGGGATTCATGGGAGGAAGGGATTGTTCACGCGCACACCCGTGGGGCTGAAGTCAGCGGTGTTGCGTGTCACCACCGTGAGGTCGTGCAGCAGCGCGATGGCTGCGATCTGCTTGTCGAGCGCATGCTGCGGATTGGGTACCCGCAGATGCCCCCAGAGCTGGGCAGCCTCACTGTCGAGCGGCAGCACGCGATCGCCGTAGTCCTGCAACAGCAGCGCCAGCCAGTTCTCCAGGGCATCGGCCTGGTCGCGATCGCCGCGGTGGCGGATCAGATCCACCCCACGGCGGAGCTCGCCGATGGTGATAGCCGAGAGGAAAAGGAGCAGATTCTGCTCGCTGGCTTCTGAGAAGAAGGCCTGCACGCCTGGGTTGGCCCGCCGGCCCTTGCGGGCTTCGCTGATCACGTTGGTGTCAACCAAATACATCGGCCGCTCCGCCCTCATCCTGCTGCCGTTCGTAGTCCTCGTCGCGCCCCACATCGGGCATCGAGGCCAGCAGGTCCGCCAGCTTTCGCCGGGGCGGGCTCAGCAGAGCTGCCGCAAGGATGGCGCGGTGCTCCGCCTCTGCGCTGCGGCCATGGTCGCCGGCGCGCTTCTTGAGGGCTCGCACGACGGCGTCATCGACGCCGCGCACCAACAGATCGGCCATCTCCTTCCCCTCGGCTGCTAGCAACGATAGCGGCGATGGGTGTTCGGAGGCCTCCTCGCGTGGCCGGCGTCATCAGAAACTGCATGGCGGGCGGCGTCTCGTTGGGGACCAAATGGGCAAGGCCGCAGCACTCATGCCTATCCGCGCCGCAGAGGGGTAAACATCTTGTTGGATCTGCGGCTCAGCGCACCAGTTCGATCGGAGCGGAGTCGGCCGAGGGAGAAGGCCAACGCGACTGCCAGCTGATCGATGCCTGGGCGGAGGTGATCGGCCTGGCCGGCTGGTACAGCTGTCAGCAGAGTTGAGCCAGCCGCGGGAGGAGGAACAGCAGGATGTGCTGGAGCGGGCGGCCAAGCTGCTGGAGCGTTGCGTGGCCAGCGATCCAGTCCACACCAATGCCTGGGTGGCGCTGGGGATGGTGGGGTTGCGGGCCAACGCACCGGAGCGGGCGCGGCCGGCCCTGGAGAAGGCGCTGGGGCTGGAACCCCCCAACCCCTATGCACTGCGGGCCTACGGCTCCCTGCTGCTGATGCAGGACGAACCCAGGGAGGCGGTGGCGGCGCTGCGCCGGGCTGAGGCGGCGGCTCCCAGCGATCCGGTCACCCTGCTGACCCTGGCCCAGGCCCTGATCGCAGCGGATCTCGATGCCCATGCGGCCGAGGCCGATGGGCTGTTGCGCCGGGTGCTGGAGCTGGCGCCGCGGGGGGAGATCGCCGACAAGGCCAGGCGGGCCTCACAGCGCATCGCCGATCACAACCTCCGCCGCAGCCAGGGCGACGACCTGCGGCCGGCCGTGGTGGAGGGCCTGGTGCAGGCCCTGCATATCTACGAGGCCGTGAGCCCCGAGCAACGTCAGGCGGTGCTGGTGGAGGTGGGCGCGATCGGGGAGAAGGGCCTGCCGGTGAACCAGACGCTGCGCACCTACACCCTCGAGACCCTGCCGGGTACCTTCACGGCGCTGCAGCTGGCCTGCCTGATCGAGATCGGCGCCCGCCAGGTGCTGGGGATGGCGGATGCGGGGTTCGGGTTTGAGGAGGAGTTGCGCGAGGCGCTGCGGCTACTCCAGACAGGGGAATCGTGAGGCGGGGAATGAAAGAAAATGACCGCGTGGGCTGCACTTGAATCCAGTGTGGCCAATGCCAGCAAAGTAAAGCCCTGATCTGACACAAGGAGAACAGCCGCTGATAGCGGCAGAACAGGATGGGCAGCCTCGGGATCCTGCCAGCGCGTTTCGTCAAAGACAGCGGAGGTATGTGGATGCACACGTGTAGTTCATTCGCGATGGAGGAACTAGGCGCAGGACGGAAGGTGCAAAATCGTGAACTTCTAATTGATCAGTCCACGATCTCGGGCTAGCACCTGTGTACGAGCTCCTTAAGGTCACCAGCGGCTTCGTGTTATCGACACGTTTCAAGGACCTTACGATTAGGACCAACCATAGCCATATTGACTCTGGACCAGCAGATCCGAAGCCTGCATGAACGACGTGCCTGAACAGCAAAGCTATGACGAGGTCGCGCCGAACGCCTCGGCCATGATCGAGTCAATGCGGGCGTACGGGTACACCCTGGCTACAGCGATAGCTGACCTCATCGACAACAGTATTGCGGCAGGTGCTAGGACCATCTGGGTCGAGGCTCGCTGGGCGGGGCGGGGATCCTGGCTCACTATCGCGGACGACGGAGTCGGGATGAGCGAGAGCGAGCTGCGAGATGCAATGCGACTCGGCAGCAGGAACCCTTGCCTTGAGCGTGACCCTGCCGACCTAGGCCGCTTCGGTCTTGGACTGAAGACCGCAAGCCTCAGCCAGTGTCGGCGCCTCACTGTCTTTTCTCGACAGGAGGGATCTGAGGTCCATGTTCGGCGCTGGGACCTCGACCACCTCGCTCGAGCCGAAGTGGTTGGATGGCAATTGCTGCGCACGCCGCATCGGGACACACAGGCGGACGTCTCACGGATCGATGAACAGCAGTCCGGCACCCTTGTCCTCTGGGAGGTACTGGATCGGATTGTTCAGGACGCTGACTCCGGGAACGAACGGGTCCGCTCTCACTTCCTGCAGGTCGTGGAGGAAGTCGAGCAGCATCTGGCCATGGTTTTTCACCGCTATCTGGGTGGCAGCCGGCCCCGACTTTGGATCGTGCTCAACGGCAACCCTGTCGAAGCGTGGGACCCGTTTCTGGAGGCGCATGCTGCAACTCAGCCGACACCAGAAGATCACATCAACCTTCCAGGCCACACGCAAAGCATCACGGTTCGTGGCTATGTCCTGCCTCACAAGGACAGACTTGGTGCCGAGGACCACAGGAAGGCGTCTGGCCCCAAGGGGTGGAATGCCCAGCAGGGCTTCTATCTTTACCGGAACGAACGCCTTATCGTGGCGGGAAGCTGGCTGGGGCTCGGAGGAGCGCGTCCTTGGACGCAGGAAGAGCACTACAAGCTCGCCAGGATCCGGCTCGACATCCCCAATTCTATGGACCAGCTCTGGCATCTTGATGTGAAGAAGGCACACGCGACGCCGCCCACGCAGATCCGCGATCGCCTGAAGGGGCTGGCCCAGGGTGTCCGAGAGGATGCCCGTTCTGTGTTCGCGCATCGTGGGCGGTACGGCACTCGTTCTAGGAAGGACGAGGTGGAGCGACCATGGAAGCCAGGCAAGCGCGGCGGTCGTGTCACCTACAGGATCGATCGCAGGCATCCGCTGGTAAAGGCCGTTCTGGACGAGGCCGGTGAGCGCAGACCTGCGCTAGAGGCGATGCTGCGCATCATCGAAGAGACCGTGCCGGTCCAGCAGATCTGGCTGGACGCAGCCGAAAGTCCTGACGAGACAGCAGGACCGTTCTATGGAGCTCAGTCAAGGGAAAAACGCTCTGTCGTTGCAATCGCCTACGAGACGGTGCGCCGGAACTTCGAGCTGAGTCACGCACAGACTGTCGAACGGCTGAGTTCCTGGGAGGAGTTTTCGGACGACGAGTCACTGGCCATTCTCGCCTCGCTAAGGAGTTGATCCCTCATGAATCAGAAGGACTATTTTGCTGCCCGATCAGTTGCTCGCAATAAGCTTGACCAAGAGCTTGGAGTCAACGGCACGTCCCTGCCCGAGGGACGGATCGCTGAAGTGGTCAACAAATCCCTTGAGTTTTTAGGGATTACTGGTATCGATACTGCCAAGCTAATCGCAGAGTTGGAGAGCTCTTATCAGACGCTGATCGGTGAGGAGCGCGCACTTTGGTCTGACGAAGAAGGCTGGGCTCCATGGCTCAATAAACGTAAGGGAGATGTAGACTGGTACTTCTGGAACCGCTACCAGGATTATCTTCGCAACGAGAAGGCCTGGCCGGGTCTTACCGTTGAGCGACTTGACAAAACAACTGATAGGATTCTGGGCTATCTTTCGGACCCCAGCACTAGGGGCGCATGGGATAGGCGGGGAATGGTAGTCGGACATGTCCAGTCAGGAAAAACAAGCAACTATGTTGGCCTGATCTGCAAGGCCGCGGATGCTGGATATAAGGTCATCGTCGTGCTTGCCGGCTTCCACAAGAGCCTGCGCAGCCAGACACAGATTCGGCTAGAAGAGGGTTTTCTTGGTTATGACTTTGGAGCTACGCTTAGCAACCTCGATCGGCGCAGGGTGACTGTTGGAGTGGGGAGGCAAGACTTTGGCAACAATCAAAAGATTGCCAACTCCATCACCACACGAGAGGATGCTGGCGACTTCAAGCGATCCATCGCGAATAACTTTGCCATCAGCCCAGGCTCGAGCCCCCTTCTTTTTGTTGTCAAGAAAAACGGGTCTGTTCTCCGAAACTTGCTTGGTTGGGCCATTGGTGTCCTCGCTCAAGACCGAGACGAAGCAGGTCGCCCATACATCAAGAACTTGCCACTACTCGTTATCGACGATGAGGCCGATCAGGGCTCGATCGATACCCGAGCAAATGCCGTTGATGAGTATGGCAATCCTGATCCCGACCACGATCCGACAACCCTCAACAAGCGCATCCGACAACTCCTCTATATCTTCGACCAAAGTGCCTACGTGGGTTACACCGCGACACCATTCGCGAATATCTTGATCCATGATCAAGAGCAGACTAATGAGGATGGCGAGGGCTTGTTCCCACGAAGCTTCATCGTCTCTCTTCCGACAGCCTCGAATTACGTTGGCCCCTCACTTATGTTTGGCCTCTCTAAGGCAGAGGGCGACGACGTGGAAGCCCTCCCAATCCTGCGTGAGGTCAGTGATCACGCAGACAGTCTTGATATCAATGAGGAGTCTGGTTGGATTCCACCGAAGCATAACAAGGCATGGGTGCCTAGGTGCAACGGCATAGCCATGGTGCCTGAGAGTTTGCGGGAGGCGATCCGCGCATTTGTGATCGCCTGCGCAGTTCGCGCAATTCGCGGTGACGAAACTGCGCACAATACCATGCTCATTCACGTGACCCGGTTTACTGCCGTACAGAATAAAGTGGCTGAGCAAGTAGAGGCAGAGTTGACAGACATCGGGCGACGCCTCCGTCTTGGAGACGGGGGCTCGCAGAATCCAGTGCTAGATGAGTTCTTCTCCCTTTGGGAACAAGACTTTTTGCCGACGTCTGAAAAACTCAATGACCTCAGACTGGCTACTGACTGTGCGCGAGTCTCTTGGGAACAGCTGGAAAAACAGCTATGGACTGCCGCCGTGTCCATCCAAGTGAGAGAGATCAACGGCTCGGCCGGAGACGTTCTGGATTATTTACAACACGACTCGGGCTTAAACGTCATTGCAGTCGGAGGCGACAAGCTTTCTCGAGGTCTGACCCTTGAAGGGCTTTCAGTAAGCTACTTTCTACGTGCTTCACGTATGTACGACACGCTTATGCAGATGGGTCGATGGTTCGGATACCGGCCTCGGTTTCTCGACCTGTGTCGCCTTTACTCCACAAGCGAAATGATGGAATGGTTTGGACACATTGCAGCAGCGAGCGAGGAACTACGTGAGGATTTCGACCGAATGGCGGCAAGTGGAGGAACTCCACGTAACTTCGGGCATCGTGTCCAGTGCCACCCGCTCATGCTAGTCACATCCGCTGTGAAAATGCGTCATGGCACTACTATCAATTTATCATTTCAAGGTGACATCAGCGAGACGATCAACTTCTGGCGCACGAGGACCGAACTCTCGCGCAACTGGCACGCAGCGGTCGCTCTCATTGAGACTGTCGAACGTGCCAGAGTCGTTGCATCTCAAGGAACAGCAAGATCTCTAGGCTCAGGATCTTGGGTATGGCAGAACGTGGATTCAGCCGCCATCCTTGACTTTTTAGGTGAGTATCGCGAACATCATGCTTCGATCAGGGTAAAGACTAGGCTACTCGAAGACTACGTTCGTATGGAGAATTCCAAGGGTCGCCTCACGCGATGGACTATTTTCTTGGCCTCAGGATACTCCACACATCAAGGTACCCTTGGTTGTGCTGATTTTAAGATGGTCGGTCGAGCATGGCACGTAAGTGAGGAAGATAAGAAGAGCTTGCAGGATGACAACCACTATCGGATTGGGCGACTGCTCAGCCCAGCTGATGAGGCCGCGGACCTTGACCGAGACGAATGGAACGAGGCACTTGGGCTTGCGCAGCGTGAATGGGATGAGAATCCTGACCCCGAGACTAGCAAGGGCAAGCGTCCGACCAAACCGAGTGGGAGAGCCATCCGGCAGATTCGTGGCTCCGATCGTGGGCTGCTCCTGCTTTACCCGCTCGACCCGCACGATAAGCCTGGCACCCACATAAACAAACATGGCAAGGATGTGACCTATCTCTATACGGATAAGGTCGATTCGGATGCACGGATCAACCCAGTACTCGGATTCGGAATAAGCTTCCCCTACGTTGATCCCTACAAGGCTTCAACAGTCCAGTACAAGGTCAATAATGTCTACTGGCGACAAGAGTTTGGTGATCCTGTCGATTACGACGATGAAGAATGAGCAAACTCTTCGAGGCCTGGGATAGTCTTTCCGTGCAAGGCGAGCTGGGTGACAGCTACGTCGGTTTAAGACTGCCGGAAGTCAGAGCCGCACCAACTTACGCGGCTAGATCAGTCACCGATGAACTGGAAGCCATCATCATGGATATCAGGACGCAGTCTTTGCCGAGCAATCCCGTCTACCCCGAAGCGCATGGTTTTTCAGTCTCTGCCAGCATGAAGGAGCCAGGTCGCAATGGCCGGACGCGGCTGCTGGTGAAATTGACCGATGGTCGGTACAGAGATCTTTTCCATGCCCTTGCCGAAGATGTCATAACGAAACTTGTCAAAGTCGACACCGAGAAAGATGCCGCATCCCTCTTTATCACCCGCCTCACGAAATGGCAGTCCTTCATGCGGAAGCATGGTGTCATGGGTCTCTCCCGCGAGGAGCGGCATGGCCTGATCGGGGAGCTTTTCCTTCTGAGAGATTATCTCCTAGGTCGCTGCGATCAGTTCATCGCCATTGCTTCATGGAAGGGATGCAGGGGGGCAAACCATGACTTTCAGTTCCGTCTGGGGTGCATCGAGGTGAAGACAACGAGCTCAAGCTCGCCCCATGCCTTTCACGTGTCCAACATCAGGCAGCTGGACTCACCAGGACAGGGACAGCTCTACATATTTCTCGTCCTGATCGAGGAATCCGAGGCTGGCGACGCCTCGCTGCCCGAGATGATCGATTCGTTGCGCGATCATTTGGAAGGCGCGGCTCTGGAGGCTTTCGAGGACAGCCTTGTGGAGGCAGGCTATCTCGAGCACCAGCGTGAGATCTACTCGAGTCCTCGCTACTCCCTCATAAAGGATCGGTTCTTCCGCGTGGACGACAACTTCCCTCGACTGCGCGAGGATTTATTGCCTCAAGGTGTCGAGGGAGTCCACTACCAAGTTGCCATCGCCGCCTGCACCACCTTCGAGGCTTCAGCTCCTGAAGTCCTAGACACTGTGCTCGGCTTGGGAGAAGAGGTTGAATGAGCGCAACAGAGGCCGGATTTGATCGGTATCACGAGATTCTGCAATCTCGGGTTCTCCAACATGTGATCGAGGCCGCATCGGACAACGACGATGTGGGCGTGGTGGCATTCCGGGAAGAGGCTTTCACGGAAGTGGTCCGCGAAACGTTGGAGGACCTTGGCCAGATCCCCGATACGCAGATCTGCTACTTCGACTGCCGCCTTGGCCGCGGCATCGGCAAGGTCAATGCGTGGGGGCTGGACGAGGAGAACGGGCAGGTCACCCTCCTGACGACTATCTACCGCGGCCTGGAGGCTCCCACAAGCATCACCCGCACGGAGCTCTCCCAGACGATCGAGCGGGCTCTCCGTGTCTTCCTCGAGGCTCGTCGGGACTGGTACTCCGGGATGGAGCCGGCCTCCGACGCATACGACATGATGCAGCGCCTCCACGAGGTACGCGGTCAGGTCGACCGTGTGCGGATCGTGGTGATCGTGGACGGCTACGCAGCGGACATCGGCAAGGTGGATGCCCCCGAGGATGGTCTCGAGGTTCAGACTGACATCTGGGACCTGCGCCGGTTATTCCGCGCTGATTCATCGGGGCTCCCTTACGAGTCCATCGAGATCGACCTGGTTCAACGGCTGGGGCACCCCCTGCCGTGCATCGCCTTGCCGGAGTCGGGAGCAGACTTCGATGTCTACCTGGCCATCCTCCCCGGCGACCTGCTTCATCAGCTTTATCACGAATTCGGTCCTCGGCTCCTCGAACTCAACGTGCGGTCGTTTCTCCAGGCACGCGGCAAGGTGAACCGAGGCATCCGTGACACCCTGAGGGCCGAGCCGGCTGCTTTCATCGCCTACAACAACGGCATCTCTGCAACGGCCGAATGGGTTGAGACCGTTACTGCTGGGTCGGGGCTGGCCCTGACGAGACTTCGCGGCCTGCAGGTCGTCAACGGAGGCCAGACCGTGGCCTCGATCCACCGAGCCAGGGACCGTGACAGGCTCGACCTGTCAGCCGTCTATGTGCAGGCCAAGCTCACGGTGGTGAACCCCGCGCAGGTGGAGACTCTCGTCCCTCTGATCAGCCGCTATGCAAACACGCAGAACCGGGTCAATGAGGCCGACTTCTCCGCGAACCACCCCTTACATGTGAGGCTGCAGCAGCTCTCAGGCACTGTCTGGGTACCCGGGGAGCAGAGTCGCTGGTTCTATGAACGCGCGCGCGGCCAGTACGAGGTCGCGCAGCAACGGGAGAGCAGCACCCTGGCGAAGCGCCGACGCTTCAGAGAAGCGAATCCTCCTAGCCAGCGGTTCGACAAGGTCAGCCTTGCCAAGTTCGTCAACACATGGGCCCAGCTGCCCCACATCGTGAGCAGGGGCGGTCAGAAGAACTTCGTCAACTTCATGGAGCAGCTGAAAAAAGAGCACGGAAATCGGTGGGAACCAGACGACGCCTACTACCGGCACGCCATCGCTAAGGCCATCATCTTCAAGCACGCCGAGCGGATTGCACGTCAGCACAGATTCCCGGGCTACAGGGCCAATGCCATCGCATACACGGTCGCCCTCGTTTCGTACCGGACAGCAGGTCGGATTGACCTCGACAGGGTCTGGAACGAGCAGGCCCCCTCACAGGCACTTGCCGATTCCATCCACAGCTGGATGCCCGAGGTCTACAAAGCCTTCATCGACTCCGCTGCCGGCCGGAATGTGACGGAATGGTGCAAGAAGGAGGAGTGCTGGCGTCACCTGCAGACCCTTGATCTCAGTTTGTCGGGTGAAATGGAAGAGGAGCTGGCCGAGGGTCAGGCGCTGCCTGAACTGGGCTCGGGCGGTAGCGGCAGCAGGGGCTCGGTCTCGCTGACTGCCCAGGACCGCGAGAACATCGCGAGGGTGATGCAGATCCCGGCGGAGGAATGGGTCCACATCACCGGCTGGGGGTCTCGCACAGGCAGTCTGAAGTCATGGCAGTGCGGCATCGCCACAACCCTCGCAAGCTACGCAGCTGGTGGTTGGGCCAGGATCCCTTCAGGGAAACAGGCCAGTCATGGAGTGCAGATCCTTGCGCAGGCCGAACGGGAGGGTGGGCGGAGTGCCTCGGGAGAGGACCTTCCCAAGTGACGTGCGCCCCGATGGACCTGCCCCTGGCGGAGTGACCGATCCGCCGGACGGCTCAGAGGGCGTCGGGGGGAGGCCTCAACGCAGAATCTGTCTCAGGCTCCCTCTGAAGAGTGGCTGACGAACGAACGGCCCCGCCAGTCACGGCTCAGCGCAGCCGCAACATGGCCGCCATCAGGGGGCGGGATACAGGTCCCGAACGTCAGGTCCGACGACTGCTGCACCGGATGGGATTCCGGTTCCGCCTGCACAGGCGGGATCTTCCCGGCACCCCGGACATCGTCATGCCTAGGTTCCGGACCGTGATCCTGGTGCATGGGTGCTTCTGGCACCGACACCCCGGCTGCCGCTTCTCGACCACACCGCGCACGAGGAGTGAGTTCTGGCAGGAGAAGTTTCGCAGGAACGTGGAGCGTGACCACAGGCAGAGGACGGAGATCGAGGCGCTGGGTTGGTCCGTGATTGTGGTCTGGGAATGCGAGCTCCGTGATCCCCGGTCCCTGGAGAAGCGGCTGGGAGGTCAGCTCCGTCCGATGGATCCTGAAGGAACGGGGAAACCCTGAACGTGGCAGCAGTGGTCACTCAGGGGACATTCGTCGCTTCCCCCGATTCCACAGCGTGGCTCGGGGGTGCACCAGCGATCCGCCACGGCGACGGCGGCGCGGTAGATCTCACCTCCCCGATCCTCACCCAGCATCAGGCCGAGGTGCAGCTCGCGCAGCTGACGGGATGCACTGTCACTGAGATCAGCGACACCCATCACACGCCCGACCATGCGGCCAAGGGGAACGCTGCAGGAGCGATCGGCAGTGATTCCGACCATGGCCAGGCACTGACGGATGCGGTCCCTGCCGAGTCCAAGGAGATCGGTCCGTACCCATTCGCTCCAGGGAAGATCCTTCTGTAGGCGTCCTGCGATCTCCCGGAGAAGCTTCTCCTTGCTCCTGAGCTGCTGATCTGTCCTGCCGGTCGTCGGAAGAACCTTCAGACTGACTCCTGCATACCTGTCTGCAAGGAACTTCTCATGGTCCGGCCACCAGTCGAGCACGTTGGGCCACTGCTCTCTCTGGTCTTTGTCATTCATTCCGCTGACAAGCAGTTCACCAATAATCACGCGCCAGGCCCTTACCCTTTCAGGAATCTCCCTGCCGTCCTCCTCGTACCGGACCGCCCAGGGCAGACGTGACATGTTTCCCTTCGTGGAATACCAGTCCCTGAGCTGATCCCGGATACCCCGGGGCTGGCGCCAGTCGCTTCCGGTGTCCAGTTCCTGCACGGATGCGAGCAGGGCGGTGCCGAGTGTCCTGGCGACCAGCGGCGCGACCGCTTCCCCCACCTGATGGAAACGGTTCGAGGGCCTGCCGTGGAACCGGAAGCCGTCAGGGAAGGACTGGACCCTCGCCGCCTCCCGGATGGAGAGAGTCCGGTCCTGGATGGGGTGGATGTACCAGTAGCCGTCCTTGGACATGTGTGCGGTGATGGTGATGCACGGCTGGTCCCACTGAAGGATGTTGTACTTGTTCCCGAAGCTGTGCTCCTTGCCGCTCTCCTTCTGAACATTCCCATTCCTCTGGGCACGGCTGGTCACGCGATAGCGCCGCTCATCCTCCGCCAGCTCGTGGTATTTCCGGCCGGTGGTGCGCATCAGCCGGAAGGTCTGGATATCATCCTCACGGACCCTCCGCGTGATGTGATCCGGCAGCAGGTCAGCCCGGGTGGGTAGCCAGTTCCTCATCTGCCGCTGATAGGAGGTTGAGGGTCCTGCGTAGCTGCTGCCCTCCTGCCACTCCTCCCACCAGTCGCCCGTCAACGGCGGGAGATCACCGATGGCATCCATCAGAGTCGGTGCCGACTGCTCACTGACGTATTCAGGTTCCGGCCAGAGAAGTGGTGAAGCCTTCCTGTGATGGGTGCCGGCGACGAATAAACGCGGGCGCAGCTGCGGCACCCCGTACTGCCAGGCATAGATGATCCGGGCATGGACGCGATACCCGGCCCGTTCGGCGCGGCTGACGACATTCCGGAAGATCTCCTGATCACCGGTGAGCGCGATGTCGGGAACGTTCTCCATCAGGAAGGCCCGCGGTTCGATGGCCTCCACGACGCTCATGAACGATTCCCAGAGTTCACGCCGGCCGCTGTTGAGTTCGTGGTGCTGCTCCGCGACGGTCAGGTCGTGCTTGCGCCAGCGGATGTTCCGGGAGAAGGGCTGACAGGGTGGACCGCCCGCCACCAGGGCGATGTCACCGCAGCGATGTAGCTGGCCGATAATTGCACTGAGGTGCCGGGAGTCGCTGAGATCACCCTGATGCGAGCAACCGGCGAAATGGTGCCGGTGGGTGGCGATCGAATCGGGCCGGATGTCCGCGCCCAGGATCACCTCGAAGCCTGCGGCATGAAGACCGAGGCTCAGACCTCCGGCACCGCAGAACAGATCCACCGCCAGGGGCCGCGAACCGTCGAGAGCGTCCACATAGGCGGGCAGGTCATCGAGAGTGCATGCCCCGGGGTGTGGATCCAGCCGCTGCTCAGGACCACGCAAGGCCTTGAGCCGGTGGGGATCGGCGGGAATGACGGTCCTGACGGCCATCAGTCGCTCGGCACCGGGGCGTCCCGATCGGACAGGACCAGCTGATCGATCTCGTCCTCATCCAGGAGATCAAGACAGATCGAGCCACCAAGGGCATTGAGCCTGCGCACCCCGGCTCTGACCTGCTGATCGGGCAGGTCCGCCAGACGCGCGACAAGAACGCGGTTCACCGCGGGCAGGAGTCCGTACTCCCGGTCGCTCAGTCCTAGATGCAGCTCCTGGCAGGTGAACAGCCTGCGCACCGCCTCATAATCCACTCCCTCGTCACCGATCAGGCGGTCCGCCGCGAAGAACAGCCGAGCGAAGGTGTTGCGGCCGTGGCCGTTGATCGAGGGGGTACCCAGAAAGCGGACGGCAGGGACGGGCCGGCTGCCGGTGCCGACGGTGAAGCCCTCCTCCGGGTCGGCCGGTACCGCCCCGCGCCAGCGGAGCCAGACGAGGTCGGGGTAGCGGACGACCGTGAGCCAGTGCCAGATCCGCATGTCTGTCCTCAGAGGGCCCTCGAGACTGCGAAGGGTGCGATGAAGCGGCTCAACGAGGTACCCGTCCAGGGCCGCCTCCCGGATCCCCTCATCCCGGGCCGCCTTGATCGCCGCATCCAGCGGCGAAAGGTCGATGGAGCAGGGAAGGGATGCGTCCGGCAGGGCCTGCGGATCCCGCAGAGCGGCGACAAGACCGGTCTCAGCGATCGGGGCCAGCAGTCTGCGCAGAACGTTGCTCATGCGACCTCCCGTCTGGCGGCATCAGAGATGTCCACAGGGCCGGCATCCCTGTCATCCTCGCCGCTCAGATGGGCTCCCTCTGCCATCGCTTCCGCCAGCATCACCAGCCTTGTCTCCTGCTGGATGAGGGGCGGCAACCGGAGCAGGACGGTGCTGAATCCACCCTCCCGGCTGAGTTCCCTCACCAGATGGGGGAGCGCCAGATGAGGTTCGAGATCGACACCGGCCAGTCCTGCGGCAAACAGGCCGAGGAGCCGCCGTTGCCAGATGGTCAGCTGCTCGATGAGCTCCGCAGGATCATCTGCCCCTTCCCCCCTGATGATCCGGTCGAGATCATGCAGCACACCCGAGACAAGGACGGGCCAGACAGTCGCGCAGACAGTGCTGAACAGCGAGTCGCGCAGGAGGGCACCTCCGCTTCGTCGCCGTGAGCGACTCATGAGCAGCCGGCGCAGAGGAGCGCTCAGACCCTCATTCAGTTCGATGGTCGGGGGCTCGCCAGGGAGAAGCCTGAACAGCTGCTGACTGCGCCCGCTCGGGAACGGGGACCAGCGGAGATGGAACATCGGATCGGCGGCGGAGTGGCGTGCCGAGAACCGCACCACATGGATGCGGCTCCGCCCCAGGATCTGACCTCGCAGGCAGCCGAAGCCCTCAACCGTGGGGCTGGCCTGCCGCTCCCGCACCATCAGCGCCTCGGCACGGATCTCCTCCCCCTCGAGGTGGGCGGCGTGGGAGACCTCGGCCCGCCAGAGACCCTTCCTGACCTGCGAGAGAGGGACGATCCGACGACGTCCGGTCGAGCGGCTGATCAGTCGGCACAGGAACAGCACCGGGGGATCCTCCTGCTCATGGGCCGGGAAGCACTCCTGCCAACGGAAGGGGGGAGCGAGCAGTATCTCCAGTCGGACATCACTGAGATCCCCGCGGAAACGGAAGGTGACCGCGTTACCGACCTCCTGAATGACCTCCTCGGCGATGGATTCAGGGGCCGTCACCCGGAATGCACCGTCCAGGTCGACCGTCTGCCAGGGAAGAAACTCCATGTCGTCAGCCTCCCTGACGGAATCCGGTCAGTGCAGGGTCCACCCCTGCGGGTGGTCTGACCATGCACCGGAAGGGGACACTGCTGAAGCCGCCCTCCGAGCAGAAGACGATGCGACGGCCGTCTGAGGAATCGAGACTGAGGTGTCTGTCGGATCCCTGGATTTCCAGATCCGAGATGCACCAGCTCTCACCCTGGCCGGAATCGGCGATGCTGCGGAAGCTCAGTCCGGCGGAGGCACCGCCCTCCCCCTTTCCGCAGCGGATCAGTTCCCCCTGCAATGACCATCCACCCCTGCCGGGGTCATACCAGGAACCGCCACGATCGATCCGGACCTCAAGCCGCGGCTTCTCTCCTCGGGCTGTCAACGGATCACTCCCGGCGGCACTGCCGCCGAGGTTGAGCATCCGCATCAGCATCTCCGGTCCGGCATCCGGTGCCGGCTCGTCGGCGGTGAGCAGATGCAGCACGACAAGCTGACGGACCTCCGATCGCAGCCCCCGCAGACGACCCGCCGAACCACGCCAGTCATAGGACTCCCGGAGACGCCGGGTCGTCGGTATCCAGTCATCGTGAGTGACGGGCTCGGCGGCACGGAAATACTCCTCCACATCCTGGGGTGGGTACGTCTGGCTCTCGGTGGCTTTCGATGAAGGCACATCCGCTTGGGCCAGTGCAGTACCCACAAGGGCGACGGCGCAGTAGGCGCCGCCGTCCGGAAGCCGCAGCCCCTCCACGTAATCCACCACCATCCCCGCCCCGCGGATCAGGGCAACGCAGGAGCGAGAGGGGAGGACGGCCTCGGCGGGAGGGACCCGGGTGGCCGCGACACGGACGACCGTGTTCCCCCGCCCATGCAGCAGGTCCGGTCGGTCCTCCGGCTGGATCCTGGCTGGCAGGGGAAATCCGCTGATATCGGTGGCTGCTGACTCGCCCGGCACCAGTGCCGGTCCCCTGTCCGGCTCAGCACGGGTTGCGGCAAGGAACGGCGACCAGAGATGGCCGATCTCAGCACGGCTCTGGAACATCGGACGCTGCCGGTCGCATTCGATCACGCGGGCCTGCACCTCAAGGCGCCCCCAGCTGATCGCCGGCCAGAACCACTTCGCCGCCGCCTCGGTCAGATCCCTGCAGAGGTGCTCGGGATCACGGATGCCGAGATGACCGACATCGTCCCGGTCGGGCTCATGGAAGGCGGGGATTAGGAGAGTGGTCCCCAGACCGGGCAGATCCTCCCTCGAGAGGCAGAGATCCCGTGCTTCCGGAGCAGGGCGCCAGTCGGAAAGGGCGACGGGGATTCCATCCCGCTCGGAGGGATCTCCGAGATAGGCGCCGTCGAGGAAGCGCTGACCGGAGAGCTCATGGGCGGGGACCTCGCTTCTACCGAAGATCCGAAGCCCCCTCTCCGGTCGGTCACTGACGCAGGAGGAGAACAGAACGGTCAGCAGCCTGGAGTGCATCCAGCTGACGGCCTTGCCCAGCCCGAAGCTGCCGCCACGCCCGGCTTCCTCACCCGTCGAGAAGTTCTGTACACAGAGGCGACGGAAGTTCCCCTCCTCGTCCCAGTCATCCCCGCACAGACCCCTTGTGCCTGAATCACTGATACGCAGACAGACCAGGGTCTCCGCTTCCACGGCGGCGAGACCGGCCCGGAGGGTCATCGCTGCTCCACCGGATCCCGGAACAGCTGCCAGGTGTGGACGAAGGCCCTCCCAGTCCATGGCGGTGAGGAAGGCCTCCCGTCGCTTTCCACGGAGCAGGAGCAGATCGAAGCTGACCAGAGCCGGCCCCGTGTCACTGCGCTGGTCCGTGCTGTTCTGGCAGATTTCCCGCACAAGGGTCTCAAGCAGCGACCGCCGCCGCTGGCTGCCACCTCCCTCGAACAGCTCGGCAGCGGCGCTCCCTCCACCGGCCCGCCCCTGACCGAGGAAAGGAGTGGAAACCCATGTCAGTGGTGTCGCCATGGCCCTCCGATCGCCGTCAGACGCCAGATGGAGCGTGGAGCTCCGTGAACGTTGAGGCGCCACTCTCGCAGGAAGACCGGAAGCCAGCCGTCAGGGATGGACAGGTCTGTGCTGCAGGAGTCCTCGGGGCAGACCTCCTCAGGCAGGGGAGGAGGGGGAACCCGCTCAGGTTCAGGGGAAGTCCCCTCGCGCATCGGGGTGGGGCACCCGGCCTGCCCTGCATCGCCGGCAACAAGAGGTGCTTTGGGGGCCGGCCTGCTGCCGCACCCGATGGGCCACTGGAAGCCGGGATCATGCGGCATCGGAACCCCCGACGAAGAAATCCTCCTCGTTTCCATTCAGTGTGACTCCATCGGCCCAAGTCAGAGCGATGGAGTGCCCCGTGGCCCGGCAGTGAATCAGGTAATGCGGAGGTCCTGCCGAGCGCACGACCTCATACTCCGGATTCTGCCAGTGCACTCTCAGGCCCTCGTCTACGCACCTGCGGATTTCTGCAAGCTTCATGACGGCGGCACTGTGAACGTCCGATCATCAACTGCAAAGAGAATGCCCGAGCAAAGGGATCCAGGATCAGACAGCATGTTCATTCCAGCCATCCCTCATCCTTCGCCCACTCGTAGAGGAGCACCTCAAGCTCTTCCAGAGTCCCGCTGCGGACAAGGTTCGCGATCTCCAGATAGAAGCTCCCATCGGGGCGTCGCACGATATGGAGCACCTCCTCACGGTCGCATGTATCGGGAGTGACCGCCTGATTATTCCAGTAACTGAAGACCTTCTCGCCTCGACCATCCTCATCAATCCAAGTGAGTCTGAGGGTCGAGCGGAAGTCGGACAGGGTTGCGCCGGGCACCGAGAACCTCCCATCAGTACAGATGAACTATACCCCTCCCCGCGCGCGGGCGCAGCTGCCAGGGGTGGGTGGGTGGTGGCGGAGGGGCGTGGGCACATGGACATCCCATGGGATGCTCTCGGAAATGATTGCGGTCCCTGTTGCTCGGCAGACGGGCGACTTGGAAACGTGCGGCTGAGCGGCTGACTGTGCAGACCTGACAGGAGAAGCAGCCGATGGTGATAGTAAATCCGTACGTAAAGCTGCCAGGTCTGCTCCCAGCAATGTGGACGTTGTCCTGGCCATGTTCAGAGATGCACCGGAATCCTTCGCAGCGCTTGGTCTGTCCGGGTTCAACGACGCCCGCCGAGTTGTCCACCTCTGGCAGGTGATCGACCTGGACACCGATCTGGTAAGCATGCGACTGCCGACTGGGGAGCATCGCTGTGCTCTACGACTGGGGACTGGATGGGTCTGATCACTTGCCCGAGCACCTTCGCTCAAGACCGGACTGGGAGGGCGTGGCATGCGGGGTGGTCTTCGCCGAATGAAGTCACCGGAATGGCAATGGCCATCCCCATAACGGGAGTGCTCCGGAGATCGACAGCTGAAAGCGTAAATGATCCTACGGCCAATGTACGCCTGCCGCTCAGATTCCACGCTTGTCAAATCCGATATCCCGAGACCTGTCAACGAGGAAAGAATTCCCTCCGACTGCAGGATGCCCATGGGTCCACCACTGACCAGTTTTGTCGGTAGCACTACACATCTAATTCACCCAGATTTCGCAGCCCAGCCCTTGCTGTCACCAAAAGCTTCGGCGGCGGCCTGGCTCAGCGTGCGCGGCGGGGAAAGGGCAGCGCAAGCGGCCTCGCTGCGCTCTGCCGCCCTTGCCCTCCCCGCGCCTGGCTTCGGCGTCCTTCGCCGGCTTCGCCGTGGAGTCCAGACTGTTCCCGATCGTCCTTCACGATCACACCAAGGCCGGCATCCGCTGGCGGGTCTCCATCCATCCCGAGCTCTGCGCTGAGGGCACCGTGGTGGTGCGCTTCCTCAAGCGCGGCAGGCCCGGAAGGATCCTCGAATGCTCTTGTCAACAGTCGATCTTCAGAGTTCGGGAGATGCCGGAGGCACTCCCGGCCACGCTTCTGGTGCGTGGGGTAATGCCCCTTTGAGAGCAGGTGATGGCGTCTGCGTTGGCTTGGGTGAGTTCCGGCTGCCCCTTCGGCTGGCAGAACCTATGCAGGTGAGGTTGCTGTGGCGGTGATCTGCTCACGCAGACATCCAGCCAGACCAAGCCCATGACTCACTACCTGTTCAGGCAGAACACAGAGTTCGATACGTTGGCATCAGAGATGTGGCGTGTCCGCCGTGGATCTCAATGGTGATCACGGCTTCCGTGCCTGACGCCACTGGCGCGTCGTTGCGAACAGCAGCATGCCGAGCCCCAGCGGTGCCAGCAGATCCACGTGGTAGACGACCAGCGGCAGATCAGGGCAAGATAGATCGGCAGTGAAGAAGCTGAGGATCTGCAGGAGGCCGCGGAAGATCGCGCAGAACATCACCACCAGGGCCAGGGGGAAGAGCACCAGGGGCGCAAGCAGCCCGATCAATCCCAGTACGCCCCCTGCCACCTGAAGGCTCGTTAGCCAGCCCCTGGGCAGCACAAAGGGGGCGCCCACCGGCAGCAGGAATGCCGCCAGGATTGGCAGCAGCAGCGTCACACCCCAGCGAAGCAACGCCTCAGCGGGTGGGGAAGGCGTCATGCGGGGGGAGGACAAGGGGGACGGCAGTGAGACACATGGAACCCAATGCCTGCGGGGTTCTGTGGCAGGTCATCTCCCTGGACGGCGGCAGAGGGTGGCATCCAGCTCACGCCACCCAGCATCGCCAGTGTTTCGGCTTTGACAGCGTCAGGCGGTCAATCCCGTCCGGGGGGCCCAGGAGAACCCCTCCTCGGCGGCCTGGAGGAGCTGGCGCAGCTGCTCCAGGCCTTGCCGCCGATACCTGCTCACCGTCATGGCGGAGACGCCCAGCAGCGCTCCTGCCTGCCTCAGGGAGTGGCCCTGCAGCACGGTGAGACGCACGGCTGCGGCCTGGGCAGCTGGTAATTGCTCCAGGAGCATTTCCAGCCCGACTTGATCGGTCGCAGGCTCATCAGAATCGGGCGCTGCCAGCTGATCGAGCCAGGACCCTGAGCACCCCTCGCCACCATCGCTGGCTGCGGCGATGTCAGGCACTGCATCCAGGCTCAGGTGCGTCCAGGGTGTTGTGCCACGCACCGCTGCTGGCAGCCGCACCAGCAGGGCGCGGTCGCGCATGTGGTGCAGTAATGCGCCATGGATGCACCGCTTGATGTACGCCGGGGCCGTGCTGGGATCCTTGAGCCGGCGCACAGCCATTACCAGCTCCATGCGCGCTTCCTGCTGCAGATCCTCTCGATCGAGGAGATCCGGGAAGCGGCGATGAAGGCGGCCGGCTAGGGCGTCGGCGAGCGAAAGAAAGCGCAGAATGGTGCGCTCGCATCTAGATGCAACGAGGGCCATGGGAATTGCGACAAAGGCAGTTCCTCAGGGCCCCCGGGGATACGAGCTGGGTTCTTCTCTAGCTCTGGATAGCGGCCTGCGACAGACTCGCCGATCAGGCTGCGTGCGGTGGGCGAGTTGCCCGGGCGGCGCGAGCGGCGCGGGTAGGGCGGTGGAAGAGGAGCGCCCTCAGGCAGCCATTCACCTCCCATACGTATGGGCTGTTGACATGGGGACCCGATCGCCAGTGACGTCCCTCGAGGAGGAACTCGTCACGATGGGCATAGCGTTTCAGGGTCTCTGCGCTGACGCCGAGGTGACGTGCTGCCTGCCCTGTGGGCAACCAGAGCACGGGTTCTTGCTGGGGCATGGTCTAGCGACTTGCGACTATCGACAGGGTATTGACCGCGGTCCGAGCGGCACATCAAGGATGGGGACTCTCCCCAGGATGGATCAACTCGGACCCCCTGGTGTGGATTGCCAGGTTGGCATAACGCTAACGACTTTTTGTGGCGCTACCCCACAGCAAGCGAGATCTGGTTTCTCCAGCGAGCAAACCGGCTTGCTGCCATCGTGCCGGGGCGGAGTGATCCGTGCGATCAGCTCGCGGACGCCTGGCGGGTCATCAGCACGACTTGCAGAGAGCGGAGCTCAGGCTGGGTGAGCCGAATCCGTGATCGAGGCCGGTTGGCCGCTTGAATCCGGTTGATGGCCTGATCCACCGCTTCATCCACGGTGGCTTCATCGGTCCACCGCCCGTAGTGCTTGTTGTGCGTGTTGGGAGAGTGCCCCATCAGCGCTGCCGCAATCCTGGGCTGCAGGTGGTAGCGCAGATGCGCCCGCAGGGCGTAGCCGTGGCGGAGGCCATAGGGTGTGAGTCGCTCTGCCCGATCTGCAGACTTCTGCCTGAGCGCCACCCAGGTGAGATTTCTATCGAGGTATTGGCGCAGGTTGTCTCCGGCCGTCTTGTTGTCACTGCCCAGGCCCGGCAATGGTGTGCTGCCGGACTTCAGTTCTTCGAGGAGTGCTTCGCTGAGGCCTTCATGGCCGACCGGGTCGAGGCCTCTGACCAGACGCGCTTTGCTGGAACCGGACCTGTTGCGCTTGACCGGAGCCACTCGCAGCTTGCTGCCTTCCACCCTCAGATGGCGCAACTCGCTGGGCCGCAATCCGAAGCATCCCACAAGGCCTATGGCGAGCCTCCAGGACGGGTTGGGGATCGACTCAAGCAACTGGATGAACTGCTCATCCTTCAGTGGGGTGGCGTCCTCCATCGGCTGCTGCTGCTGGCCGATGAGCTCCCCGAGGTCATCCGGCGGCAACCAGTCCCGGCTGGCACCACAACGTTCTACGGCAAACCGGAGCAGTGCCGCCAGATCAAGCAGCTGCCGTTTGCGGCCGACGGAACCCGGCCGACCGCAGTAGGCGTCGCGGTAGCGCTCCAGGATCGCGCGACCAGTGCGGGGGGGCGGGACGGCGCGAGAGGCACTCCAGGGCACGCTCCATCCGATAGCGGTAGTTGCGGTCCCAGGTGCTCTGGCTGATCTGGCCGGTCTCGTGGACCTTGAACCGTTGATACCGCTCCACCACCCCCTGCCAGTCCACGCTGCCTGCCGCTGCAAGGCCTGTTGAGGCTCCGATGAGGTCATAGGCCTCCTTCAGCCCGAGCCCCTGGGCCTCCATGCGCTCTCGCACGGCCTGGATGAGGTTCAGCACGCTGGTGTGCCCGGTGGCATCCCACGGGATGCTGGTGACCACGGCCGAGCGTGTGCCGTCGGCAAAGCGGCGGCAGAGCTGCACCTGGCCTCGGATTTCCCGGACGGTCCATCCGAAGCCATGCTCGTGCTTGATGGCGCGTCTGAGCACGGGAACCCAGCGGGCCCCGCGAAGTGTTTTCGGAGCAGCAGCTGAGGGAGCCTGCCGTCGGGGAGCCATCGAACTGATGGAGACCGGGACGTCTCAAGTGTGGGCCCATCGGCAGCAGCAGTGCGCAAAAGCGTGCGCAGAACTGGGGGCGAGTGGTGCCACTTGCTGGGTCAGAATTCTGAGTCCAGTTCTGAGATCCCTTCTGGGGGCTCGTTTCTCAAATGGAGCCAAGCGGACTCGAACCGCTGACCCCCTGCATGCCATGCAGGTGCTCTACCAGCTGAGCTATGGCCCCTTGTTGAGTGCGGGCGTGGGTGCGGGGTGGCCCCCGGCGCTCCCTCGTGATCCGCTCCGTGAGCTTACACCGCGGCCGGGCACGCCCCTCAGACCTGGCGCCAGACCGCCACCAGGCGGCCCTGCACCGTCACCTGGTCTGCTGGCAGCTCGATGGGCTCGTAGTTGGCGTTGGCCGCTTCCAGCCGCACGGTGGACCCCTGGCGGTGGAAGTGCTTCAGGGTGGTGCCGCTGCCCGGCACCAGGGCGCTCACGATCGTGCCCGGCCTGAGACGGGACGGGTCATGCACCGGTTCCATCAGCACCACGTCGCCGTCGGCGATGTGGGCGTCCACCATCGAGTCGCCGTTGACGGTGAGGGCGAACAGGTCGCGCCCCCCCACCGCGGTCTGCAGGTCGAGGTGCTCCCGCACGTCATCGAAGGTTTCCACCAGGCCGCCGGCCGCCACCGCCCCCAGCACCGGCACGCCGCTCGTCTCCTGGCCCAGCAGGCGCAGGGTGCGGGCCTGGCCCTCCTCCCAGGTGAGCCAGCCCTTCTGCTGCAGGAAACGCAGGCGGCTCTGGATCGGCGCCGGCGAGCGCAGGCCCATGGCCTGCATCATCTGCCGGATCGAGGGGCTGTGGCGGTGCTCGGCGATGTAAGCCGCCAGCCAGTCGTAGAGCTCCTGCTGGGCCGGAGTGAGCTCCTGGCGCTGGCGACGCCGGGGATCGACGCCCAGCCGGGCGCCCAGGGATCGGGATGGAGACAGCACCACGGCCTGCAGGGATGCACCGGAACTGATACAGATGTACCCGCCGATGACCGCTTTGTCCAGTCCCACCGGCTCAGAGCCCACCCAGCAGGGCCGCCAGCAGGGCCTGCTGGGCGTGCAGGCGGTTCTCGGCCTGGTCGAACACGCGACTGGCGCTTCCCTCCATCACGCCGGCGCTGATCTCAAGCCCCCGGTAGGCCGGCAGGCAGTGGAGCACGATCGCCCGGGGGTCGGCCTCCGCCAGCAGCTCCTCGTCCAGGCACCAACCGGCGAAGGCCTGCTGCCTGGCCTCCTTCTCCTCCTCCTGGCCCATCGAGGCCCACACGTCGGTGTAGAGCGCGTGGGCACCGCGCACCGCCGCCACCGGGTCGTGCAGCACCTCCACCGCTGAGCCGCGCTCGGCGGCCAGCGCCCTGGAGCGCTCGAGAATGGCGGCGTCGGGCGCGAAGTCCCGGGGGCAACCCACCCGCACGTTCACCCCAAGCAGGGCGCCGCAGAGCATCAGGGAGTGGGCCACGTTGTTGCCGTCGCCGACATAGCTCAAGGTGAGGCCGCGCAGATCGCCGAAGACTTCCTGGACGGTGAGGTAGTCGGCCAGGGCCTGGCAGGGATGCTCCAGGTCGGTGAGGGCGTTGATCACCGGGATCGAGGCCCAGTGGGCGTAGTCGTTCACCTCGGCCTGGGCGAAGGTGCGGATCGCCAGGGCGTCCACATAGCGGCTCAGCACCCTGGCGGTGTCGGCGATGGGCTCTCCCCGCCCCACCTGCGTCACCGACGGGTTGAGGTCGATCACCTGTCCCCCCAGCCGGGCCATGGCCACCGAAAAGCTCACGCGGGTGCGCGTGGAGGCCTTGAGGAAGATCAGGCCGAGCACCTTGCCGCCCAGGTCCACCCGCCGGCGGCCGTGTTTGAGGTCGCCAGCCAGGCACAGAAGAGCCTCGCTCTCCTCCGCTGTCAGGTCGGCGGAAGAGAGCAGGTCGCGGCCGCGCAGCTCGGCCAGGCGGGAGACGGTTGTGGCGGACTCCATTGGGTCCACTGCAAACAACCCTTATGCGGGATCGAGGGGGCAGACGTCAAGGGCAGGGCTGCCTCAGGCAGCCAGCGCAGCCTCCTCCGGCATGGTGCTGCTGGCCAGCAGGTCCTTGAGCTCATCCCCCTCGATCACCTCCTTGTCGAGGATCTCCTGGGAGATGCGCTCCAGCAGGTCGCGGTTGTGGCGCAGGATCGCCAGCGCCCTCTCGTGGGCCCGGTCCACCAGGCCCCGCACCTCCTTGTCGATCGCCTGGGCGGTGGCATCGCTCACCACCCGGCGGGGGTTGCTTGGGCCGCCCAGGAAGCGGCTGCCGCCCTGCTTGTCGTAAGCCAGAGGGCCGAGGGTTTGGCTCATGCCGAAGGTGCCCACCATCTGCTCGGCGATGTCGGTGGCGCGCTGCAGGTCGTTGGCGGCGCCGGTGGTGACCTCACCGAACACCACCTCCTCGGCGCTGCGGCCGCCCAGCAGGGTGGCGATCTGGCCCTCGAGGTCCTCCTTGGAGTTGAGGAAGCGCTCCTCGGTGGGCAGCTGCAGGGTGTAGCCCAGGGCGCTCATGCCGCGGGGCACGATCGAGATCTTGGCCACCTTGCTGCCGCCGGGCATCAGGTGCCCCACGATCGCGTGCCCCACCTCGTGATACGCCACCACCTTCTTCTCATCGGGTTGCAGCACCCGGCTCTTCTTCTCCAGGCCGGCCACCACCCGCTCGATCGCCTCGTTCAGATCGCCCTGGGCCACCGTGGTGCGGTTGACGCGGGCCGCCAGCAGGGCCGCCTCGTTCACCAGGTTGGCCAGGTCGGCTCCGGCGAAGCCTGCGGTGGCCTGGGCGATGCGGTCGAGATCCACGCCCTCGGCGAGTTTCACTTTCTTGGCGTAGATCTCGAGGATGGTGCGGCGGCCGGAGAGGTCGGGGCGGTCCACCAGCACCTGCCGGTCGAAGCGGCCGGGGCGCAGCAGGGCGGCGTCGAGGGTTTCCGGCTGGTTGGTGGCGGCCAGCACGATCACCGGCTTGTCCTGGGCGGCGAAGCCGTCCATCTCGGTGAGCAGCTGGTTGAGGGTCTGCTCGCGCTCGTCGTTGCCGCCGACCACGCCCATCGAGCCGGAGCGGCTCTTGCCGATGGCGTCAAGCTCGTCGATGAAGATGATGCAGGGGGCCTTCTTCTTGGCCTCTTCGAACAGATCGCGCACCCGGGCGGCACCGGCGCCCACGAACAGCTCCACGAATTCGGAGCCCGAGATGATGAAGAAGGGCACGCCGGCCTCACCGGCCACCGCCTTGGAGAGCAGGGTCTTGCCGGTGCCGGGCGGGCCCACCAGCAGGACGCCCTTGGGAATGCGGGCGCCGATGGCGGCATAGCGCTCGGGCTTCTTGAGGAAGTCGACGATCTCGGTGAGCTCGGCCTTGGCCTCATCCACGCCGGCCACATCGGCGAAGGTGACCCGGGACTCCTCGTCGGGCACGTAGACGCGGGCCTTGCTCTTGGTGAAGCTCAGCGCCCCCTGGGCGCCGCCGCCCATGCCGCTGCGGCGGGCGAAGAACTGCAGCACCAGGATGAAGATCAGCGGCGGCACCACCCAGCTCAGCAGGGTGGTGAAGAAGTTCGGCTTCCTGGGCGGCGCCGCGGCGAATTCCACCCCGTGCTGCTCCAGCCGCTGCGGCAACTCCATGTCGAAGATCGGCGTGGTGGCCAGCACCGTGGGCGCTCCCTCGGCAGGCGCTTCCTTGAGCTCGTAGCGGATCTGATCGGAGGTGATGTAGGCACGCTTCACGGTGTCGTCGTTCACCTGGTCGATGAACAGCGAGTAGGGCACCCGCGGCACCTGGGTGGCCGGGTTGGGCAGGAAGTTGCTGAACAGCAACAGCACACCGAAGCCGATCAGCAGCAGGTTGATCAGCCCGAAGCGGCGCGTCGGGCGGTTGTCGTCCTGACGGATGGCCATGGCACGGTGCGGGAGACTGGGGCCAGGCTAGGCCTGTCGCGCGGAGGCCGATCCAGGCTGGAGGTGGGAGAACCGAATCCCTCTGGAGGCAAGCCATGTGCGGTCGCTACTCGCTCACCAGCAGCCTGGACGCCCTCCTGCCCCGCCTGCGCGGGCCGCTGCCCGAGGGGCTGATGGAGCATTATGCCCCCCGGCCGCTCATCCGCCCCGGCGAACCGCTGCTGATCCAGCGCCTGGACCAGGGGCGGCCGCGCGTGGATCTGGTGCTGTGGGGGCTGTTGCCGGCCTGGGTGCGCGATCCGCGCGGCGCCGCGCGGCCGATCAACGCCCGCAGCGAGACGGTGGCGGAGAAGCCCAGCTTCCGCGGGGCCTGGCGCCACCGCCGCTGTCTGATCCCCGCCGACGCCTTCTTCGAGAAGGGTCACCGCATCGCCCGCCGCGACGGTGGGCTGTTCTGGCTGGGCGGGTTGTGGGAGCGCTGGCTGGGCCCTGACGGAGACCAGCTGGACAGCTGCTGCGTGCTCACCACCCGCCCGAACGACCTGATCACTCCCATCCACGGGCGCATGCCGGTGGTGATCCCCGCTGGGGCCGAGAGCATCTGGTTGCAGGCCACCGATGGGGGAGCGCTGCGGCGCCTTCTGCCGCTGCTGGAGCCCTGGGATCCGGCCGGCTGGCAGCTCCAGCCATTAGACCGGCCGCAGCTGGCCCTGCCGATGCCATGAGCGAACGGGTGTGTGACTACCCGCGGCCGCCGGCCCTGGTGCCCAGCAGCGAGCAGGTGCGTGTGGAGGCCCTGGGGCTGGTGCTGGCCGAGACGCGGCGCTCCCTGCGGGTGCTGGAGACCTTCCATCCGCCCACTTACTACCTGCCGCCCGATGCCGTGCGGCAGGAGCTGCTGCAGCCCTGTCCCGGGGCCACCTTCTGCGAGTGGAAGGGGGTGGCGCGTTACTTCGATGTCGTGGCCGACCCCGGCGGCCCCGGTGAGCGGCGGCTGCGCCGGGCCGCCTGGTGCTACCCAGACCCCAGTGAACCCTTCCGTGGGCTGGCCGGCTGGGTGGCCTTCTATCCGGCCCTGATGGACGGCTGCTGGGTGGACGGTGAAAGGGTGCACCCCCAGCCCGGCGGGTTCTACGGCGGCTGGATCACCTCCCAGTTGGAAGGACCGTTCAAGGGTGATCCCGCCCACCCGGAGCTTGTATGAGCGTGCGGGTGGGGAAGGGCATCGAGGCGCCCCGGGCCTCCACCACCTCGCCGATGCGCATCAGCAGGTCCTGCCGCAGGGCCCAGCCATCGAGCACGTCGCCGCTGGTGGCGTGGCAGAACAGGCGCAGATCCAGGCTGGATTCGCCGTAGCCGGTGAAGTTCACGGCCTTGGTCTTGCTCTGATCCACCTGGGGGTGATCGGCCAGGGCGCGCTCCAGATCGGCCACGATCGCCTCGATGCGGGGCCGGTCGTCGTAGGCGAGGCCGAACTCGATCCAGATGCGCCGGTGGTCGGTCTCGGCGACGTTGATCACCGCGCTGGTGGTGAAGACGGTGTTGGGCACGTACACCGGCTGACGCTCCGGCGAGCGCAGACGGGTGTAGAACCAGCTGATGGTTTCGACCGTGCCGGTGAGGTTGAGCGAGGGGATTTCAATGAAGTCCCCCACCACGAAGGGGCGGTTGATGTAGAGGCTGAGCCCGCTCAGGGAGTTGGACACGATCTCCTTGGCGCCGAAGCCAACCGCCGCCGCACCGAAGCCTCCGGCGGTAACCAGCACCGCTGCCGATACCCCCAGCAGGCGCATCATCTCCAGCGCCAGCACCACCAGCGCCGTGATGCCGATGATCTTGGTGAGCACATCGAGCAGGAAGATCCGCTCCTTTTCCGCCAGTGACGGCAACAGCTGGGCGGCGTAGCCGGTGCTGTGGGTGCTGATCTCTCCCTTCCAGCGCAGCAGCGTCCAGGCCACACCCAGCACCAGCAGCAGATCGCGGATCTCCCGGCCGTCGCGGTCCAGGGCGATCAGCCCGGGGGAGAGCAGGGATCCCAGCCACCAGCCCAGTGTGCAGAGCAGGATCGTGCTGCTGACGCTCAGGCGTGCCGCCAGCAGCAGGCCGCGCACCAGGCCGCCGCGCCGCAGGCGGCCGGCCATCAGAGTGATCACCAGCAGGGTGATCAGGCTGAGCGCCAGACCCGTGAGCGGCAACTGCAGGTTGAAGGGCAGGGTGACTGCGGGATCGGGCATGGTTCCTGACCAGACGACTCCCAGGCACCGCCCCCCGATTGGTGGGCTCCTCAGGGAGCCTGGAGTTGCCAGAGCAGGTCTGCGCCCAGCCGGCGCGGCTCCTCACTCGGCCAGGACGGCACCTGCGTCATCTCAGTGAACCCCAGTTCGCCCAGCGGTGTGCGGGCAACAGTGCCACCCATCACTTTGGGGGCGATCACGGTGGCGATCCGCTGCACGCAGCCGTCCCGCAGCGCCGCGGCGGCCAGGTCCGGGCCGCATTCCCACAACACCTGGTTGCAGCCGCGCTCGGCCAGGGCCTCCAGCAGCGCCAGCGGTGTGCAGGCCGGCAGCAGCAGCCGCTCCACTCCCCGCGAGTCGAGACGGAAGCGGGCCTGGGGCGGAGCCGCCACGCCGTGGGCCACCAGGGTGGGGGCGCCGGACTGATCCCAGAGGCGGGCGCGGGCAGGCAGCTTCAGGCTGCGGCTGAGCACCACCCGCAGCGGCTCCGGCCGGCGCAGGCCGCGGCTGGTGAGCAGCGGATCGTCGGCGCGCACGGTGCCACCGCCCACGATCACCGCATCGCAGCGGCTGCGCAGCCCATGCACCCACCGGCGGGCTGCCGGACCGCTGATCCACTGGCTGGCCCCGTTGCTCAGGGCGGTGCGGCCATCGACCCCCATCGCCCACTTGAGGATGCCCAGGGGCCGTCCGCTGGCCAGGCGGTGCAGGAAGGCGGCGTTCAAGGCCCGGGCCTCGGCCTCGCACACCCCGGTGATCACCTCCACCCCGGCGGCGCGCAGGGCGGCGACCCCGCCACCGTTGACCCGTGGGTTGGGGTCGGCCATGGCGATCACCACCCGGCACACTCCCGCGGCGATTAACGCCTCGCTGCAGGGTGGGGTGCGGCCCTGATGGCAGCAGGGCTCCAGGGTCACCACCAGGGTGCCGCCGCGGGCCCGCCCGCCGGCCTGGCGCAGAGCCATCACCTCGGCATGGGGCTCCCCGGCTCGGGCATGGAAGCCCTCACCCACCAGGGTCCCCCCTGTGTCGAGCACCACCGCCCCCACCAGCGGATTGGGGCTGGTGTGACCCGTGGCCAGCGCCGCGAGCTGCAGGGCCCTCTGCATCCAGGGCCGCCAGCGGGCGGCGTCGGGGCCGGGATAAGGGGTGTCGGCTGTCATGGTGACCAGCCTGGCTTAACGACGCTGCGCGTCTCGATCAGTGTGGGGCCCGTACGCGGCCATCCCCATGACCTCCAGGGAGGACTGGAAACTGCCCTCCAACCCCCAGCTGCTGCGCTTTCTGCTGCTGGTGGCCAGCGGCTGGGCGGTCATGCAGCTGATCGCCACCTTTCAGGTGGTGCTGCTGCTGTTCAGTGCCGCGGCGGTGCTGGCAGTGCTGCTGAACGTCCCGGTGCGCTGGCTGGCCCGTGTGCTGCCACGGCCGCTGGCCATCGCCGTGAGCGTGAGTGCCGCCCTGGCCGCCGGGGTGGGGCTGGCCTGGGTGCTGGGCCTGCAGCTCGTGAGCCAGGGCAGCCAGCTGCTCGCCCAGCTGGAGGCGGTGATGGCGGATCCGCGGCTGCCGTTCCGCTCCCGGCTGAGCACCTATCTGGATCAGCTCGATCTGGAGCGGATCATCGAGCTGGTGCGCTCCAACTTCGACACCGGCATCGGCGTGCTGGGCGGCGCTGTGGGCAATCTGCTGGGCCTGGTGTTCCTGGTGGTGCTCACCGTCTACATGCTCGTGGACGACGGGCGGCTGTGGCGCTCGTTGCTGCGGCTGCTGCCCCCGGAGCGGCGTGGGCAGGTGCACCGCAGCGTGCGCCGCAATGTGCTCGGCTTCCTGCGCGGGCAGATCACCCTGGTGGTCTTCCTGTCCAGCACCAGCCTGCTGGCCTTCAGCCTGCTGGGGGTGAGGTTCCCCCTCATCCTGGCCCTGGTGGTGGGGGTGCTGGATGCGATCCCCGGGATCGGGGCGACGCTGGGCGTGATCACCATCAGCGCCGTGGTGCTGGCCACCCAGGGGTTCGGCATGGCGGTGGGGGTGCTGCTGGCCTCGGTGCTGCTGCAACAGGTGCAGGACAACGTGCTGCAGCCCAGGGTGATGGGCCGGGTGCTCTCGATCCCGCCGCTGGTGGTGTTTCTGGCCCTGTTTCTGGGTGAGCGGATCGCCGGACTGCTGGGTATCTTCCTGGCCGTGCCGGTGGCCGGCATGGTGGTCAACTGGGACCGGGACCGCGACGGGCGGCAACCCGGCAGTCAGGACAGGGCCATGCCGGGCGGGAAGGGGGAGGAGGGATCCGACCCCTGATCGCCTTCCAGGCTGCGCCATTCGGCCACGACGAACGGCGGCACGGGCAGCTCGCTGAACACCCCCGGCAGGGCCAGCCGCAGGCTGCGGTTCTGCCGCAGATCGGCGATCAACGGGGCCAGGTTGAATTCGGCGGCGGCGGCCCGCCCGTCGGCGGCCAGCCGGGGATTGCTGAGGGTGAGGTCGGCGAGCTGCCAGCGGCGGCGGCCGCTGCGCACCGTCAGCGGGGTGGGGTGGTCCAGGCGCACCTTGCCGGGGTAGCCCACGATGCGCAGCTTCAGGGCGCCGCCGGGTGCTCCCTCCCTGTAGGCCACCAGCTGCCAGCTCTGGTCGTCGAGGTCGCGGAGGCTCTCGAGGCTGCGCAGCACCGGCTGCCCGCCTTCATCGCTGTGGGCGTGCAGCCGGGCACCCGCGGGTTGCGGGGCCAGCAGGCCCAGGCCACCCAGCAGACAGAGCAGGCTGAGCACAGCGCTGAGGGAGACGTTGAGCAGGGCGGCGCGACGGGGCATGGCGCCTCAGCCTTCGGCAGTGAGGGCAGGCCGCTCGGCACCTGGGATCGCCTGCCAGCCGGTGTGGGTGGCCCACAGGGCCCAGATCGCCATGGCGCGCAGGTAATGGCAGGCGCGGAAGGTGTTCGCGGCCGTGATCGCCTCGGGGGTGCGGAACTGCAGACCGCCGCTGTACACCTGCTCCACCACGGCGCCGGTGATGGCGAAGGCGGTGCCCGTCTCGCCCATCAGCCGGTAGTAGGCGGCCAGGCCGAAGTTGATGCCGGTCCACACCTCCAGGGGGTGGGTGCCGTTGGGATCGAGCGGGGTGCCGTCGCGGCGCAGGCCGTTGGCCACCCCCAGCCGGCCGCCCTCGAAGCGCTCGAAGCAGGCCTCACGGATCGCGCCCAGGGCACTCCGGGCTCTCTCGTCGGCCACCACCGGCGGCAGGCCCAGCAGGCGGGCGTAGAAGTCGCCGCAGAGCTGGTCGGCCATCACCACCGGCGTGCCGCTCTCGGCGTCGATCTCGTAGTACTCGCCGTTCCAGAGCAGCCGGTCGAAGTTCGCCCGGCTCTGGTCCAGCCAGTCGCTGAACTGCCGCTGCTCGCCGCTGGTGTCGAGCCCCAGCTCCAGCTGCAGCCGCTGGCCCATCGCCAGGGCCGCCTCCAGCGCCGCGATCCAGAGGGCCCCGCAGTAGGCGCTCACCCCCTTGAGGGGCCAGTCGTCGAAGGTCTGGTCCGGCGCGCCACCGTTGTCCGGCAGGCCGTCGTCGTTGGCATCGAAGGTCTTGAGGTACCGCAGGGCCTGCACCGCCGCGGGCCAGCAGTCGGCCAGGAAGCCCAGGTCCTCGCCGCTGGGAGCCAGCCTGAAGCTGCGCCACACCTGCAGCACGAAGTCGCTGGCCAGGTCCTTCCAGAGGTTGCAGTCCTGGTAGGCGGTGTAGTTGCTGGCATCCCAGGGGCGCTCATTGGGGGCGCCCAGGTCGTGGGGGGTGGCGCCGGCCAGCTTGCGGGCAGCCTCCACCCGGCCCTTGCCCTGGGTGAAATACCAGCCGATCGGTCGCGGCGTCGGGTCGGCGGCGGGGATGGCCCGGGCGAAGCTGCGCAGCACGCTCTTGTCGAGCTCCGGCCACAGCTGCAGCAGGGCAAAGGAGCCGTACAGCCGCACATCGAGGCTCTCGTACCAGGCGTAGTCGAGGCACTCGAGCACCCCGAAGCGGCCCACCGGATCGGCGCTGCTGGCGGCGGTCCAGAGGCTGCCGCCGGAGGCCAGGTCGTAGAGCTCGTTGAACAGGGCCATGCGCAGCGGCTCGGGCAGATCGCTGCGCTCCAGCACCGGTTGCTGCCAGGCCTCGATCGCCTCGCGCCAGCCGTGCCAGTCGCGCAGGGCCTCGGCGGCGATGGCGGCGGCGTTGGTGCCCTCTGCGCCATAGAAATCGGTGTAGCGGCGCAGGCTGCGGGTGCCGGTGGCGAACGCCGTCACCGGCAGATCCCAGCTGATCACCATCGGGATCTCCAGGCTTTGTCCTGGCTCCAGCCGCAGCTGCACGGCCAGGGCGGCGCAGGCGGGGTCGTCGGCCTGGCTGCGCCGGTCGTTGTTGCTGTCGGGGATGCTGCCGTCCCTGGCGAAGGGCTCCCAGAGTTCAGCGCCATCGCCGGCGGGGTTCCAGCGGCTGCAGCGCAGGATCCGCAGCCCCGGGTGTTGCTGCTCCAGGCCGGGATCGGTGGCGATGCACCACTGGCCCTCCCCCTCGGCGACCGGCTCGCTGCGCTCGCCCTCCAGCAGCACACCCTTAAGGGTGGCGTCGTCCACCCAGCGGTTGCGCTGGCCGCGGCTGGCGCCGATCGCCGGCACGTAGTTGTGCTCAGGGCTGCCGTCGTCGCGGAAGTGCACGGCCGCCGCCGGATCGGTGTTGGTGAACCAGCCGGTGGTGTTGCGCCAGCTGAGCAGCAGCGAGAGATCCAGCGGCTGGGGGCCGGGGTTGCGCAGCGTCCACACGAACGCCGCCACCGGGTAGCTGGTGCGCCGGTAGTCGCCCGGCAGCACCGGGCTGAAGGCCTGGCAGCTCACCTCTGCCGTGAACACCCCCGTGTAGCTGCTCCAGCTGAGCGGGTAGCGGGCGGCGTAGGTGCCGGTGGTCTGCTCCGCCGTGCTTGCCGGATACCAGTCCCAGGCGCTGAGGGGTTCTCCGGTCCCTGGGCGGGAGGCGTCTGCCTCCGGCTTCACCGCCAGGGCGTGGGCGCGGCTCTGCCGCCCGTCGCTCTCGAACAGGGCGAACTGGCAGTCGGGCAGCACGCCGAACCAGTGCTCGCCCCCGTCCAGGTGCCAGAGGTTGAAGCTGCCGTCGGGGGCACGGCCGATGCACCCGGCCCCGAAGCCTCCCAGGGGCATGCCGTGGTTGGGGCCGTCATCGAGGTTGCTGGCGTAGCGCACCGTGTAGGGCCGCTTCCAGCCCTCAGCGAAGGCTCGGCTCCAGCTGGCGGAGGGGAGCCTCCAGGGCCTGCGGCCCCGCCCCCCGCTCAGCAGGGACGAGAGCGCGGGAATGCCGAGGCGCGCCATGGACAGGACGACAGTGGGGCCAGCTTGTCAGAGATGGTTGTCCACCTCCTGATCGATCAGCGCATCGAGGGTGACGGCGGTTCGCACCAGGGACTGGTAGCGCTGCACCAGACGTCGGTTGCGCTCCAGCCAGCTGGCCGGATCCACACCGCCGGGAACGAAGCCGGCGCTGTCTCCTTGCAGCAGCTCGAGGTCGTCCTGGCGCTGAATCAGCGCGAGCACCAGCTCATGCAGGCGCTGGCGGCGGTCACCCATGGTGGCTGGTGGCAACGTGAGGGGGTGGGGTGCCGCCTGTGGTGGCTGGATACTGCACGGGCTTTCCGCTGTCGGGCTGCGCTGACTCGCCATGGCTGAGCATCATGGCGACACCGGCGGTGGGGCGCTGAACGGCAGCGGTGGCGAGATCGGGAGCGGGGTCGAGCGTGAGCTCGCAGCGGGGCGGGAGCGTGAGCTCGCAGGCGGGATCGAGTGTGAGCTCGCGGGCGGGCCGATCGAGGTGGTGGGCTGCGATGCCGGTGGCCTGGCGACCCTTGCACCCGCTCAGCGTGCCCTTGTTGAGGCGGCGGCGCTGGTGGCGGCGCCACGGCGGCTGCTCGCGGAACTCCGTACCGCCCTGCCGACCAGCGCACTGATCGCCAGCGACCGGCCCGAGGATCTGGTGGAGCAGCTGCTGGACACCCGGCGGCAGGGCCGTTCCTGCGTGGTGCTTGCCAGTGGCGATCCGCTCTGGTTCGGCATCGGCCGGCTGCTGCTGGAGGCATTCGGCCGCGCTGCGCTGCGCTTCCATCCCGCCCCCAGCTCCCTGCAGCTGGCCTTTGCGCGCATCGGCAGGCCCTGGCAGGACGCGCGCTGGATCAGCCTGCACGGCCGCGATCCCGAACCCCTGGCCGCGGCCCTGCAGCAGCGTCCGGCGGCGCTGGCGGTGCTCACCGATCCGGCCCGGGGCGGAGCCGAGGAGGTGCGCGGCCTGCTGGCGGCGTCGGGCCTGGAGAGCGCCTACGCGCTGTGGCTGTGCGAGCGGCTGGGGCATGCCGCCGAGCGGGTGCAGCGGCTGGCGCCGGCGGACCCTCTGCCCGCGGATCTCGACCCGCTGCATCTGGTGTTGCTGATCGCCCAGCCGCCTGATCTGGAGCCTGCCGAGGCCCTGCCGCTCTTCGGGGTGCCCGATGGCGCGTTTCTGCAGCATGAGGACCGCCCCGGCCTGATGACCAAGCGGGAGGTGCGCGTCCAGCTCCTGGCCGAGCTGCAGCTGCCGGCCCGCGGTGTGCTCTGGGACCTGGGCGCCGGCGTGGGATCGGTGGGTCTGGAAGCCCTGAGGCTGCGCCCGCAGCTGCAGCTCTGGGCCCTGGAGGCCCGGGGCGGATCGAAGGCGCTGATCGAGGCCAATGCCGTGCGGCTGGGGGTGCGTCCGGCGGCGGTGCTGGAGGGCCGCGCTCCGGAGCGGCTGGCTGAGCTGCCCGATCCGGATCGGGTGCTGATCGGCGGCGGCGGCCGCGAGCGCCGGGCGATCCTCGAAGCTGTGCTCGCACGCCTTAGGCCCGGAGGGGTGGTGGTGATCCCGCTGGCCACGCTGGAGGCCCTGGCCGAGCTCAGGCCGCCGCTGGAGGCCGCGGGACTGGCGGTGTCCGTGAGCCAGCATCAGGCCTGGCGCGGAGCCCCCCTGGCGGACGGCACTCGCCTGGCGCCGATGAACCCGGTGCTGGTGCTGGCGGGGCGGCTCCCGTTCAGATGATCCAGCAGCCCGCTCACGAACCTCTCCCCTCCGGGGCCTTGCCTGCTTTTCCGGAGAAGGATCTCCCCTTCAGGTCGGTGAAGTTCCGCAGCTCCGGGATCTCGGACAGATCGATCCTGTCCCCGGACTTGGGGTAAGCAACCCCCTAGTACGTGTCGAGATGGACGCTCATCGGAGCGCACCGGGCTCGGTCGACATCGACGAATTCGGTCGACACCGACGAAGCCGAAAGCCGCCCTGCACCGCTTACAGCCTGTCTGCCACTGGTGCCATCCAGGACTCAATCCGCACCGCTGTGCCGGGCACGATCCCCAGCCGAGCCGCCTCCCCGGCCGCCAGCTCGAGCACTCCCTCCACCGCTTCGGTGGGGCCGTAGCTGGGGCAGGGCAGCCGGGGGCAGGGCCTGGCCCCGGTCTCGATCGCCAGCACCAGGCCCTCGCGCACGAAGATCATGTCGAGCGGTTCGGGGGTGCGGTGCATCCAGAAGCGGGCCGGTGCCGGCGGGTCGTAGGGGAACCACATGCCCCGCAGGGGAGGCAGGCGCGGCCGCTCCTGCAGGCCGAGGGCCTGGCGGCGTGGGGTGTCGGCCACCTCCAGCTGGATGCAGCGCTGGGGGCCCAGGCACCAGCGGGCCGTGATCGGCAGGACCTGGGGCGGCACGACCTGGCTGTCACTCCGCGCCTGCGGCGCCGCGGCCAGGGACGCCGCCAGCGACAGACCGCCCAGCACCAGCCCGCTCAGCACCAGGCCTTGTCCCGGCAGACGCGTGCCAGTGCCCATCAGGCTCCAGCCATGGGGGGCATGCCGGCGCTGAGGCAGTAGCCCTGGCCGCGGATCGTGTGGATCAGGCGCCGTTCGCCGTCCTGCTCCAGCTTCTGGCGGAGGTACCGCACGTACACCTCGATCACGTTGCTGGCCATGCCCCGGTCGTCGTTCCACACCTGTCGCAGGATCTGGTCCCGGCTCACCACCGTGCCCTGGCGCTCCAGCAGCAGCAGGAGCAGCTGGTATTCGCGGGCCGTGAGGGCCACCGGCCGGTGGCCCCGCTTCACCTGCCGGTTGCTGGGATTGAGGGTGAGGTCGGCCACCTGCAGCAGCGGTGAGGGAACGCCTCTGCGGCGGCGCAGGTCCAGCTGCAGGCGCAGCCGCATCAGCAGGTCGCTGGCGCCCTGGCCGGGCAGCCAGAAGTCGTCGGCACCGGCGCTCAGGCAGCCCACCCGGCCTTCCACCGAATCGGCCTCCACCGCCAGCAGGATGGGCACGTCGCCGAAGCGCTGACGCAGTTCGCCGATGACCCCCGTTTCGGCAGCCGCCAGCAGCACCAGGTCGGGATCCGGCTGAACGGCGTCCAGCCCGAGAACGGGCACGTATCCGGAGGCTTGCAGTCGCGTGGCCTGCGCCTCGGCCTCGGATCCCAGCAGCAGCAGCCGGGTTGCGCTCGAGGCAGTGCTCATGGCAGCGAACCGTTGCCGGGCTTGGCCACGTGCGGCAGCCCCCAGCCCAGCTTGTTGCGCAGCACCCCGAAGAACTCGTGGTCGGCCAGCCGCACGAACCGCACCGGATGCTCGCTGCGCCGGATCAGGATGCGGTCCTCGGGCCAGATGTAGCAGCCGGCGCTGCCATCCACCACCATCATCAGCCGCTCCGGCGTGGCGGGAAACACCGTCACCGGCTCGCGGTCGCTGAACACCAGCGCCCGCGACGCCAGCGAGTGGGGGGCGATCGGGGTGAGCTGCAGCACCGGACAGTCGGGGGTGATCACAGGCCCGCCGGCGCTGAGGGCATAGGCGGTGGAGCCGGTCGGGGTGGAGAGGATCACGCCGTCGGCGGCGATGTCCACGGGCGCGTGGCGGCCGATGGCGATCTCGAAATGGCACATCGAGGTGAGCGGCTCGCGGTGCAGGGCCATCTCGTTGAGGCAGAGCACTTCCCAGCGGCGCTGCTCGCTGCGCATCACACTCACCACCAGCATGCTGCGCTCCTCCACCGTCCAGCGGCCGGCGATCACCTGCTCGAGGGCCTCATCCAGCTGGTTGAGGTAAGCCTCGGCCAGGAAGCCCAGATGCCCGGTGTTGATGGTGAGGATCGGCACGCCGATCGGAGCCGTCTGGCGTGCCGCCGAGAGCACGGTGCCGTCACCGCCCAGCACGATCGCCAGTTCCAGCTCCTCGCTGAAACAGGCCGGCACGCAGGCTCTGAAGCCTCGGCTGCGCAGGTGCTGGTCGGGGTTGGCGAAGCCCACCATGCCGCCGGAACTGCTCACCCGGCGCACCTCCCAGCCGTGGCCGTGGAAGCGCTCCTCCAGGGTGTCGGCGGTGTCCACGGCCAGGGTCTTGCCGTCATTCACGATCAGTCCGACGCGGGGCACCGATCGCGGGGCGGGGAGCTGCTTGAAGTTTATGGCTGTGCTCAGAACTGCTCCAGGAAGCGCAGATCGCTGGTGTACAGGCGGCGGATGTCGTCGATCCCATGGCGCACCATGCAGAACCGCTCCACCCCGAGCCCGGCGGCGAACCCGCTCCAGCGCTCCGGATCCAGACCCATGCCCTCCAGCACCGCCGGATCGACCATGCCGCAGCCCATCACCTCCAGCCAGCGGCCGCGCCACTGCACGTCCACCTCGGCGCTGGGTTCGGTGAAGGGGAAATAGCTGGCGCGGAAGCGCACCGGCAGGTCGCCGAAGAAGCGCTGCAGAAACGCCGTCACGGTGCCCCGCAGGTGCGTGAAGGCCAGTCCTTCGTCGATCGCCAGCACCTCCACCTGGTGGAACACCGGCGAATGGGTGGCGTCCACGGCGTCGCGGCGGTAGACGCGGCCGGGAGCGATCACCCGCACCGGCGGCGGGTTGCTCTCCAGGTGGCGGATCTGCACCGGGGAGGTGTGGGTGCGCAGCAGCCGCCCGTCACCGAGATAGAAGGTGTCCTGCATGTCCCGGGCGGGGTGGTGCTCCGGGATGTTGAGGGCGGTGAAGTTGTAGTAGTCGGTCTCGATCTCCGGCCCCTCCGACACCCGGTAGCCCAGGCCGGAAAAGATGTCGACGATCTCCTCGACCGTGCTGATCAGGGGGTGGCGCCGCCCCACCGGCACGTAGCGGCTCGGGGCCGTGACATCGAGGCTTTCCCGGGCGATGCGCGCGGCCATGGCAGCTGAGCTCAGGGCCTCCAGGCGCTCGCTGAGCAGCTCCTGCACCTGCTGCTTGAGCACGTTGGCCCGCTGGCCGATCACCGGCCGGTCGGCGCCCGGCAGCTTGCCCATCGCCCCCAGCACCGCCGAGAGACGGCCCTTCTTGCCCAGCAGCCCCACCCGCAGTTCCTCCAGGTCCGCGGCCGTGGCCGCGTCGGCGATGGCCCGGGCAGCCTCGCGCTCCAGGTCCTGGAGCTGGGTACTGAGATCCTCCAGCGACACGGTGACGCTCACGACAAACCCGCTTTCGTTGGCTCGGTGGAGACTGTACGGAGCAGCCCCCGAACCCATGCCGCCCCTGAGGATCCTGATCAGCAACGACGACGGGGTCTTCGCCGCCGGGATCCGCACCCTGGCCAACGCCGCCAACGCCCGCGGCCATCAGGTCACGGTGGTGTGTCCCGATCAGGAGCGCTCGGCCACCGGCCACGGCCTCACCCTGCAGACGCCGATCCGCGCGGAGCAGGCCGATGAGCTGTTCGACGACGGCATCAGCGCCTGGGCCTGCAGCGGCACCCCCAGCGACTGCGTGAAGCTGGCGCTGTTCTCGCTGCTGGAGGAGTGGCCGGATCTGGTGCTCTCCGGCATCAACCACGGTCCCAACCTGGGTACCGACGTGCTCTACTCCGGCACCGTGAGTGCGGCAATGGAGGGCACGATCGAGGGTCTGCCCGCCCTGGCCGTGAGCAGTGCCGATTTCCAGTGGCGTCAGTTCGAGCCCGCCGCCACCCTGGCCCTGGATGTGGCCGAGCGCATGCTGGCCGAGGGCTGGCCCCAGGGCCTGCTGCTCAACCTCAACGTGCCGCCGCGGCCGGCCGAGAGCATCGGCCCGCTGCGCTGGTGCCGCACCGCCGTGCGCCGCTACACCGACCAGTTCGAGCGCCGCGTCGACCCCCGCGGCCGCACCTATTACTGGCTGGCCGGGGAGGTGGCCAACGATCTGGAGGCCGCTGTTGCCGGTCCGCCCCAGTGGCCCACCGACGTGGCCCACGTGCATGCCGGCGGAGCCGCCCTCAGCCCCCTCCAGCCCGAGCTGTTCTGGATGGGGGACACCGCCAGCCTCCCGGCGCTGGAGGGGTTGGGCATGGAGGGGCTGGGTGCTGAGGCGGCTCAGCGCACCCTGTAGATCCGCTGCAGCATCCAGAGGCTGAAGACCAGACCGATCAGGTGAGCGAACAGCACCTGGGTGTTGCCCAGCACCGTGAACATCTCGATCGAGGTGATCGGCAGGCCCACCACCCGTCCGCCCGTTCCCGGCGCTCCCTGGATCTGGGCCCCGAAGAATCCCGGCACCTGCTGGGAGGCCTGCACGAAGAGGCTGCCGGCCATGGCCTGATACCCCATCGAAGCCAGGGTCAGTCCCGCCAGGTCGGCCAGGAGGCCGCGCTTGAGCAGCCTCCCGGTCTCTCCCCGGCTGGGTTTCACCGGACTGGCCAGGGCCCGACCGCAACGCACCACCAGCCAGCTCTGCCAGCCGCTCCAGAGCAGCACCAGGAAGGCCAGGGTGGTGAGGCTGATGCCGGGGCCGAGACCGAGAGCGCGGGCGGAGTTGGCCGCCAGCCGGCCGCCGATGTTGTTGAACACCAGCACCCCCACCACCACCACGCCCAGGGCCACCTGAATCCAGAAGCGGATCCAGCCCATGCGCCGCAGGGCTCCCGAGAGCCTCTGCAGATCCAGCTCGTCGGTCATGGGCTGCCGCAAGGGTGCACCCAAGCTGCCATGGGAAGATCGCCCGGACATGCCGAGGCTTCGGGAACTGTCGCGTTGATTCCCCTGCAGACACCCCGGCAGGCCAGCCGTCCCACCGCCATCGCCCTGGGAAGCTTCGACGGGCTCCACCGCGGTCACCGCCGCGTGATCGCCGCCGTCACCGCCCCCGGGGAGGGTGTGCCCACCGTGGTGAGCTTCTGGCCCCATCCCCGCGAAGTGCTCTACGGGGAACCCCGCCTGCGTCTCGACCTGCCCTCGGAGAAGCTGGAGCTGCTGGAGCCGCTGGGCATCGAGCAGCTGGTGCTGGTGCCATTCGACCGCCAGCTGGCCGCCCTGGAGCCCGAGGACTTCGTGGACCGGGTGCTGGTGGGCCAGCTCGACGCGCGCCGCATCGCCGTGGGCGACAACTTCCGTTTCGGGGCCGGCCGCCGGGGGGATGCCCGGGACCTGCAGGCCATCGGCCGGGGCCGGGGGATCGCCGTGACTGTGTTGCCGATGCTCTGGGACGGAGCGGAGCGGGTGAGCAGCAGCCGCATCCGCCGGGCCCTCGCCGCCGGCGACATCGCCGAGGCCCGCAGGCTGCTCGAACGTCCCTACCGCTTCCGCGGCGTCGTGGTGCGCGGGCGGGGGCTGGGGCGGAAGCTGGGATGGCCCACCGCCAACCTGCAGGTGGATGGCCGCAAATTCCTACCGCTGGAGGGGGTGTACGCCGCCCGGGCGCAGCTGCAGCCCGGCGAATGCGGTGGTGGCGGCTGGATGGCGGCGGTGATGAACCTGGGGCCCCAGCCCACGGTTGATCCTGCCGCCCCCTCGGCGGTGGAGGTGCACCTGCTCGACCGCAGGCTGGAGCTGGGGGGCCTTGAGCTGCAGGTGGAGCCCCTGGCCCTGCTGCGGCGCCAGCGGCGCTTTGACGGGCTGGAGGCGCTCAGTGCCCAGATCGCCGCCGACGCCGATCAGGCCCGTCGCCTATGCCGCGGGGTAGGCGTGGGTGAGCCCCCAGACGATGAAGGCGGCGATGCCGCCCAGCAGCAGAATCCCTGAGACGAGCACCAGCATGGGGTTGTCGCCCCCGCCCTGCTCCAGCCCGCTGCCCATCGTGAGGATCTGCCAGCCGGCAGCATGTCGGTGGAGTCAAGTTACCCAGCCACCGCCTGCCGCCATGGTCACGTCCGACACTCCCCAGCGCCCGGCGGTGGCCCAGTCCGGGTGGGACGCGCAGGAGCTGGCTGCGGTGCACCGGTTGCTGGACGCCAACCTCGACCGTGCCCGCGAGGGCCTCAGGGTGCTTGAGGACTGGGCCCGGTTCGCTCTGGATCGGCCCGATCTGGTGGCCCGCGCCAAGGATCTGCGCCAGCGGCTGGGGCGGCTGCACCGCGATGCCTACAAGCGCGCCCGGCACACCGCCACCGATCCCGCGGCCGGCCTCGGCCATCCCGCCCAGGCTGAGCGGCGCCAGCCCCGAGCGGTGGTGGCGGCCAATGCCGCCCGGGTCCAGGAGGCCCTGCGGGTGCTGGAGGAATTCGGCCGCGCCGTGGATCCGCAGCTGGCGGTGGAGGCCGCCGCCAGCCGCTACCGGCTCTATGACCTGGAGGTGGAGCTGCTGGCGCAGGCCGGCGGCGGCGAGGAGCGGCGTCGGCGCTTGCTGGCTTGCCACCTCTATCTGGTCACCAGTCCGGCGCCGGCCCTGGAGGCGGTGGTGGCCGCCGCCCTCGCCGGCGGCGTGCGGCTGGTGCAGTACCGGGCCAAGGAAGGCAGCGCGGGCGACGACGGCAGCCCCCTCAGCGACGCCGCGCGCTTGCGGCAGGCCCGCGCCCTGCGCCAGCTCTGCGCCCGCCACGGGGCGCTGTTCATCGTCAACGACCGCATCGATCTGGCCTTGGCGGTGGATGCCGACGGCGTGCATCTGGGCCAGGGCGATCTGCCGCCGGCGGTCGCCCGGCGGCTGTTGGGGTCTGAGCGTCTGGTGGGACGCAGCACCCATGCCATCGATCAGCTGCGCCAGGCGATCGCCGACGGCTGCGACTACGTGGGGGTGGGTCCGGTGAGCGCGACGCCCACCAAGCCCGGCCGTGAGCCGGTGGGGCTGGCCTATGTGCGCGAAGCCACGGCTGCCAGCGCCATCCCCTGCTTCGCCATCGGCGGGATCACGGCGGCCGGGGTGCCGGCCCTGTGCCAGGCCGGCGCCGAGCGGGTGGCGG
>JBATEO010000026.1:0-2889 GCA_049664045.1 Prochlorococcaceae cyanobacterium
GCCTGGCGCTACGTGCGCCACCAGGCCTGGGCCGACACCACCCCCGGCGCCGCCAGCTCGGTGCTGGTGTCGCGCCGGGCCACCGATGCCGACGCCCTGCTGGCCGAATGGCGCGAGGGCGACCGGCTGCTGGTGCTGCACGTGTTCGGCGGCATCGGCGGCGAGCAGCGCGAGCAGGCCCTGCGCGGCGGCCTCTGCACCGGCCACTTCGCCTACGGCTTCGGCCGGGTGCTGCGCGAGCCCCTGGCCGGCGGCGAGCTCGCGGTGGCGGTGGACTACCGCCAGGTGTACGCCCACAACCCCGATGGCCTGGTGGCCGGCGCCCAGGACCGCTGGCGCTATCTGGCCGAGCGGCAGTGGGGCTGGCTGGGCTGCCGGCCCGTGGCCGACATCCTGGTGCGCTTTCCTCCCTTCACCGGCACCTATGCGCTCGGCGCCCCGGGGGAGGAGCGGGAGCGCTGCCCGCTGGACACCTTCGGCCGCCAGCTCACGGCGATGATGGCCCGCTACCGCATCGGCGATGGCAGCGGCGGCACGTTCGTGGGTCCCGCCCACAACTGCGCCCAGGACTCCAACCTCGCCCTGTTCGCCGCCATCCGCGACCTGGAGGCCGAGATCCGCGGCGTCGATGCCCAGCGCCTGCAGAGCTGGCGGGAGCGTCAGCCGGAGCAGGCTGAGCGTCTGGCCACCCTCCTGGAGCTGGAGCGGATCCTGCGCGCGCGGCTGCTGCCGATCCCGCCCCTGCGCGACGACTGGAAACGGGGCTCGGTGCGGCTGGGCAGCAGCCTCGACGACCAGCCCCTGCGCGATCTGCTCCAGGGCCTGGGCAGCTGGCGCTCGCTGCTGCCGCGCCTGGCCTGTGAAACCGTGCTGAGGGTGTTCCTCGACCTGGGCGCCTCCGCTCTGGTGCTGCGCGCCAACCAGGTGGGCGGCCGCAACCCCCGCATCGCCCCGGTGGCGCCGCTCACCTTGGGCTGCTGAAGCGATCGTGACCATCAAGAGCGGACCATCAAGAGCGGACCATCAAGAAAGGCCGTTGATCCGCTGGATCCTTCCCACGGGAATTACCGTGGACTTCTCTGCTGAGGCTGGCCATGGCTGACCCCCGATTCTTTCGGTGTGATGGCGACACCTATGACGAGAAGGCAGATAATCCTCTCAAAAAGCCTGTTTCGGATGCTTTCGATGAGATCACCGGCAGCGGAAATCCCTATTCCCTGAAGGGCCTGAAAACGGGTTTCGAGATCACCGAGGACACCTTCGATACCACCATCAAGGGTCGCCTGGAGGATTCCCGGTCTGATCCATTCGATTTCCGCTTCAGCCTGGACATCGGCACCAAAGGCGAGGCGGTGCCAGTGAAGAACGACCCGTCAACGGCCAAGGAATTCGAGATCCGCAGAGCCGAGGGTGTGCTGCGCGTCAAGAGCGAGTCCGGCGTCACCCTCGGCACCGTGGCCTTCAACCTCCGCACCCTCTCCCCGATCAAGTTGTGCCGGGATGGGTTCGATGGGGATTTCGAGGCCATCGCCGGCAAGATCGATCCTGACCGCAGCAGCCTCACGGGTAGGGGAGTCTTCAGAGGCGTGTCGCTGGAGAGCCTCGGCAGCCTCGACAGTGGCCTCATCGACCTGTTGCCGCTCGGCCTCGCCTAGCGATCGCCATGGCGCGGTGGCTGGGCTGGGTCGGCGGGCTGGCGCTGGCCTACGGCGGCCTCTGTCTGCTGATGGCCCTGACCCAGCGCTCCTTCATCTACTTCCCCCAGCCCGCCGCCGATCCCTCCGGCCGGCTGGAGCTACGGGTGGAGGGCACGCGGGTGCTGGTGGCCCATCGGCCCCATCCCGGGCCCCGAGCGCTGATCTACTTCGGCGGCAACGCCGAGGACGTGTCCCTCACCCGCGCTGAGCTGGCCGCCCTGCTGCCGGACACGGCCCTCTATCTGCTCCACTACCGCGGTTACGGCGGCAGCGGGGGCCGGCCCAGCGAAGCGGCCCTGCGCGCCGACGCTCGGGCCCTCCATGCCTACGTGGCCGAGCGCCACAGCGCCGTGACGCTGGTGGGCCGCAGCCTGGGCACCGGTCCGGCGGTGCACCTGGCCGCCACCCGGCCGGTGGAGCGGCTGGTGCTGCTGGTGCCCTTCGACAGCCTGGCGGCGGTGGCCCGAGGCGCCATGCCCTGGCTGCCGGTGGACCTGCTGCTGCGCGACCGCTGGGATGCGGCCGCCGAGGCGCCCCGGGTGAGCGCCCCCACCACGATCGTGGCGGCGGCCTTCGATGCGGTGGTGCCCACGCGCCACGCCGAAGCCCTGCACCGCGCCTTCCCGCCCGGCGTGGCCGAGCTGGTGGTGGCGCCCGACCTCGACCACAACACGCCGCTCCTCGATTCGCCCGCCTTCCGCGCTGCTCTGGTGGGTCCCCGCTAAGGACTGTGACCCTCACCGGTCGCTCCTGATCGTGCTGCTTACGGTCAAAACAGTGCGATCAGGCAGGCGAGACCCATGACCGAACTCGGCAAGTGCCCCTTCAGCGGCCATGGCGCCGCCACGCTGCCCGTGGCGGGCCGCGGCCCCGCGCCGCGCGACTGGTGGCCCGAGCAGCTCAACCTCGCGATCCTGCGCCAGCACTGCCCGGCCTCCAATCCGCTCGGGGCCGCCTTCAACTACGCCGAGGCCTTCCAGCAGCTCGACTACCCGGCCCTCAAGCGCGATCTGATCGCCCTGATGACCGACTCCCAGGACTGGTGGCCCGCGGACTGGGGCCATTACGGCGGTCTGTTCATCCGCATGGCCTGGCACAGCGCCGGCACCTACCGCACCGCCGACGGCCGCGGCGGTGGCGGCACCGGCAACCAGCGCTTCGCGCCGATCAACAGCTGGCCCGACAACGGCAA